>CAIXMB010000122.1 GCA_903920435.1 uncultured Actinomycetes bacterium
AGCCGTCCGTGGCGATCCAGGTGTTCCAGGGCGAGCGCGAGTTCACCAGTGACAACAAGAACCTCGGAACGTTCGAGCTCACGGGCATCGCCCCCGCGCCCCGCGGCATCCCGCAGGTCGAGGTGACCTTCGACATCGACGCCAACGGCATCGTGCACGTGTCTGCCAAGGACAAGGGCACCGGCAAGGCGCAGTCGATGACGATCACCGGCGGCAGCTCGCTGTCGAAGGAGGACATCGAGCGCATGGTGCGCGAGGGCGAGGAGCACGCTGCGGAGGACAAGGCCCGCCGCGAGGCAGCCGAGGTCCGCAACACCGCCGAGCAGCTCGCCTACTCGACCGACAAGCTCATCAAGGACAACGAGGACAAGCTCCCCGCCGACGTGAAGAGCGACGTGCAGGCCGACGTCGACGCGCTGAAGACGGCGCTCGCCGGAGACGACGAGGCCGCGGTCAAGACCGCGTTCGACAAGCTCACCGAGAGCCAGCAGAAGCTCGGCCAGGCCATCTACTCGGCCCAGCAGGAGCCCACGGCTCCCGAGGGTGACGCACCCGCCGAGGAGCAGGGCAGCGACGAGGACATCGTCGACGCCGAGGTCGTTGACGACGAGGAAGAGCCCAAGAAGTAAATGGCTGACAACGAGAACCCTTCGACGGGCTCAGGGCAAGCACCTGATGACGAGCCGGTCATCCGCGACAAGCGGAGGATCGACCCCGAGACCGGCGATGTTCGCGAGCCTTCCGAGGAGGCGGACGACGAGTCCGCCCCCGAGGAGGTCGTCGAGCACGACATCAGCGACGCCGACCAGGCGCTGCTCGACCAAGCCGCGACCGACCTCGTCGCCGAGATGCGCACGGACATGCTCCGCGCACAGGCCGAGCTGGTGAACTTCCGGCAGCGCGTCGAGCGCGACCGGCAGGCCAACCGCGACGCGGTCATCTCGGAGGTCATCCGTTCGCTCCTGCCCGCCATGGACGACCTCGCCCGCGCGGAAGCGCACGGCGACCTCGTCGAGGGCGCACCGCTCACCATCGTCGCGCAGAAGATCCGCAGCGCGTTCGAGAAGTACGGGCTCAAGCAGGTGGGCGAGAAGGGTGACCCGTTCGACCCCGCCTTCCACGAGGCCGTCGTGCAGCTTCCCAACCCGGATGTCACGGTCAACACGATCGCGGACGTGATCGAGCCCGGCTACCTGCTCGGCGAGCGCCTGGTGCGCCCGGCGAAGGTCGCCGTCTTCGTCCCCGCCGAGTAGGAGCACGATGGCCAGCCAGGACTGGTTCGACAAGGACTTCTACGCCGTTCTCGGCGTGGACAAGAACGTGTCGGAAGCCGACCTCAAGAAGACGTACCGCAAGCTCGCGCGGCAGTACCACCCGGACTCCAACCCGGGTGATGCCAAGGCCGAGTCGAAGTTCAAGGAGATCAGCGAGGCCAACTCGGTGCTCTCCGACCCCGAGCTTCGCAAGGAGTACGACCAGATCCGCGCCATGGGCTCGGGCGCCCGCTTCCAGGCGGGCGGCCCCCAGGGCGGCGGGTTCGAGGATGTCTTCGGCGGTCTGTTCAACCAGGGCGGGCGCACCCAGTCCAGCGCGAGCTTCGAGGATCTGCTCGGCGGCATGTTCGGCGGCGCCGGCGGATTCGGAACGTCGACCGGCGGGTTCCGCGGGGCGGGCGGGCCCACCAAGGGCCGCGACGTCTCTGCGAACACGACCCTCGACTTCGTGACCGCGATCAGGGGCGAGACGATCAAGCTGCAGCCGCAGGGCGGCAAGGCGATCAACGTCAAGATTCCCGAGGGCGTCACCGACGGCCAGAAGATCCGGCTCAAGGGCAAGGGCGAGCCGAGCCCGGATGGCGGCGTGCCGGGCGACCTCGTGCTCACGGTCTCGGTGCGCAAGCACCCGGTCTTCGAGCGCGACGGCCAGAACCTGCGCGTGGTGGTTCCCGTCACGTTCACCGAGGCCACGCTCGGCGCGACCATCGAGGTGCCCACGCTCGGCGGCGAGCCCGTGAAGCTGCGCGTGGCCGCGGGCACTCCCAGCGGTCGCATCCTGCGCGTGAAGGGTCGGGGGGTCACCTCGGCCAAGGGCGAGGGCGACCTGCTCGCCGAGGTGCAGGTGGCCGTGCCGTCGCACCTGACCGCCGACGCGCTCAAACATCTCGAGGCATTCGCGAAGGCGATGCCCAACGAGAACCCACGCGAAGACCTGATCGAGCGGGCGAAGGCGAACTAATGGACATGGATGCCGACACCCCGGTCTTCGCCATCGCGGCGGCCGCGGAGCTCGCCGGCATGCACCCCCAGACGCTGCGGCAGTACGACCGACTCGGGCTCGTGAGCCCGGGTCGTACCGCCGGGCAGTCGCGCCGCTACTCGCTGCGCGATGTCGCCCAGCTCCGCGAGATCGCGGCGTTGAGCGCGGAGGGCCTCAACCTCGAGGGCATCAAGCGCATCCTGTCGCTCGAGAACCAGGTCGCCGCGCTGAGTGAGCGGGTGCGCGAGCTCGAGCACGCGCTCGCCGACGAGCTGCTCGCGCGCCCCGGGCGCCGCGTCTTCGCGGCGGGCACCGAGGGTGACGTCGTCTCCCTGCGGGCGGGCGAGCGGGTGCGCCGCAACAACGCGGTGGTCGTCTGGCGCCAGCTCGGCAGGGGCGAGTGACCTTCTCGCTGGACTCCCTGCGACGCTGGCCCGACTTCGAGGCCGACGAGCTTCGCGCGTGGGATGCGGCCGACACCCTGATCCTCGACGAGGCCGCCGCGCGGCTCAACGGCGAGGTCACGGTCATCGGCGACGAGTACGGCGCACTCACGCTCGGCGCACTGGATCGCGGGGCCTCCCGCGTGCGCGTGCACCAGGACTCCGTCGCGGGCGAGCTCGCACTCGCCGCGAATCGCGAGGGGCTCGATCACCACGGTGGCTCCTTCGTCTCACTGCCGCTGACCCGTGAGCTCGTCGAGGGCGCAACGCTCGTGCTGCTGCGCCTGCCCCGCTCGCTCGAGGCCCTCGAGCAGGCCGCGGCACTCATCGCGGCGTACGCCTCGCCCGAGGTTGTCGTCTACGCGGGCGGCCGCCTCAAGCACATGACCGTCACGATGAACGAGGTGCTGCTTCGCCACTTCGACACCCTCGACGTGACGCACGCGCGGCAGAAGTCGCGGGTGCTCGTCGCCCGCGGGCCGCGCCCCGGCCCCGAGGTCGAGCCGAGGCGGCAGCTGCACGGCGACCTCTGGGTGGTCGCCACGGGAGGCGTGTTCGCGGGCACCTCGATCGACATCGGCACTCGCGCGCTGATCTCCGTGCTCGACCGGCTGCCGGAGTACCGGTCCGCCGCCGACCTCGGGTGCGGCACCGGCATTCTCGCGGCGCACCTCGCCCGCAGGGCTCCGGGAGCGCGCGTGATCGCGTCCGACCGCTCGGCGGCGGCCGTGGCATCCGCCCGCCTGACGGCCGAGGCGAACGGGCTCGACATCACGGTCACGCGGGACGAGTCGCTCGCGAGCGAGCCGCCGGGCAGCCTCGACCTGGTGCTGCTCAACCCCCCGTTCCATGTGGGGGCCGCCGTGCATCCGGGCGTCTCCACTGCACTGTTCGAGGGGGCGGCCCGCGTGCTGCGACCGGGCGGCGAGCTCTGGGCGGTGTGGAACTCACACCTGGCCTATCGACCCACTCTCGAGCGCGTGATCGGCCCCACCCGGCAGATCGCGCGGACGCCGAAGTTCACGGTCACGGCGTCGATTCGGAACTAGCACTCGCATGTCGCGAGTGCTAAAATTGAGTCACATCCACTCAAGTTTTGAAAGGGTCCAATGGCAAACATGCAGGGAGCTCCCGCAACCGACGAGGAGCAGCAGACCGCCCTCCAGCGGTACGGGGTCAACCTCACCGACATCGCGCGCTCGGGCAAGCTCGACCCGGTGATCGGTCGTGACGCCGAGATCCGCCGGGTGAGCCAGGTGCTCACGCGCCGCACCAAGAACAACCCCGTGCTCATCGGCGAGCCCGGCGTCGGCAAGACCGCCGTCGTCGAGGGTCTGGCCCAGCGCATCGTGGCCGGCTACGTCGCCGACTCCTTGAAAGACAAGCAGCTCGTCTCGCTCGACCTCGCTGCCCTCGTTGCCGGCGCCAAGTACCGCGGCGAGTTCGAGGAGCGGCTCAAGGCCGTGCTGAAGGAGATCAACGACTCCGACGGCCAGATCATCACCTTCATCGACGAGCTGCACACGCTCATGGGTGCCGGCGGCGGCGAGGGGTCGGTCGCGGCCGCGAACATGCTCAAGCCCATGCTCGCGCGCGGCGAGCTGCGCCTCATCGGCGCCACGACGCTCGACGAGTACCGCCAGTACATCGAGAAGGACGCCGCGCTCGAGCGCCGCTTCCAGCAGGTGTTCGTGGGCGAGCCCTCGGTCGAAGACACCGTCGCGATCCTGCGCGGGCTCAAGGAGCGCTACGAGGCGCACCACAAGGTCGCCATCACGGATGCCGCCCTCGTGGCTGCCGCCACCCTGAGCAACAGGTACATCACCGGTCGCAAGCTGCCGGACAAGGCCATCGACCTCATCGACGAGGCCGCGTCGCGGCTCAAGATGGAGATCGACTCGTCGCCCGTCGAGATCGACCAGCTCAAGCGCGCCGTCGACCGCCTGCGCATCGAGGAGCTCGCCCTCAAGAAGGAGAAGGACGACGCCTCGAAGGCGCGGCTCGAGAAGCTGCGCGCCGACCTCTCGGAGCGATCGGAGGAGCTCGCCGAGCTCGAGAAGCGCTGGAAGGCCGAGAAGGCGTCGCTCACCGGCGTCGGCGACCTCAAGATGCAGCTCAACGACGCCCGCATCGAGCTCGACAAGGCCATGCGGGCCGGCGACTACCAGAAGGCGTCCCAGCTCAACTACGAGATCATCCCCGGCATCGAGGCCTCCATCAAGGCCGCGGAGTCGGCGGAGCCCGTGGGGGAGCGCATGGTCAACGACTCGGTCACGGAGGACGACATCGCGTCCGTGGTCGCGGCGTGGACGGGCATCCCGATCGACCGCCTCACCCAGGGCGAGACCGAGAAGCTGCTGCACCTCGAGCGCGAGCTCGGCAAGCGGCTCATCGGCCAGAAGGACGCCGTCCGATCGGTCTCCGAGGCTGTTCGGCGCACGCGCGCGGGCATCTCCGACCCCGACCGCCCGACCGGCTCGTTCCTGTTCCTCGGGCCGACGGGTGTCGGTAAGACCGAGCTGGCCAAGGCGCTCGCCGAGTACCTGTTCGACGACGAGAAGGCCCTCGTGCGCATCGACATGAGCGAGTACGGCGAGAAGCACTCCGTCTCGCGACTCGTCGGTGCCCCTCCCGGTTATGTCGGGTACGAGCAGGGTGGGCAGCTCACCGAGGCCGTGCGGCGTCGGCCGTACTCGGTGATCCTGCTCGACGAGGTCGAGAAGGCGCATCCGGAGGTCTTCGACATCCTGCTCCAGGTGCTCGACGACGGCCGCCTGACCGACGGCCAGGGTCGCACCGTGGACTTCAGGAACGTCATCCTCATCCTCACGAGCAACCTCGGCAGCCAGTACATCACCGACCAGGAGATCCCGTGGGAGGAGCGCAAGGCCGCCGTCAATGAGCTCGTGCGCCAGGCGTTCAAGCCGGAGTTCGTGAACCGTCTCGACGACATCGTCGTGTTCGCCCCGCTGTCGACCGACGACCTGGGCTTCATCGTTGAGCTCTACATCGAACGTCTCGCGAAGCGCCTCGCCGGCCGACGACTCGAGCTGGCGGTGACACCGGATGCCCGCAGCTGGCTCGCCGAGCGCGGCTACGACCCGATCTACGGCGCCAGGCCGCTACGCCGGCTCATGCAACACGAGATCGACGACAAGCTCGCGCGGGCGCTGCTCGCGGGCGAGATCCGCGACGGTGACACCGTGCTGGTCGAGGTCGCGGAAGGCGGCGACGGCCTCGCCGTGCGCCGCATGGAGGACGAGGGCTAGGGCACCGCGAGTCGCACGAGCCACGCGCCCAGGGCGAAGAGCCCGAACACGACGAAGCACGAGACGAGCGGCACCACGAACGAGACGCGGCGGCGCGCGATGAACACGATCGACGTGACGAGGCCCGCGAGGGCGACCACCGCCGGTCCGACCGTCGCAATGAGCACGCCGATGCTGATGACCGTGCCGTTGCACGCCTCAGACGAGTCCGCGCAGCCGAGCGAGCCCACGCTCAGGCCGAAGCCGAGCACGATGAACAGCGCGGTGAGCACGAGCAGCAGGAAGAGCAGGAACACGGTGAGGAGGAAATCCCACGTGCGGGGTGCCTTCCCCCTGTCGTCGTCGATGATGATCTCGTCCATCAGTCCTGCGGCACCTCGATCTGGGCGAGGAGTTTGAGGGCGTCGCGCGCGAACATCACATCGCGCAGACGCACCGCCTCCAGCAGGAGGCCCTGGGCGCGCCCGAGCGCCTCGAGGTCGATGTACTCGGGAAGGTGGAGGCTGCCGAGGCGCACGATGTGCACCACGGAGACGATGGCGCGCTGCAGGGCGGGGTTGTGCGACTCCGCGGGCAGGCGGCTGAAGAACTGGAAGTTCGTGGTGGCGATGCGCTGCAGGTCGAGCTTGGTGAGCGCGATGAGGAACTGGGCGTGATCCTCCTCGAGCTGCTCGAAGGTGCCCTCGGCGACACGGGGTACCACCTCCTCGACGAGCGCGCGGTAGAGGGCGAGCCACACGACGTACGCCTGCGCCGTCTGCTCCGGGGTGACGACCGCGACCCGGGTGAACCGGCTCGGTGAGGCCTCGATGATGCCGATCTCGCGCAGCCGCTGCAGGGCCTCGCGCACCGGCGTGCGGGAGACGCCGAACTGGGCCGCGAGCACGGCGTCGCTGATGCGCTCACCCGGGAGGAGGGTGCCCTCGTGCACCGCCTCGAGGATCTGCTCGAACACGGTGGTGACCACCCTGCTCGTTGCCAGCCTGTCTTCGTCCCCGTCAGCCACGCCTCGATCCTAGGGGGATGCGCGAGACTGGGCGCATGGTCGGTGTGCTCACGGGGTTCGCGATCATCGGCGCGATCATCCTCATCGGCTACATCGTGGGCCGTTCCGGGGTGCTCGGCGAGCACGGGCGGTTCGTCATCGGGCGTATTGCGTTCTACGTGCTCGCCCCCGCGCTTCTCTTCACGGTGCTCGCGGACGCCGACGTTCACGTGCTCTTCTCGTCGCTGCTGCCGGTGTCGCTCATCGCCGCCGCCGCGGTGGGCATCGCGTTCGCCCTCGTGGCGCGGCTGGTGTGGAAGCGGCCCGTATCCGAGTCCGTGGTCGGCTCACTGGCGTCGGGCTACGTCAACGCGAACAACATCGGCATCCCGGTCGCGGTGTACGTGCTCGGGGATCCGGCCTACTCCGCCCCGGTCATCCTGTTGCAGCTGCTCGTGTTCGCGCCGGTCGCGCTCACGATCCTCGACATCCAGGATCGCGGCCGCGTCTCGCTGCGGCGCATCCTCGCCCAGCCGTTCACCAACCCGATCATCATCGCCTCGTTCGTCGGCGTGCTGTTCGCGGTGTTCGGCGTGCACCTGCCCGCGCCCGTCATGGAGCCGTTCCGGCTCATCGGCGCTGCAATGGTGCCCGTGGTGCTCATCAGCTTCGGGATGTCACTGCACGGGCAGCGCCCGCTGGCACCCGGCTCGTCCCGGCGCGACGTGCTGCTCGCGTCGGCGCTCAAGCTCGTCGCGATGCCGCTGACCGCGTGGAGTGTCGGGCACTTCCTGTTCGGCCTGAGCGGCAAACCGCTCTTCGTCGTGACCGTGCTCGCGGCGCTGCCCGCCGCGCAGAACGTGTTCAACTACGCACAGCGCTACGAGCGCGGGGAGATCCTCGCGCGGGACGTCGTGCTCATCACCACGGTGCTGTCACTCCCGGTGCTGCTCGTGATCGCGGCGCTGCTGGCGTGAGGCGGGTTGAGTAGGCCGCCCGCGGCCGTATCGAAACCCGCGCGGAGAGAGTTACGATACGCGCGCCAGAGCGCGCCACTCAACCCGCCGGGCTAGAGGAACATCGGGCGGTCGTCGTCATCCTCGGTGTCGAGGGCGAGGTCGACCGTCAGCGGGACGTGGTCGCTCGGGGCGTCGCCCTTGCGCTCCTCCCGGTGGATCTTGGGCGCGCTCACGAGATCGTCGAACGCCTTCGAGCCGAGGATGAAGTCGATGCGCATGCCCTCGTTCCGGGGGAAACGGAGCTGCTGGTAGTCCCAGTAGGTGTAGCCCTCGACGCCGCGGGTGCGCAGCGCATCGATGAGCCCGGCGGCCTCGAACGCCGCGAAGGCGTCGCGCTCGGGCTGGCTGACGTGGGTCTTGCCGGCGAACAGCGAGATATCCCACACGTCGATGTCGAGGGGCGCGATGTTGAAGTCGCCCATGAGGGCGAGCGGCTGCTCGGGGTTGGCCGCCAGCCAGCCCTTGGTCTCGGCAGCGAGGTTGGCGAGCCACTCGAGCTTGTACGGGTAGTGCGCGTTCTCGAGCTCTCGGCCGTTGGGCACGTACAGGCTCCACAGCCGGGCGCCGGCCACCGTGACACCGAGGGCGCGGGCCTCCCGGGGGAGGGTGCCGTCGTCGAGGAGCTTGCCGAACCCGGGCGCCGTCTCGAAGCCCACGGTGACGTCCTCGAGGGGGAGCCGGCTCGCGAATGCGACACCGTTCCACTGGTTGAGCCCGTGCAGCGCTACGTCGTAGCCCGCCTCGCTGAAGGCGTCGTAGGGGAACTGCGCCTCGGTGCACTTGATCTCCTGCATGGCGAGGACGTCGATATCCTCCCGCACGAGCCAGTCGACGACCCGGCCGACTCGGGTTCGGATCGAGTTCACATTCCAGGTGCCCACGCGCATGGATTAAGGCTATCCCTGGCGGGAGACACGAGCGTTCCTCCCCCTAATGGGGCGGTTACAACCTGCCCCCCGCACCCCTACAGTGCAGGTGTGCCCGAACCCGACGAGTTCCTCGACGACGACGCGGCCACGGCGAATCGCAACGACACCCGCAGTGCCGTGATCATCACCGTCATCGCCCTCGTCGCCGTGCTCGTGGCGAGCACCCTCGTGGTCTTCGGGGGCATCGGGTCCTGATCGGCCGCCGCGCGGTTCAGTAGTCTTTACTGGTGACCGACGCCAAGCAGAAGCTCATCGAGTACATCTCCGCCGATGCGGTGTTCCACGGCGACTTCACGCTCACGAGCGGCAAGAAGGCCACCTACTACGTCGACCTGCGCAAGGTGTCGCTCGACCACCGGGTCGCGCCCCTCATCGGCCAGGTCATGCTCGACCTCATCGCCGACGTCGCCGACGTGAGCGCCGTGGGCGGGCTCACCATGGGAGCTGACCCCATCGCCGCCGCGGTCATGCACCAGGGCGCCGCGCGCGGCCTCGCCTACGACGCCTTCGTCGTGCGCAAGGAGCCGAAGGACCACGGCCGCGGCCGTCAGGTCGAGGGCCCCGACCTCGCGGGCAAGCGCGTCATCGTGCTCGAGGACACGTCGACGACGGGCGGCTCCCCGCTCGCCGCCATCGAAGCCCTCCTCAAGGTCGGCGCCGAGATCGCCGCCGTGGCCGTCGTCGTCGACCGCAACACCGGCGCGCGGGAGCGCATCGAGGCCGCGGGCTACCCGTACCTCGCCGCGATCGGGCTCGACGACCTGGGGCTCTCCTGATGTCAGACGACGACCTCGATCCGGCGAACTGGCTCGCCAGCCAGTTCGGCGACGACGAGCCCGAGAAGCCACAGCGCCGTCGGGGGATGCCCGCCGCCACGCCCCCAGCGGCCGCGCCCGTCACGCCGCCCGCACAGGAGCAGACGCCGCCCACGACGCCGTACATCCCCGCCCAGCCTTACACGCCGCCGGTGGAACCGGCACCGCCCGCTGCCTCCGGCGGCGGCTTCTCGTGGGGTCTCACCCCGGGCGGCTCCACTCCCGAACCGCCCGCCGTCACTCCGCCCGTAGCACCGCCGGCCACGCCCGCGCCCCTCGTCGAGCCGACGGCGCCCGCTGCCCCCGCCGCTCCGCCCGCGGACCCGCTCGCGGGCCTGTTCGGCCAGCAGCCGACCGCCCCCGAGGAGCCAGCGCCGACGCCCGGCTGGGATGTGCCGACGGTTGCCACTCCCGTGCAGCCCGAGCGCCCGGCACCCGTCGACCCGGCGCCCACGGTCGCGTTCGGCGGCGCCGAGCTCGCGCGGCAGGAGTTCCCCGGGTTCGGTGCGCCGGTGGATCCGGCGATCGAAGGCGTCACGGAGGTGTTCGGCGCGCAGCCGATTGGGCTGGGCGCTCCCGAAGACGAGGGCATCGAGGTGAACGCGCTCGACTCGCTGTTCGGCGAGAGCAAGTTCGTCGAGTACGAGGACACCCTCGTTCCCGTGCTGCCGGTACGGGCATCCGGCGGGGAACTGGTCGTCGTCGACCGCCCGCGGGCGGCCCCCGGCACTCGCGCACCGATCCCGCGCACGCAGAAGATCCTCATGGGCGTCGCCGGCGGGCTGCTCTCGGTGCTGCTGCTCATCGTGCTGTTCCTCGCGGGGCAGCGCCTCGGGGCGAGCGCGCCCACGCAGGCGGTGCCGCAGCCGACCGCGTCGGCGTCCGCAGTACCCACCGTCGGGCCCCTGCCGCCCGGCGAGTACTACTGGAGCCAGCTGCTCGGCGGGGAGTGCGTAGCGCCCTTCACCTCGCCGTGGGAGGACACGTTCACGGTCGTGGACTGCACTCAGGCGCATCCGGCCCAGCTCGTGCTCAAGGGCACCTTCCCGGCCACTGACGACCCGAGCTACCCGGGTGTCGACGAGTTGCAGAAGCTCGCGGCATCCCTGTGCACAGCGCCGACCGTCATCGACTACGCGGCGACGGCGTCGGCCAACGACGTCCAGATCCTCGCCAGTTTCGCGGCGGACGAGCAGGACTGGCAGGGCGGCAACCGCACCTTCTACTGCTTCGCGAACCGCACGGGCGGTGCGGAATTCACGACGTCCATCGCCAAGCCGCAGCCACTGCCCACGGCGACCCCGGCGGCCACCGAGACGCCAGCGCCCTAGTCGGCTGGGCTAGTCGGCGTCGGACTCGATCGGCTCGGGCGAGAGCAGGTCGGCGACGCTGTTCAGGATCTCGTCGGGCCGGAACGGGTAGCGCTCGATCTCGGCCTGGTCGCTGATGCCGGTGAGCACGAGGATCGTGTGCAGTCCGGCCTCGATGCCCGCGACGATGTCGGTGTCCATGCGGTCGCCGATCATGCCGGTGTTCTCGCTGTGGGCGCCGATCTTGTTCATCGCCGAGCGGAACATCATGGGGTTCGGCTTGCCGACGACGTACGGCTCCTTGCCGGTTGCCTTGGTGATGAGCGCCGCGACCGCGCCCGTGGCCGGGAGGGGTCCGTCGGCGCTGGGGCCGGTGGCATCCGGGTTCGTCACGATGAACCGCGAGCCGGAGCCGATGAGCCGGATGGCCTTCGTGATGGCCTCGAACGAGTAGTTGCGCGTCTCGCCGACGACCACGTAGTCGGGGTCGCTCTCGGTCATGATGAAGCCGACCTCGTGCAGGGCGGTCGTGATGCCGGCCTCGCCGATGACGAAGGCGCTGCCGCCGGGCATCTGCGACTGCAGGAAGTCGGCGGTCGCGAGCGCGCTGGTCCAGATCGACTCCTCGGGCACGTGCAGGCCCGATGCCTTGAGGCGCGCACTCAGGTCGCGCGGCGTGAAGATCGAGTTGTTGGTGAGCACGAGGTACGGCTTGCCCTCGTCGCGCCACTGCTGCAGAAGTTCGGACGCCCCGGGCACCGGGTGGTTCTCATGGACGAGCACACCGTCCATGTCGGTGAGCCAGCACTCGATTTCGCCTCTGTCGCTCATGCGTCAAGGGTATCGAAGCGCGTGGCCTCCGGCAGGCGCGACCGCATGACCTCGATCGCCTCCGGGTTCTGGTCGACGAGCACGAATCGGCGCCCGAGCGCGGCCGCGACCGCGCCGGTCGTGCCGCTGCCGCCGAAGAAGTCGAGAACCCAGTCACCGGGGGCGCTGGAGGCCTGGATGATGCGTCGCAGGATGCCCTCGGGCTTCTGCGTGGCGTAGCCCGTCTTCTCCCGACCGGTGGGGGAGACGATGGTGTGCCACCACACGTCGGTCGGCAGCTTGCCGCGCTCGACCTTCTCGGGTGTGACGAGGCCCGGCGCCATGTACGGCTCGCGATCGACTGCCGCATTGTCGAAGTGGTAGGTCTTCGGGTTCTTCACGTAGACGAGGATCGTGTCGTGCTTCGACGGCCAGCGGCGGTTGGTGCGCGCGCCGTAGTCGTAGGCCCAGATCAGCTCGTTCAGGAAGTTGTCGCGGCCGAAGAGGGCGTCGAGCACGACCTTCGCGTAGTGCGCCTCGCGGTAGTCGAGGTGCAGGTAGAGCGTGCCGCGGTCGTTGAGCAGGCGCCACGCCTCGATGAGCCGCGGCTCGAGGAACGCCCAGTAGTCGGCAAACGTGTCGTCGTACTGGGTGAGAGTGCCCTTGATCGTCTCGTAGCTGCGGCCCTGGAAGCCGGTGCGCGAGCCCTCCGGGCTGCGCTTGGTGGTGATCGCCTGGCGCTGCTGCGTGCGCCCCGTGTTGAACGGCGGATCGAGGTAGATGAGGGTGAAGGCGCCGTCGGGCAGCGCAGCGATCACGGGCAGGTTGTCGCCCGCGAACACGGTGTTGGGGGCATCCGGTGTCCAGGGCATGAGGCGAGATTAACAGCGGTAGCGTTCCAGCATGGACAACCCGAGCGTCGAGCTCTCCACCAACGGGGTCGGTCCGTGGCGCGGCGAGCTGCCGGACGATCCCCGGTACGACCGCGAACTGCTCGAGCGCGGTGACTCGCGCAACGTGATCGACCGGTTCCGGTACTGGACGATCGAGGCCATCAAGGCCGAGCTGGACGCCACGCGGCATCCGTTCCACGTGGCCATCGAGAACTGGCAGCACGACATGAACATCGGATCGATCGTGCGCAGCGCGAACGCCTTCGGCGCGAAGACCGTGCACATCATCGGCAGGCGCCGCTGGAACAAGCGCGGTGCGATGGTCACCGACCGCTACCAGCACGTGCTGCACCACCCGGATGTCGGCGACTTCGTCGCGTGGAGCCGCGCGCAGGGGCTCACCATCGTCGCCGTGGACAACGTGCCCGGGAGCGTGCCGATCGAGACGCACACGATTCCGGAGGAGTGCGTGCTGCTCTTCGGGCAGGAGGGCCCGGGCCTCTCCGACGAGGCGCTCGCCGCGGCAGACCTCGCAGTCGAGATCACCCAGTTCGGCTCGACCCGCAGCCTGAACGCGTCGGCGGCGGCGGCGGTCGTGATGCACGCGTGGGTGATGCAGCACGTGACGTTCTAGTCCCGCGGCCGGGCCACCCTTCGGCCGGCCCGCCGCCCCGGCAGTCGGTGTTGGCCCTGGGCCGTTCCGCCAACTCAGGACGTTTGCGAGGGGTGCGAACGGGCCGGGAGCCGGGCTCAGCCCGCCAGCGGCGAGGGGCGTAGCTCGCGCAGCGTGCGGAACCGGCCCTGCTTGCGGGCGCCCAGGACCGTGATCGCGAGGGCGACGACGAGCCACGCGAGCAGCGGCAGGATCGCCGACCACAGATCGTTGCCGCCGTACATGAGCTGGCGCACTCCCTCAACGGCGTGGCTCATGGGCAGCGCCTGGTGCAGGAACGCGAGCGGGGCGGGCAGCGTCTGCCACGGGAACGTGGCGCCCGCGGTCACGAGCTGCACGCTCATGAGCAGCAGGCCGAGGAACTGCCCGATGCTCCCCAGCCAGACGTTGAGGGCGAGCACGATGGCCGCGAAGGTTGCGGAGACGAGGATCATGAAGGCGAGCATCCCTGCCGGGTTGGCGGGCTGCAGGCCGAGGACGCCGACGACGACCGCGAACAGCGCGAGCATCTGCACGGCACCGAGAACCGCGGGGGTCGCCCAGCCGGCGAGCGCGGTCGACACCGGCCGGCGCACGGCAGTGAGCGCACGGCGCGAGAGCGGGCGTACGAGCAGGAACAGCGCGTAGATGCCGATCCAGGCGGCGAGGCTGATGAAGAACGGCGCGAGCCCGGCGCCGTAGTTCTGCGCCTCGGTGATCGCCGTCTGGTGAACGGCGACCGGCGACGCGATGGCGCTCGCCGAGGTTGCTCGGGAAGAAGCGCTGGTCGCGGGCACCTTGTCGACGCCGTCGGCGAGGGAGCTGTCGAGCTGGGCGGCTCCCGACGAGAGCTGGGAGAGCCCGTCGCTCAGCTGCGCGGCTCCCGCGGAGGCTGAGGAGGCGCCGTCGGCGAGGTCCGAGGCCCCCGTCGCCGCCGAGTGGACCGCGCCCGCGAGGGTGGGGGCGGAAGCACTGAGGGCCGAGGCCCCCGAGGAGACCTGGGCGGCGCCACCCGACACCTGCCCGAGCGCCCCGGACAGAGTGTCGAGCTCGCCCAGGATCGTGGCCTGATCGGTGGGTGAGACGTTCGATCCGGCGAAGATGCCGGCGAGCTGCGCACGGATGCCCGGCGCGAGCCCTGCGGCCTGGGACACGCCGGAGGCCACGGTCGAGGCGCCGTTCGCGAGCGTGGACGTGGAGGCCGGGAGGGTGGCGGCCTGCGAGTCCAGCTGCGCGAGGCCCGAGCTGAGCGACTGGGCGCCCGCGGCGAGAGTGGAGCTGCCCGAGGCGAGCGACTGCGCACCGGTCGCGGCGGTGGCCGCGGCATCCGTGAGCTTCGCGGCGCCGTCGCTCGCGTCGACGAGGCCCGTGCGGATCGAGGCGACGGCGTCGAGGAGGGTGCGGGCGGCGTGCTCCCCGACCTGCTGGGTGATGACGACCTGCACGGCGGCCGCGGCCTGCTTGGCCAGGGTCGTGCTCAGGTAGCTGTTGGTGTCGTTCGTGGTGAGCACGAGCGAGGCCTGCGTGGGGGCACCGGTGGTCGAGCCTGCCGAGTCGAGGTCGTCCGAGAACTCCCGGGGGAACGTGAGCGAGAAGTCGTAGGTGCCGTCGGTGACCCCGGCGGCCGCCGTCTCGTCGGAGTCGACGATCACCCAGCCGAACCGCTGGTCTTTCACGAGCTCGTCCGCGGCGTCCCGGCCGTAGTCGCCGGTGTCGTCGACGACGATCGCCGCGGGCACCTTGTCGAGCTGGTTGTAGGGGTCGGCGTTGCCGTACAGGTAGAGGCCGCCGTAGACGACGGGCACGGTCATGAGCGCGACGAGGGCGAGCAGGCCCATGCGGCTCGACACGAGCCGCGCGAACTCGGAACGGACGAGGGTGACGATTCTCATGAGAGCAGCTCCGCGGTGGGAAGGTCGGTCACGACGACGACGGTGATGCCGCGGTCGGCGATAGCGGACAGGGTGCCGAACCAGGCGGCCGGATCGCCGCCGTGCCGTTCGGGGGAGGTGACGATCAGGGCCTCGACGCCGTCGCGCAGCAGGGCGAGCTCACTGAACAGACGCACGCGGTCGGCGGGCGGCAGGGCGCGCACCGGGACCTTCGCGTAGCCGAGCAGCTCGTGCTGCTCGAGGAACGCCCGCACGGCCACTCGCGAGGCCGACCGACCGGCGAACGTGAACTCCTCGGCGACGACCGACTGCAGTGTCACGCCCGGCGCGGGCTCGGCGACGACGGGGGTGTCGACGAGGGCGACGCGGTCGCGGTCGGTGTCGACACTGCCGGTGTCGGGCCGCAGGCGGCCGCCCAGCAGCATGGAGACGAGCAGGGGCCGCTCGGCGGTCTCGACGGGCAGCACGGTCACACCGGCGCCGGCCTCGAGGGAGAGCGGCGGCACGGGAGCGCCGAGGCCCGAGCCGATGGCGGCGTCGGTGAGGGTGATGGTGATCATGACCAGTCCAGTTCGGGGTGGGAGTCGATGAGCGCGGCCGCCGCGTCGGCCGAGAGACCGACGGTGCCGAGCACGAGGAGCATGACGAGCCGGTGCGCCGCCGGGCCCGGCATGGCATCGGTCGAGGCTTCGGCGAGGGCCGAGAGCGCGGCATCCTCGACCAGGCGGGCGAGGCGGGCGACGGGGATATCCCCGCGCACGCTGCCGTCGCGAGCACCCTCCGCGATCGCCTCCGCGACGCGGGCGCGCAGCGGTGCAAGCGCATCGGCCGTGAGGCCCTTGAGCGGGCCGCGCACCGCGAACACCGCCATCACGCGGATGTCCTCCACCTCGCGCCACAGCCGCGACGCGATGAGCGCCAGCCGCACGACCGGATGCTCGTGGTCGACGCCCGCGACGGCCCCCGCCACCCGGGTCGCGCCCGACGTGATGAGCTCGCGCAGCAGGTCGTCGCGCGTGGCGAAGTGCCCGTACACGGAGCGTCGGGAGAGTCCCGCTCGCGCGGCGATGGCCTCGAGGGGGGCGTCGGCGTCGAGGTTGAGCTCGATACGCGCGGCAGCCAGTAGGGCTTCGCGGTTCTCCACGGCGTCACGTCTCATCCGGCCATTATATTGCACACGACTGTGCAAGTTACGACGTCACCTATAATGAATTGCAAGACCCCCACCACTTCGAAGGGATCCCACCATGCCCGCAATCGTGATCATCGGCGCCCAGTGGGGCGACGAAGGCAAGGGCAAGGCCACCGACCTCCTCAGCGAGCGCATCGACTACGTCGTGAAGTTCAACGGAGGCAACAACGCCGGCCACACCGTGGTCGTCGGCGACCAGAAGTACGCGCTGCACCTGCTGCCCTCCGGCATTCTCACGCCCGGGGTCATCCCGGTGATCGGCAACGGCGTCGTCGTCGACATCGAGGTGCTCTTCGACGAGCTCACCGCGCTCTCCAGCCGGGGCGTCGACGTGTCACGACTGCTCGTGAGCGCCAACGCGCACGTCATCACCCAGTACCACCGCACGCTCGACAAGGTCACCGAGCGCTTCCTCGGCAAGCGCCAGATCGGTACGACCGGTCGCGGCATCGGGCCCGCGTACGCGGACAAGATCAACCGCGTCGGCATCCGCATCCAGGACCTGTTCGACGAGAACATCCTGCGCCAGAAGGTGGAGGGCGCGCTGCACCAGAAGAACCACCTGCTCGTGAAGATCTACAACCGCCGCGCGATCTCGGTCGACGAGGTCGTGGAAGACCTGCTGAGCTACGCCGAGCGCCTGCGGCCGATGGTGGCCGACACGGGCTTGATCCTCAACCAGGCGCTCGACGCCGGCAAGACGATCGTGTTCGAGGGCGGCCAGGCGACGATGCTCGACGTCGACCACGGAACGTACCCGTTCGTCACGTCGTCGAGCTCGACGAGTGGCGGCGCGGCGACCGGCTCCGGCGTCGCGCCCAACCGACTCGACCGCGTCATCGGCATCGTCAAGGCGTACACGACGCGCGTCGGGGCCGGGCCGTTCCCGACCGAGCTGCACGACGAGTCGGGCGAGTGGCTGCGCGCGAAGGGCTTCGAGTTCGGAACCACGACCGGCCGCCCCCGCCGCACGGGCTGGTACGACGCCCCGATCGCCCGCTACTCGGCGCGCATCAACGGTGTCACCGACTTCGTCATGACGAAGCTCGATGTGCTCACCGGCCTCGAGACGATCCCGGTGTGCGTCGCCTACGACGTCGAGGGCGTGCGCGTCGAGGAGGTGCCCGTCTCGCAGTCGGACTTCCACCACGCCGTGCCGATCTACGAGGAGTTCCCCGGCTGGACCGAGGACATCAGCGAGGCTCGCACGTTCGAGGACCTGCCCAAGAACGCGCAGGACTACGTGCTCGCGATCGAGGCCATGAGCGGCTCGCGCATCTCGGCGATCGGGGTCGGGCCCGACCGCGAGGCGATCATCGTGCGCCACGACCTCGTGAACGGTTAACCCTCCGCTTAACCCGCCTCGCTGCCAGCGGATTACTCCGCATTCGCGTCCCCCCGAGTGGGGGTCCCCCATTGCGGGGACCCCTAACGTGATCACTGCCGATACCCGCCGGCAGCGCTTACCCCCGTGAGCTGTCGGACGGCATACCCGAAATACCCGACGACCCGACCGGCAGTCTTCCCGAGTGCCGGTCGGGACGAGGAATGTGACCCGACATGACTCACACGATCGACCGCGGATATCCGTGGCAGATCGCAGGCACCCCCGGCCTGCAGCTCCACCGCGCACGCTCGCGCCCCACCGAGTGGGCGCTCACCTTCCTGCGCGTCGTCACGGTGACCGACATCGTCATGGTGATCGTCGCGACGGCCAGCACGCACCTGCTGTGGTTCGGCTTCCAGCACGTTCTCGTCGCCGCGCCCGTCGAGCTCGGCATCGACTACCTGTTCTTCTCGGGCTTCCTCGTGATCGCGTGGATGATCGCCCTGAGCGCCTCGGGATCGCGCGACACGCGCATCCTCGGCACCGACTCGACCGAGTACCGCCGCGTCGTCAACTCCACCGCGCTCCTGTTCGGCGCCATCGGAGTGGTCGCGGCCATGACCCAGACCGACATCGCGCGCGGCTACCTCATCACGGCGTTCCCCTTCGGCCTAGCCCTGCTCCTGCTCTCGCGCTGGACCCTGCGCCGCTGGCTGCACGTGCGCCGCCGCCGCGGGGAGTTCTCATTCCGCGTCGTCATCATCGGCAACACCGAGGGCGTGCGCGAGCTCGCCGCCTCCCTCGCGGTGCGGCCGGATGCGGGCTACCGAGTCGTCGGCGCCCTGGTGACCGACGGCGCGACCGGCACGCTCGACGGCGTTCCCGTCACCCGCGTCACGCGCGACACGATCTTCGCCCGGCTCGCCGAGTCGCACCAGGACACCGTGATCGTCGTCGGCTCCGACGAGCTCGACGCCGACGCGATCAACGAGCTCAGCTGGCGCCTTGACGCCGGCCACCAACTCGTCGTCGCCCCCCAGCTCGTGGGCGTCGCGGGGTCGCGCATCCACACGCGCCCCGTCGCGGGCCTGCCCCTCATCCACGTCGAGACGCCGTCGTACGACGGCCCGAAGCGCTTCGCGAAGCGGGCGTTCGACATCGTCGGCTCCGCTCTGCTGCTCGTTGCACTCGCGCCGCTCTTCCTCGTGACCGCCGTGCTCATCAAGCTCGCCTCGCCCGGCCCCGTCTTCTACCGCCAGGAGCGCATCGGCCTGAGTGGCGAGCCGTTCCACATCCTCAAGTTCCGCAGCATGGTCATGAACGCCGACGCGCACCTGGCCGCGCTCCTCGCCGAGCAGGGCAACGGCGACACCCCGCTGTTCAAGGTCAAGCACGATCCCCGCATCACCCCCATCGGCAGGTTCATCCGCCGCTACTCGATCGACGAGCTGCCCCAGCTCTTCAACGTGTTCATCGGGCACATGAGCCTCGTCGGGCCGCGTCCGCAGGTGGACGGCGAGGTGCGGCTGTACGACTCCAAGGCGAGCCGCCGCCTCGCGGTCAAGCCGGGCATGAGCGGGCTCTGGCAGGTGAGTGGGCGTTCGAACCTGTCGTGGGAGGACAGCATCCGGCTCGATCTGTACTACGTCGAGAACTGGTCGGTCACGAGCGATCTGGTGATCCTCCTCCGCACGGCCAGGGCCGTGTTCGCGCACGATGGGGCGTACTGACCGATGACCTCTGTCGACGAGCGCCCGACCTACGCCCCGCACCGCGCGGGGCGTCTCGTCGTGCTGCACGTCGTCGAGAGCTGGGGTGCCGGAGTGCGAGCCGCGGTGCTCCGCTACGCCGCCGCGACGCCCGAGTACGAGCACCACGTGCTGCGCGGAACCGGCCGCAGCGAGTTCGCCTCCGATGGTGAGCACGTGTTCGCCAGCGTGCGCGACCTGCCCGCGGGAGCGCTCGCCGCGCACCGCGCCATCCGTGACACCGCCCGCGAGTTGTGTCCCGCGGTCGTGCACGCGCACTCGTCGTACGCGGGCGCGTTCGTGCGCGCGACCCTGCGCGACCGGGCCGCCCAGCGCATCGTCTACAGCCCGCACTGCTTCGCCTTCGAGCGCCGCGACCTCTCGCCCGCCGTGCGCCTGGCGGTGCGCGCCCTCGAGTTCATGCTTGCCGGCAACACCGACACGATCGCGGCGTGCTCCCGCGCCGAGCTCGCGACCGCGTCGCGCTTCGGCGTGCGCGCCGCGTACGTGCCGAACGTTCCGAGCACCACAAGTCCGGCGGCGGTGACCCCGACCGAGGGGGTCGTCGCCGTCGGACGCATCGGTGCGCAGAAGGCGCCCGGCTTCTTCCGCGACGTGGTGGCACTGCTGCGCACGACCGCGACGGCGACCTGGGTCGGCGACGGCGACGACACGGATGCTCGCGCCGACCTCGAGCGCAGTGGCATCCGGGTCACGGGCTGGCTGCCCTCCGCCGCCGCCCAGTTCACGGTGGCGGGCGCGGCGGCCTACGTGCACACGGCGGACTGGGAGGGCTTCCCGATCGCGATCCTCGAGGCGATCGAGCTGGGCGTGCCCGTGGTGGCGCGCGAGGTGCCGACCCTGAAGGGCGCGATCGCCACCCCCGGGCTCACGACGCCCGCGCAGGTCGCCGCGGCCGTCGACGAACTGATCGTGGGCGGACCCGTGGCCCGGGAGCGCAACCTCTCGGCCTGGCGCGAGCTGCTCGCGGGCAACACCGCCGAGCACCAGGCGGCGGCGCTGCGGAGCCTCTACGAGGGCACCGCACCGCTCACGATCAACGGCAAGTGGCTCGGCTCCCGGCAGAGCGGCATGCAGCGCTACGCGGGCGAGGTTGCCCGGCGCATCCTCGAGCTCGAGCCCAGCGCGCGTGTCATCGCCCCCGCGAACGCGGTGCTGCCGTCGTGGCTGCCGGCGTCGCGGGTGACGCGTGCGCGCCTGAGCGGTGTGCCGTTCGAGCAGCTGGAGCTGCCCTGGCGCAGCCGTGGCACCATGCTCCTCAACATGGCGGGCGCCGCCCCGCTTGCGACGCGCGAGCAGCTGGTCGTCATGCACGACGCCACCCCCGCGCGCTTCCCGCAGACCTTCTCCCGGCGGTTCGTCGCGTGGTACTCGGTGATGAACCGCGTGCTGTCGCGCCGCGCACGGCACCTCGCCACGGTGTCGGAGTTCAGCCGCCGCGAGCTCGCCGACGTGCTCGGTGTCGACCGGTTCACCGTGGCCGGGAACGGCCACGAGCACCTGCTCGGTGATCGAGCGGAGCCGAGATCCGGGTCTCGGCTCCGCTCGACCACCGGTGCGGAGTACGTGCTGTGCGTGGGCAACCTCACCCCCAACAAGAACCTCGTGCCCGTGGTGACCGCGCTCGCGGCAGCGGGCATCCGGGTCGTCGTGGTGGGAGCGGGTGGTGCCTCGAACGTGTACGCGCAGCAGGCCGGGCTCGATATCGCGGGCGTCGAGCTCGCGGGCCGCGTGAGCGACGAGGAGCTCGCCGGGCTGCTAGCCGGGGCCAAGGCACTCGTGTTCCCCTCGTTGTACGAGGGGTTCGGCCTGCCCATCGTCGAGGCCCAGGCCCTCGGCTGCCCCGTGATCGCCTCGGATGCGGCGTCCATCCCCGAAGTCGCCGGCGACGGGGCACTGTACTTCGACGCCCGCAGACCCGAGCAGGCCGTCGCCCTCGTCGAGGGCCTCGACGAGCCGGTGCGCCGCGACCTCGTCGCCCGCGGCTACGCCAACGTCGCGCGTCACACGTGGGACGCGACTGCCCAGACCCTGCTCGGGGTGGTGTCGCGATGAGGATCGCGCAGTTCGTCGGCTCCCTCATCGAGCCGCTGGGCGGGGCGGAGCAGTACTGCCTCGAGCTCGCGCGCTGGCAGCGCGACCAGGGGCACGACGTCACCATTGTCACGGGGTGGGTCTCCCCCGGGATCGAGAAGTCCCTTGCGGCCGAGGGCCTGCCGGTGCGCGTCGTGCGCAGCCGGCGGCCATACCCGCCCGACCGCAAGGGATCCAAGCCCGCCGCCGTGCTCTTCCACGGCCTCGACCTGCTCGGATCGCTGCGGCTCGCGCCACCCGTGCGCCGCGTGCTCGCCGAGCCGTGGGATGTCGTGCACGTGCACAGGTTCGCCGGGTTCGGCGCAGCGGTGCTGCGCTCCGGCCGGCCGACGGTCATGACGGTGCACGACTACGGGCTCGTCGACACGACGACGACCCTGCTGCGCCACGGTCGCGAGGTGGAGACTGCTCCCGCCGTGCAGCGCCTGCGCACGCGCGTGACCAACCGTGCGGTGCGCGACACCCGGCTCATCTTCCCCACCGAGCGCCTGCGCGAGAAGCACGTGCAGTGGGGGCTGTCACTGCCCGAGACGACGGACGTGATCCCGCACGGCTGGCGCGGCGCCCCACCGGTGGCCGAGCCTGCCGAGACCGGCCCCGCCGTCTTCCTCTTCCTCGGCAAGCTGATCAGCGCGAAGGGCGTCGAGCTGCTGCTCGAGGCGTGGGGCGACGGGCTGCCGGGGGCGGAGCTCTGGGTCGCCGGCGCCGGGCCGCTCGAGTCCGCCGTGCAGTCCGCGCCGAACGTTCGCGCGCTCGGGTGGCTGGACGACACCGGGCGACGGGCGGCGCTCGCCGCGGCATCCGTGCTCGTGCTGCCGTCGACGTGGCCCGAGAACTTCCCGCTCGCGGCGGCGGAGGGCGTGCTCGCCGGGCTGCCGATCGTCTCGACCACGATCGCCGCGCCGCCCGTGCTGCACGACGGGGTCAACGGCGTGCTCGCCGCGCCGGATGCCGCGTCCCTGCGCTCGGCGATGCAGCAGCTGCTCGACCCCGCCACGCGCGCCCGCTACGCGGCCGGGTCGCGCGAGCTCGCCCTCGACCTCGACTTCGACACGCACGGCCGCCGGATCGAGGAGCTGTACGGTTCAGTGGTGGGCAGCTCGATCGGCGCAGGCGCATGAGCCTCCAGGACCGCCTCGTCAGAGCCTCCCGCGCGCCCGTGGTGGGCCGCCTCGCCTACCTGTGGCTCAAGTCGCTCGGCGTGGAGTTCCCGCAGTCGGTGCAGTTCGGCGATCGGCTCGAACTCGCGCACGGCGCCGTCGGACTGGTCGTGCACCGCCGCACTCGCATCGGCACCGGTGTAACCCTCATGCCCGGTGTCGTCATCGGCCGCTCCGACTCGTACGTCGCCGAGACCGCGGAGTCGACCGGCGGTGTCGTCATCGGCGACCGCGTGACCGTGGGCGCGGGCGCCAAAGTGCTGTTCCGCTCCGGTCAGGACCTCGTCGTCGCCGACGGCACCATCGTGGGGGCGAACGCCGTGCTGCTCGAATCGACGGGCGCCGACGAGATCTGGGCCGGCAACCCGGCCAAGCGCGTCGGCACGAGGACGGCGTGAGCGTAACCGTCCTCGGCATCGTGACCCTCCTCGCGATCGTCGGGGTGTGGCTGGTGCGCCGCGAATGGACCCAGTTCGTCGTGGGCGCCACGGTCGCGTTCCCGCAGACCGCGGGCATCGTCGTCGCGGGCAACGGATTCCCGCTCTTCTACCTCGCGATCGTGCTGCTGCTCGTGCTCGCCTTCCCGCGCATGCTGCTCGGGCTGTCGAGGTTCGGGCGCGCACCGGCCGGCAGGCAGGAGCGCCTCGTGCCCGACCTCATCGGCGTCGCGCTCGTGGCGTGGGCAGCAGTGATCTCGGTGGCCGGTCCCCGCATCTTCGAGGGCATGCGCGTGTTCGCACCCGAGCTGGGCGTCGATGCGCAGGTCGTGAACATGGCGACGCTGCATCCGTCGATCGGCAATCTCGCCCAGGTCGGCTATGTGGGAATGGGGGTGCTGTTCCTGCTGCTGGCGGGCCGACTCTTCCCCGTGGATGCCCGGCTCATCGGCTCGGGGCTGTGGGTCGCCATCGTGCTCGCTGCCGTGCGGATTGTCGCCGAGCCCTGGTGGCCGCACGCGCTGCTGCAGAACATGCCGGGGTTCAACTACGCCACCCCGGAGCGCCTCTCCGGCACGTTCTACGAGCCCTCCGTGCTCGGTCTGTACCTGACCGCGGCGGCGGGGTACTTCGGCGCGCGGCTGCTGTGGTCGGGGGCGGCGGGGCGCGTGGCATCCGTGCTGGCCCTCGCGCTCGTGGGCATCGACTTCGTGAAGAACGGGTCGGGCACCGCGCTGCTCGGCCTCGCGATCCTGTTCGGGCTCGCGGGGGTCGTCGCGCTGGTGCGCCAACTGCGGTCGGGCCGGTTCGGCGTGCGCCCGTTGGCGATCATCGCCGCCGTGGTCGTGGTCGGGGGCGCGCTCTCGCAGATCCCGATCATCCTGCAGTTCACGGTCGGCTCGGCAGCCTCGAAGGCCGACTCAGACAGCTTCATCGCCCGCACGGCGTCGAACGTGCGGTCGGGGCAGATCTTCCTCGAGAGCACGGGACTCGGCATCGGGCTGGGCGGCAACCGCCCCTCGAGCCTTTTCATGCTCGTGCTCAGCTGCCTGGGCGTGATCGGTATCGCGCTCGTCGGGGCGCTCGTGTTCCTCGCGCTGCGCCGCGCGCTGAGGTTCCGCGCGATCGAGCCGGGCGGGTGGGCGCTCGCGGGTGTGCTGGTTGCGGCGATCGTGGCCGTGCCCGACCTCTCCACCCCCGCGATCTGGATCGGGCTGGCGGCGTGCCTCTACCCGGTCGTCGCGCCCGTGCGATCGGTCACCCGCACCGAGATCGCCACTTCGGCGACCTGATCCCGCCCCGAGGTCGCCATTCCGGCGATCTCGGGGAGATGGCGCGCTACAGGGAGCGCCAGCCCAGCTCCTGCCGGGCGCGGCGGCGGAGGTAGGCCCGCTCGACGACGCCGAGACCGGAGATGGTGTCGAGGAAGCGCTCGATGAACGGCTCCACGAGCGCGCGCCCGGCGGGGGACAGCGGGCCGTCGCGCGTGAAGGCGAGCTCGCGGAACCAGGGCGTCTCACGGGTTCCCCACACGAGGTGGGTGAGCTCTTGGTACGAGCGCTCGAGCACCGGGTCGTAGGCCAGGCTCTCGCGCCAGCCGACCGCGGCGGTCACCTGGGTCTCGCTCTTGCGGATGAGCACGGTCGGCCGCGCGAGCCGCACCATCGTCGCCCCGTTGGCGGCGGCGCGCAGCCAGAGGTCGAAGTCCTCGGCGATCGCTCCGGCGCGGTATCCGCCCGCCGCCCGCAGCGCGTCCGCACGCCCGAGCGACGTCGAGTGCGGGTACGGGCAGTCGAGGAGAAGCGCGAGCCTCGCGGCATCCCTGCCGAAGCGGATCGGCGGCACGGGCCGGCGGATCGTGCCGCGCCCGATGCGCTGGTAGGTGGAGAAGACGATGTCGGTTCCGCGCCGGATCTCGGCGAGTTCCGCCCGGAACCGGCCCGGCAGGCACACGTCGTCGGAGTCCATGCGCGCGATGAACTCGCCGGATGCCCGTGCCAGGAGCCGCTCGGCCGCGAGCGCGACCCCGAGGTTCTCGCTGACGCTGTCCACGACCACGCGTGAATCGCCGGTGGACGACGCGATCTCGAGCGTCGAGTCGCTGGACGCGTCGTTGAGCACGATCAGTTCGGCGTCCTTCGGCATCGCCCGGAGCGTCGAGATGAGCGCCTCCCCGATGGTGCGCTCGGCGTTGCGGGCGGGCATCAGGACGCTCAGGCGGGGCACGCCCTTACTCTCGCACACCGCCGCGCGCGGCTGCCTTAACCCGCCCCTTAACCCGAACACCTATGCCCCCTTTCGGGTGTCCCGCAGTCGAGGGACACCGGACGTACCCCATAACGTGATCTGAAGTGAGCCACCCACTCACCGATTTACCCGATTCCTCGCCGGCGTGCGGCCACCCACCGCGCACCCCCCCACCGGCGAACCCGAAGGAACCCACAATGCACAGCACCCGAGCTGGCACGACGATGGCGCACCCCGGTGTGCTCATCGGCTGCGACATCCACCCGGTCTTCAACGTCGTCGAGAGCATCGACATCTTCGGCGAGCGCTACCTCGCGCGGGTCTTCACGCCCGCCGAGCGCGCGGCCTGCGGCGAGGCGCCCGAACGCCTCGCCGCGCGCTACGCCGCCAAGGAGTCAGTGCTCAAGCTGCTGAAGGTGCCGGCGGAGGTCGCGGTTCCCTGGACGGATATCGAGGTGGGCGCCGACCCGAACGGCGCCCCCTCGGTCTCCCTCCGCGGCGAGGCCGCGCGCATCGCCGCCGAACTCGGCGTCGGCACGATCGAGCTCACGCTCAGCCACGACGGCGGCATGGCGATGGCCGTGGCCGCAGCCGTCATCGGTGCCGAGGCCCTCGCGGCATGAGCATGATCGACACCGTCGTGCGGGTGCTCGACACCCACGGCAAACTGACCACCCCCGCGGGCTCGCTCGCCCCCGACGCCGACCTCTACGCGGCAGGCATGACCTCGCACGCGAGCGTCAACGTCATGCTCGCCGTCGAGGACGCCTTCGACATCGAGTTCCCCGACGAGCTCCTCACCAAGTCAACGTTCTGCTCCATCGGCGCGATCTGCAGCGCCGTCGAAGGTCTTCTGGAGGCCGCAGCATGAGAATGCCCACCACGATCGTCACGACGCCGGATGCCCGTCCGCTCGCCGAGCGAGTCGCCCACGTCGCCGACATCGCGTCCCGCTACGCGGGCGAGGTAGACGCCGCCGCGCGCTTCCCCGCCGAGGCGGTCGACGCCATGCGCGCCACCGGACTGCTCGGCGCGAGCCTCCCCGTCGCCCTCGGCGGCGAGGGCCTCACGCTCACCGAGCTCGGCGACATCTCCGCGAAGCTCGGTGCCGCGTGCTCCTCCACCGGCATGGTGTTCGCCATGCACCACAGCCAGGTGCTCAGCCTCTCCCGCCACCTCGGCGGCTCTGCGTCGCTCGCCATCCTCGCGGGCCGCATCGCGAGCGAGCAGCTGCTCATCGCGTCGGCGACCACCGAGCTCGGCATCGGCGGCGACGTGCGCACGAGCTTCTGCTTCGTCGACCTCGACGGCGACACCGTGCGGCTCGTCAAGAATGCGCCGGTCATCTCCTACGGCTCCGAGGCCGACCTCGTGCTCGTCACCGCCCGCCGCAACGCGGACAGCGCGCCGAGCGACCAGGTGCTCGTGGTGTGCGACGCGGCGAACCTCGCGCTCGAGGCGACCGGCGGCTGGGACACCCTGGGCCTGCGCGGCACGGCGAGCATGGGCTACAAGCTCAACGCGGTAGTTCCGGCAGACCGCGTGATCCCCGAGCCCTACGACGTCATCTCGGCAGAGTCGATGCTTCCGGTGTGCCACGTGCTGTGGGCATCCGTGTGGCTCGGCATGGCGCGCGCCCTCGTCGACACCAGCCGCCAGTACGTGCGCGCGGCCGCCCGCCGCACGATCGGCAGCGTGCCGCCCGGTGCGACGAAGCTCGTCGATCTCATCGCGGAACTCGAGCGCTTCGAGACCCTCGTGGCCGACCTCACCCGCCGCACGGAGTCGATCTGGGACGACCGCGCCGCGTTCGGTGCGATCGGCTACCAGGTGAGCATCAACAACCTCAAGGTGACGGCCTCGGAGCTCGTGGCGCAGGTGGCGCTCGCCGCCCTCGCGATCACGGGCATCTCGGGCTACCGCAACGACGGCAAGCACAGCGTCGCGCGCATCTTCCGCGACGCGCAGGGCGCCGCCCTCATGGTCCACAACGATCGCATCATCGCCAACACGGCCAGGCTCATCCTGGTCCAGAAGGGTTAGTGACATGACCGACGTCCTCGCTCCCACCGCGCTCGACCTCGCCCGCCTGGAGTTCCGCGACGAACTGCTGGCCTCCGGCCTGCTCGTCGGCACCTCGGTGCCAGGCATCTACGGCCGCTCCGGCGACTTCGAGCGCGTGATCGCGGGCCTCGACCGCATCCTGGGCGAGGCGTTCGCCGCGCTCGACGCCACGGTCCTGCGGTTCCCGCCCGTGTACCCGCGCGCGGACTTCGAGCGCACCGACTACATCGCGTCGTTCCCCGACCTGAGCGGCATCGTGTCGAGCTTCGAGGATGGCGACCGCGAGCACCGCGAGCTGCTGGCCGCCCGCGAGGAGGGCAGGGCCTACGAGGGTTGGCTGAAGCCCGCCGACGTCGTGCTCACCAACGCGATCTGCCACCCGCTGTACGCGACGCTCGAGGGCACGCTGCCCTCCGGCGGCGGCACGTACGACCTCTCCGGCTACGGCTTCCGCCACGAGCCGTCGTTCGACCCCATGCGCCTGCAGTCGTTCCGGATGCGCGAGTTCGTGTTCGTCGGCACCCCCGACGCCGCGCAGCTCTACCGCGACACCTGGCTCGACACGTCGGTGGCGCTGCTCGCCTCCCTCGGCCTGGCCGTGCAGGCCGTGCCGGCCAACGACCCGTTCTTCGGCCGCGCGGGCAAGATGCTCGTGAGCGCCCAGCTGCGCGAGAACCTCAAGGTCGAGATCATCGTGCCGCTCTACGGCGACCTGCACGAGGGAACAGCCATCGCGTCGGCGAACTGCCAGCGCGACCACCTCACCCACGCCTTCGACATCCGCACCACCGACGGCGAGGTCGCGCACGGCGCGTGCGTCGCTTTCGGCATGGAGCGCACGGTCCTCGCGCTCGTGCGCACGCACGGCACCGACCTCGAGGCCTGGCCCGTGGACGTGCGAGCCCTCCTCGGGCTGTGATGCCGCGATGATGATCGATACCTGGTTCGGCGATCCCGAGTCGCCGAACCTCGGATTCCTCCACCTCCCCGACGACCGCAGGGCGGTCGGCGGCGTGGTGATCTGCGCGCCCCTCGGCTACGACCAGGTGCTCGGCTACCGCGCGCTGCGCTTCGTCGGCCAGGAGCTCGCCGCGCGGGGCGTTGCCGCGCTGCGCTTCGACTACGTGGGCGAGGGCGACGCGGCCGGCCAGTCGGGCTCGGCCCACTCGCCCGAGCTGTGGATGTCGAGCATCGCGCGCGCCGCGGCCTACCTGCGTGAGGCCGGCGTGGAGAACATCGCGCTGCTGAGCCTCGGCGCGGGAGCTCTGATCGCCAACGAGGCGGCCCTCACCGTCGACGCGACCGCGCTCGCGCTCTGGGATCCCGAGCTCTCGGGCCGCCGGTTCCTGCGCCGTCAGCGTTCGCTGTTCGAGCTCACCGTGGGCGACCACGGCGGGCCGAACGACCCCAACGCGCTGCTCTCGCTCACGCTGCACCCGGAGGCAGCGGCCTGGCTGCGCGCCCGCGAGGTCACCGCCGACGCCCTGCCGGTAGGCATCGACACCCTGATCGTCGGCCGTCGCGCCAATGACGAGAGCCCGGCCACCCTCGCGCTCAGGAGCACGCTCCCGGCGCGGGCCGAGTACCGCTCCGTCACCGGCCAGGAGGAGCTGCTCGAGGCGCCGAGCTCGCTCGCGGTGCTTCCGGAGGAGACGATCGCAGGCATGGCGGACTGGCTGCGCGAGCGGTTCCCCGCGGCATCCGTGCCCCTCACGCCCACGGTCACCGACCGCGCGGTCGTGGGCGAGGCGCCCGACGGCACGCCCGTGGTCGAGCGGCTGCTGCGGGTGGGGCCCGACGAGCTCTTCGTCATTGAGACCTCGCGCGAGGGCGACACCGACTCCGGTGTCGTCGTGCTGCAGCCCGGCGCCGCGGAGCACCGCGTCGGTCCCGGCCGATTCCAGGTACTGGCTGCCCGCGAGCTCGCCGAACGCGGCTACCGCACCATCAGGTTCGACCGGCGCGTCACGGGCGACACGACCGAGGTCCGCCCCGGCGAACCGAGCCTGCTCTTCACCGAGGAGTGGGTGGATGACACCGACCAGCTCGTCGCCGGGCTCGGCCTCACCGCCGACGTGGCGCACGCCGGCCTGTGCGCCGGCGGCTGGGTCGCCGCCCGCATGGCGGAGCGACGTGCCGCGCGACTGACCGTGCTGTTCAGCCCCAACTACTTCAAGACGGCGGCGCTGCGCGCGGGCGAGTACTCGGTGCTCACCCAGGAGGAGCGCAACGGCACCCGCCGGTTCAGCGGTCTCAAGCGGCGCGTGCGCGGCATCCTGCCCGGCTGGGCGTGGCCCGTGCTGAGCAAGCTGCAGCTGTTCCACGACCCGGCGGTGCTCCTCGAGGCATCGACGCGGCGCGAGTCCAGCACCGTTGCGCTTCTGCTCACCCCGCACGATCGCGAGAACTTCGAGGCCCACCGCGGGCCGGATGCGGTAGCCCGCCTCCAGGGCAAGGGCGCAGACATCCGGGTCACGAACTACCCGTTCGGCGACCACTCGCTTTTCGGTGAGGATGTGCGAGCGGCCATGCTCGGCGACCTCCTCGCCCTCGTCGAGGAGACGCTGCCCCGCGCCGCCGCGGTCACCGCCGGGTCGAGAGCATGAGGGCCAAGGCGACGACCACACGGCTCGGGCTCTTCGGTGCCTCGGTCGTGCTCAACGGCGTCATCAGCCTCATCACGATCCCCATCGTCATCGCCGTCGCGGGCGCCGACCCGTGGGCGTCGATGGCCACCGGGCAGTCGATCGGCAACTCGATCGGCGTGCTCGTGCTCTTCGGCTGGGGCCTGACCGGCCCCGCGACGATCGCCATGGCACCCGTCGACAAGCGGCCGGGGCTCTTCCTCGACTCGCTGTTCTCGCGCATGGCGCTCCTGCTGCCCCTGCTGCTCATCCAGGCGGTGGTCACGATGGCGATCGTGCCCCACGCCAAGTTCGTCGCGTTCGTCGCCGGCCTCGCGATGACCCTCGCGGGCGTCTCGGCCAACTGGTTCTTCACGGGGGAGGGCCGCCCGGGCCGCTTCCTCCTGCTCGACACGGTGCCGCGCGTCCTCGGCACCGTCGCGGGGCTCCTCCTCGTGGTCTTCACCGATGAGCTGCTGTACTTCGCGCTCGCCCAGCTCGCGGGGTCGCTGCTGGCGCTCGCGGTCTCGTGCTACGTGATCTTCCGCGGCCAGCACCTCGACTTCCGCGAGGCCGCGCGCTGGCGCAACATCGTCGGGCGGCTCGGCGAGCAGCGCCACGGCATCGTCGCGACGGGGCTCTACGCGGGTCTCACCCCCGCCGTCCTCGGCATCGTCGCTGTGACCGCGCCGCCGGCGCTCCCGCTCTTCGTGCTCGCCGACCGCCTCTCCAAGTTCGTCGGCATGGCGTCGTCGCCCCTCATCCAGGTGTTCCAGGGCTGGGTGCCTGCGGCGCGCGGCGGGGAGCTGGCTCGGCGCATCACGCTCTCCGCCCGCATCACGCTGGCGCTCTCGATCCTCGCCGGTGCTGCGTACGCCGCGCTGCTGCCGTTGTTCAGTGAGCTGCTCACGCACGGCCAGGTGGCGGTCGACACGTCGTCTGCCATCGCGTTCGGCATCGTGGCATCCTCGTGGGTGCTCTCGCCGTACCTGACCAACGTCGGGCTCATGGCCGTCGGCCGTGTGCGCGTCATCGCCGTCAGCGCCGCGGTCGGCGTACCGCTGACCCTCGTGCTCCTCGCGATCGCCGAGTTCGCGGGGCTGCGCGAGTTCGCGCCGTGGGCGCTCGTCATCGGCAACACCGTCGGGATGATCTGGCTCGGCATCGCCCTGCGCCGGGCGATGAACCACCCGGCCGAGCCCGCCCTCGTACCCCAGCCCATCCTGGAGACGGTGCCTTAACCCCGCGATTAACCCCTCAACCGCCCCACGCCCTCAACCCCGGTGCGCTTGCCGGGGTACGCCCGTTGTCCGTAGTTTGGATGACGAGGCCACCTGTACCCGCATCGCGGCCTCCCCAGGCTTTACCCGCTTCCTGGGAACCCGAAAACCCGGAGCCATCCCCCCAATGGATATCCACGAATACTTCGGCGTGCTGCGCCGCGGCTGGGCACTCGTCGTGCTCGGGCTGCTCGTCGGCATCGTCGGTGGAGCCGCCGCGAGCGCCATCCAGCCTCGCGTCTATGCGGCGACCTCTCGTGAGATCCTGACCAACAGCGAGGCGACCGGCGACCTCACCCAGTCGCTCCAGGCGTCGAACCTGGCGGAGGGGCGCATCGCCTCGTATGTGCTCGTCGCGACGAGCGGCCTCGTGCTCCAGCCCGTCATCGACGAGCTCAAGCTCGACATGACCGTGCAGGAGCTGGCGAGCCACGTCTCCGTCGTCGCGCCGCAGAACACCCTCATCGTCGAGATCACGGCCACGGCCGCGACCCCCGAGCTCGCCAAGTCGATTGCCAACACCGTCTCCTCGGTGTTCAGCGACGTCATCGAGAACCAGATCGAGAACGCGACGACCCCCACGGTCGGCGCCGACGACGGTACGGATGCCGCGGCCCCCGTCGCCACGACGCCCGTGCGCATCGTCAACATCGAGCACGCCTCGCTCCCGACGGCGCCCACGCTCTCCAACGCGCCCCTTCTCCTCGGCGTGGGAGCGATCCTCGGCCTCGCCATCGGCCTCATCGGTGCCTCGCTGCGGGAGTCGCTCGACCGCCGCATCCGCGGCCGGAAAGACGTCGCGGCGGTCACCGAGCGGCCCGTGCTCGGCCAGATCCGGCCCGATCGCGGAGTCAAGGCGAGCCCCATCGTCATGCACACGAGCTCGCAGAGCGCCATCGCCGAGTCGTTCCGCGGCCTGCGGGCGAGCGTCGACCACGTGCGCTCGCGCGACGTGGTGAGCACCTTCGTCATCACCGCGATGGCGCCCCGGCAGGGGGCATCCCTCGTCGCCGCGAACCTCGCGCTCGCGATCGCCGACACCGCGACCACGGTCGTCGTCGTCGACGCCAACCTGCAGTCACCGAACCAGGCCGAGATCTTCGACGTGGATGCTGGCCCCGGCCTCACCGACCTGCTCACGACCAAGATCAGCCTCGACGAGGTGGTGGCCGCCGGCCCGAGCGACAACATCTGGGTGGTGCCGATCGGCTCGCGCCGAGCCAAGTCCGCAGACCTCCTCGCGACCCCGCGCATGCGCGCCCTCATCGTCGAGCTCGAGGCCCGCTTCGACGTCGTCATCATCGACACGCCCTCCATCAGCACGGCGACGGATGCCACGGTGCTCGGCTCCCACGGAGCGGCGACGCTCCTCGTGGTCGCCGAGGGCACCGCGACCCGCCCCGCCCTCGCCGAGGCGCTCACCGCTCTCGCGGCCGGGGGAAGCATCCCAGCCGGGATCGTGCTCAACCAGATTCCGCGCAGCACCCGCTCGCTGCGCCCCGAGGCCCCGGCCCCCGCGCGCACATCCCGCCGCGTGACGGGTGCCGCGGTCAAGGCCCCCGCGGTGCGCGCCGCCGAGCCCGTGGTCGAGGCGCCCGCCGTGGCCGAGCCGGTCGCCGTGGCCGAGCCGGTCGCTGAGGTTCTCGAAGCGCCGGTAGTCGAGCTCGCCGAGACCCCCGCCCCCGCACTGCCCGCCCCGATCACGGAGGTGCCCGTCGCCCCCGTCGTCGCCGTTCCCGCTCCCGTGGAGGAGAAGGTGCTCGAGATCACCCCGCCCGCAGTCGAATCCACGTCGGGACGCGCAGCGGCCCGCGCCGCGCGAGTCGCAGCGAAGGCCGCGGCGCGCGCCGCGGCATCCCGTCCGCAGCAGCCCGTCTCGCGATTCGCGCCGAAGCCCGCGCCGGCGCCCAACGCCTTCGACATCCTCTCGTCCGACCGCCGAGTCGCCCCCGCGCCGATTATCGACTCGGTGCCGGTGCTCGAGCCCGTCGACGAGAACTCGAACCCCGTCATCGACGTTCCCCGTGGCGACACGGGCGAGCGCGTGACCCTGCTTGCCCCCCAGCCCGGCGACCCGACCCCCGAGGAGCTCGCCGAGATCGTCGCCAATCAGTTCAAGGATGATGTCGTGTACGAGATCCCCGTCGAGGCGTTCGGCAGTTTCCACCAGATCGACGCCGACGCGTTCGCCGCCATCGACAACGAGCCGACGATTCTGCCGCCGTTCAAGCACACCGAGCCGGAGGTCGCGCCCGGCACCCTCGTCATCGACCCGGTCGACCCGCTCAGCACCGGATCGTTCTCCGTCGCGCAGCCCGCGCCGCTCACCGAGGAGAACGCCGCGTTCGTCATCGACCTCCTGGCGGACGAGCCGGTCTACGACATGCCGCGCGTCGAGGACTGGGCGGGGGAGCCGGCCCCGGCACCGTTCGAGTTCGAGGACTCCGACCCCGCCGCCCACGGCCTCACCGAGCCCGAGTTCGATGCATCCGTCTACGCCCTCGACGACGTCATCGAGATCAAGACCGGCGAGCCCGAGACCCATTTCCCGGTCGCCGCCGAGGAGCCTGTCGTGCACGAGCCGGTGGCGGAGGCCACGGATCCCCGCGCCTTCGTCGCCCCGTCGTCGTGGCCCGCGCCCCGCCTCATCTCCGACTGGCCGGTCGCCCCGGAGCTGCGCGACCAGCAGGCAGAGGCCGCTGCCGCCGTCGAGGCCGAGCCGGTCGCCGAGCAGGCCGCCGAGCCCGAGTTCGACGATGCGCCCGTGTACGAGATCCCGGTGATCGCCCCCGTCGCCGTCGAGGAACCGGTCGTGGAGCCTGTCGCGGAGGAGCCCGCCGAGGAGCCCGTCGCGGAGCAGTCCACCGCCGACGAGCCGGTCGACGAGGAGACGCAGCTCGGCCCGACCCTGGCCCGCGTGACCGCCCACCCGACCCGCGAGCGCCTCGCGCGCGAGAGCTACCTCCTCAAGTCGCGCGAGCTCGAGCGTGCCGCCCAGGAGCGCCTGCGCTACGAGCAGGAGCGGCTCGAGGCGCGCATCCGTGAGCAGCTCGAGGCCGACCGGCGCCAGCTCGCCGGCAAGCTCGACGAACTGCTGGAGGAGACCGTGCTCATGCCCCGCAAGGCGGCCGACGGCTCTTAGCCGAGCACCCCCGGAGGGCTACGCCGAGCGCGAGTCCTGGTCGAGTAGCCCGAGCTCCGCAGCCACGAGCAGTGCCTCCGTGCGGGTGGAGACGTTGAGCTTGCGGTAGATGCTCCGCAGCTGCGCCTTCACGGTGTTGCTCGCGACGAAGAGCTTCTTCGCCACCTGCTCGACGGTCGCACCCGGGTCGAGGGCGCGCAGCACGACGAGCTCGCGCTCGCTGAGCGCTCCCGCCACTGCCTGGTACGGCGCGAGGTAGCTCGTGCCAGTGAGCTTGTGACGGGCGACGAAGGTCGCGGCATCCGGATGCAGGGTCGCGAGCTGCTCGAGCGTCTGCTGGGGCAGCAGGCGGAAGGGCACGATGACGCCCGACTTCTCGGCTTGCTTCATGGCACGGAGCAGGGATGCCGTGGCATCCGTGTCGCGTCCGAGCGCGAGCTCGGTTGCCGCCCGCAGCACCGCGAGGTCGAGCTGGCCGTAGCGCTCGGTGCGCCCACGGGCCTGCCCTTCGAGGATGAACAGCAGCGCGTGCTTGGGATTGGCGGCGAGAAGTGCGAGGCGCGCGCGGGAGACGGCGATCCAGGTGCTGCGCGCCGGCGACTTCTCGAGCGCGGTCTCTGCGCGGGACAGTTGACCGAGGATTACCGCGAGATCGGCGGCGTCACTCGTGAGCAGCAGTTGCGCGGTCGAGCCCTCGACGAGGCGGTCGCCGTGCTCCGCCCAGGTGCGGTCGAGGCCGGCGTCGGTCTCGACCGGGTCGCCCCAGTAGAGCCCGTAGCGGTTCTCGGCGTGGGCGGCGAACGCCCAGAACTCGTCGCTGTCGCGCACGTCGGCGAGCAGGGCGAGCCAGTGGCGGGCGTCGGCTTCGTCGAGCCGGCCGATGGAGACGAGCGCGTGCGCGACGAGTCCGGCGGTGCCGGGCTCGCGGTCGTCGAGGGTCGAGAGCCAGTTGGCGGCGTGCTCGGCCTCGCCCTCGAGGGCGCGCACGAGTGCGATGGCCTCGGCGGCGCGGTCGGCGGCGGCGATGCTGCCCTGGGCGAGCCCGTAGCTGGTCGTGAAGCTCTCACGCGCCCCGACGAGATCGACGGCGAGCAGGCGCGTCATGCCCGACTGGTAGTGCGCCTCGGTGAGCGTGGTCGCCGGGCGACCGGCCAGGTCGTCGTCGGTGGCGAGCAGGTCGTCGAGCGCCTCGGCGGCTTCCAGGGCCGCGGGCAGGTCGCCCTTGAGCCGGAAGACGATGGTCTTGATGATGTGCACGTGCAGCTGGTCCCACGGCGACATGTTCTTGGGCAGGCGGGCGAACGTGCCGGCGGCCCGGCGCGCCATCGAGACCCACGCCTGCGCGAGGCCCTCGCGCGGCTGCCAACCGAGCTCGAGCGACAGGGTGAAGCGCGGGTTGTCGTCGCGCACCTTGCGGGGCATGGCGAGGATCGCGTTGTGCAGCTGCAGGGGCTGCTCGGCGATCATGCGGAACATGATGCCGTCGAGCACCTCGACCACCGCGTCCCAGTCCTCGGCCATGGCGAAGTGGTCGATGGCGTCGAAGGGCTCGTCGGCGTCGAAGTGGTACCGGCCGACCGCCGAGCCGAGCTCGCGGGCGAGTGCGGGGTGGCGCAGCTTGAGCTCGGCGAGCAGCAGCCGGCGCAGCACCGGGTCCATGCGGTAACGGGCGCCGGATGCCCCCTGCTCCCGCTGCACGAGGCGGGCCTGTGCCACGCGGTCGAGCTGCAGTGCGGAGTCCGGCGCGACGAGGGCAAGCGTGCGCGACGTGAGCGCCGCGGGAATGGCGAGGCGCAGCGCGCCGTCGATCGCGGCATCCCTGCTTCCGCGCAGTCGCACCTCGAGCTGGTGCTCGCTCTCCTCGAGGAGGTAGGCGACGGGGTCGTCCTGGTCTTCGATGTCCTCGACGCTGAGCGAGGCGATCACGGAGGGCAGCAGGTCGGGCAGGCTGAGCGGCGAGTTGGCGAGCGCCTGCGCCTGCTCGGGTGAGAGTGCGAGGCCGAAGATGGCGGCGCAGCGGCGCACTCCGCCGGCGTCGAGCACGAGCTCGGAGGCGGCAACCACGGTGCCGCCGTGGTCGGCGCGAGCGAGGCCTTCGAACATCCGTCGGCCCGGGCAGAGTGCGGCGAGCGAGAGGTGCGGCGCATCGGCGAGCAGGCCGAGGAGCTGGCCGTCGAACGCCGAGCTCACCCCTGCGCCGAGGTGAACGACGAGCAGGAGCGGATACCCGAGGGCCTTCGTGGCCTTGGTCACGGCATCGAACGGGTCGCCCGCGAGGGCCTTTCCGGATGCCTCGGCCAGCGCCGCGCGGATCGCCTCCCAGGCGCGGTCGTCCCCCGATTCCTCGGAGAGGTCGACCCACACGATGTCGCGCGGGGCGGGGTCGCCCGACAGCGTGGACGCCAGCAGCGCACGCGCCGGAACGAGCGGCAGATCGGGGATGACGGTGACGCGCTGCTCGAGCGACGGCGCCGTGAGCGTGGTCGGCGCGAGCAGTGCTGACGTCGCAGGGACGCCAAAACGTTGCGGGTGCTGCATCCGGACTCCTCAGGGGCACGGCATGACTGCGGCCACTGACGGCACCGCGGTACTCGGGTTTGCGGGTTGACGAAGGTCGTTTCGGTTCGACCTAGTCCATTAACCCGCTCTTTCACCCGAAGCCGGAACCCCCTATTGGGGTGTCTTGGGTATCCCTTTCGAGGGCCAGCTGTACCCCGGTCGGCCTCAGGCGGGAACCGCCGCGACCGACGCGAACCAGATCCCCGCCACGAAGTACCCGAGGACGCCGGCGCCGATGGCGACGACGAGGGCGAGCAGGACGTCGCCCGCGCCGGGCCGTACGGCTCCCTCGGGGTTGGGGGTGACGCGCGACGTCATCGAGCGGCGCGCGCGGTCGCCCTCGTAGAACTGCGCGCCGCCCGCGGAGCGCTGGCCGATGAAGGCGCGCTGCGGGCTGGCGCGGAACTCCAGGAGGAGGGGCACGAGCCCCATGATCTCGAACATCAGGCCGAGGATGAGGCCGACGGGGTCGCCGGTGCCGAAGAACTCGAAGAGGAACACGGCGCCGAGACCGCAGAACAGGATGGGCCAGGCCCAGGTTGTGAGCGGGGTGCCGAAGCCGCCGGAGAGGAAGAGGCCCACGCCGACGCCCGCGAGCCCCATGAAGATGCTGAGCGGGGCGAAGAGCGCCACGGCATCCGGGCACTCGACGGCGATCTCGTAGGGGCCGCCGCTGGCGCACGAGCCGCCGAGCGCCATCACGGAGAAGGCCACCTGGAACAGCAGGGTGAAGGAGAGCACGAAGACGAACCAGCCCAGGGCCGAGCCGGCGACGCGCACGAGGGGGGAGTCGCGCCACGAGGTGCGGGGCGGCGCCGGGTAGTAGGAGGAGGTCATGCAGGAACTCTAGGGATGCCGGTGCTCGCGCACGAGGGGAATTCGGGGGAATGAGTAGCGCCACCGGATAATTGAGCAATGCCAGCAACCCGCCCCGCCCCGCGCCGCATCGAGGGGCGGTTCATCAGCCTCGCCCCGCTCGAGGAGCAGCAGCTCCCCGCCCTGTTCCGCGCGATCGGCACGCCGGAGGTGTTCGCGGGCGGGTACGGCGGCGGGCCCAAGGGCTTCCGGGCCACCGAGGCCGAGTTCGTCGACTTCGCGCACGGCTACTACGCGTGGCTCACCGGCAACGTCTACGGGGTCTGGAAGGACGGCGTGCTGGTGGGCACGAGCACGCTCGGCGACTTCGACGAGCGCAACGAGCACGCTCACATCGGGTGGACCGCGTACTCCCCGGAGACCTGGGGCACCGCGGTCAACCCGGAGGCGAAGCTGCTCATGCTCGGCGAGGCCTTCGACAACGGGTTCGGCCGCGTCAAGCTGCAGGCCGACGTGCTCAACGACCGGTCGCGAGCGGCGATCCTCAAGCTCGGCGCGCAGTTCGAGGGCGTGGTGCGCCGGGCGGTTCCGCGCGCCGACGGGTCGTGGCGCGACACCGCCGTGTACTCGATCCTCATCGACGAGTGGCCGTCAGTGCGCGCCGGGCTCGAGGCGCGGCTGCGCCGGTTCGAGGTCGCGTAGCGCTGGCGTGACCAGGGCGTAGGCGACGCACAGCCCCCACACGATGGCGCTCGCCGCGGCACCCCACTGCACGTCGACGTGCTGCACGAGGAACCCGACGAGCAGCGCGCCGAGCGGGAAGGCGGCGAGGTAGCCCGCGTTCTGCAGCCCGAGCACGCGGCCACGCGCCGACTCGGGCACGCGCTCGGCGATCAGCACCGGGATCATGGGGTTGATGAGCCCGTAGCCGACGCCCACGAGGGCCGCGCACGGCACGATGACCCCGGGCACCGGCGCGACGGCGAACCCGCACAGCCCCGCCAAGGAGCCGAGCAGCGCGACCACGAGGATGGTGCGCCTGCGCAGCCGCACCACCCCGTACGCGAGCGACCCGCCGATGAGGCCCACCGCGAACACGCTGAGCGTGAGCCCGAGCAGCGCCGGCTGGTCGAGCCGCTGGAACACCACGGGCAGCACGACCGCCTGCAGCGGGCTGATCGCGAACACCGACGCGACGGCGAGGAGGGTGGTGGCGAGGGCGACGGGGTTGGTCCGCAGCAGGGTGAACCCGGCCCGGATTCCCGTCCGGGCCTCCACGTCGGCGGGCGCCCGCCCGAGCGCGCGCGGCAGGGCGATGGTCAGTGCGGCGGCGAGCGCGGAGCATCCGGCCGTCAGCAGCAGCACCGTCGCGGGCGGCAGCACCGCGAGCGCGACGCCCGCGAGCGCCGGCCCCACGAGGAACGACGCCCCGAAGAGCGCTTGCCGGATGCCCGACGCCCTGTCCACGGACAGCCCGGCGACACCGGCGATCTCCGGCAGCATGGCCTGCCGCGCGGTGAGACCCGGCACGTCGAACAGGGCACCGAGCACGCCGAGGGCGATAAACCAGCCCACGGAGAGGCCGAGCGTGGTGTCGACCACGAAGAGCAGGGTTACCGAGAGGGCGCTGCCCACGTCGGCGACGATCGTCATGGTGCGCCGCCCGACCCGGTCGACGAGCGAGCCGCCGAGCACGGCGGCGAGGAACGCCGGCACAGCCGTCGCGGCGGCCACGATGCCGGCCGCCGACGGCTCCCCGGTGCGCAGCAGCACGAGCCACGGAAGCGTGAGCCCGATAGCCGTGTTGCCGATCATCGAGAGCGCGTCGGCGGCGAAGTACACGACCACCGCGCGCCGGCGTCTGCGCAACTGCATCCCGTCAGCCTGCCGTAGATTTGCCTCATGGTGGAGAACGCGGAGTTGACGTCCCTCAGGCAGAGCATCGACAACATCGACGCCGCGGTCATCCACATGCTCGCGGAGCGGTTCAAGTTCACCCAGCAGGTGGGTCGGCTCAAGGCGACCACCGGCCTCCCGCCGAGCGACCCCGAGCGCGAGAAGGTGCAGATCGCCCGACTGCGGCAGCTTGCCGAGGAGTCGCACCTCGACCCCGCGTTCGCGGAGAAGTTCCTGGGCTTCATCGTCGCCGAGGTCATCCACCACCACGAGCAGATCGCCTCGACCGGCACGATCGAACTCCCGTGAGCTGGGAACCCCGAAGCCTGCCCTCCCAGGCGGGCAAGACCGTCGTGATCACCGGTGCGGGGCGCGGCGTCGGCTACTTCGAGGCCGAGCAGCTCGCCGCCGCCGGCGCGCGCGTCATCCTCACCACCCGCGGCGACACCACCGCCCTCGACCTCATCCGGTCGCGAGTTCCCGGGGCGAACCTCGAGCACGTCGCCCTCGAGCTGGGCTCGCTCGCGTCGATCCGGCAGGCCGCCGAGTCGTTGAGAGAGCTCGGCCCCATCGACGTGCTCATCAACAACGCGGGTAAGACCGGCGGCGTGAAGCAGCGCGAGGTGACCGCCGACGGCCTCGAGATCATGGTCGGCACGAACGCCTACGGCCCGTTCGCCCTCACCGCCCTGCTGTTCCCGTCGATCACGGGGCGCGTCGTCGGCCTCGGCAGCCTTGCCACGCGCCTGGCGAAGGCCGACCTCGCCGACCTCGAGCAGAGCCACGGCACCTACTCGGTGAGCAAGGCGTACGCGTACTCGAAGCACGGCGTGCACGCGTTCGCACTCGAGCTCGACCGGCGGCTGCGGGCCGCCGGGAGCGGCGTGCAGTCCCTGCTCGCGCACCCCGGATTCGCCCTCGACGGCAGCGCCTCACCGCGACCGGGCGTGACCGACCGCAACTCCGCGGGGCAGCGCTTCGGCGAGCGGCTCCTGCGCCCGATGGCGCACGGCAAAGACCGCGGTGCGTGGCCGGTCGTGCGCGCCGCGATCGACCCGGATGCCACGGGCGGCCAGTTCTACGGACCCGCCCGCTCGGTCACCGGCCGCCCGGTGCTCACCACGCCCGTGGCGCAGAGCGCCGACCCGGCCTTCGGTGCCGCGTTCTGGACCCTGGCCGAGCAGGCCACCGGCATCACGTTCGACGTCTAACGCGCGCCGCCCCCGCCCCGCCCCCTCCGCCCGCCCCGCCCGCCCCCTCCAGGTACGAAACGACGGAGATCCGGCGCGCTGCCAGCCGAGTCACGGGGCAGAGGGCCCCTCCTGTCGGCCGATCTCCGTCATTCATACGCGGGCGGTACGGACCGGGGCAGCGTGGGGGCCGGAATGATGGGGGCGCGCCCGTTCTGCGATCCCCCGACCCGTCGGCCCCTCCGGGCACGAAACGACGGAGATCCGGCCCGCTGCCGGCCAAGTCGCGCGGCAGACGGCCCATCCGGCGGCTCATCTCCGTCATTTCGGACGCGCGGCAAGGTGGGGTGCTCACCGGGGGACGGCGGTACGGTCGGAGGGTGACCGACCTCCCCGCGCTCCTGGCCAGCACCGTCGCCGAGCTCGAACGCCGCGGTACTCCGGATGAGGCGCTCGCCGTGCTCCGCACGACGCGACTGCGGGGCACGAGGCTCGTGCGCACGGGCCGCGCGTGGCGGGTGGGAGTGCTCCTCATCGACCGCGAGGGGCGCCTCTACGAGACGGCGACGGTCACGCGCGCCGTCGAACCGCTGCGGGGAGTGACCAACCGGTCGGCGGAGGCCGAGGCGCGGCGCGAGCTGCGGCACATCGCCGCGCGCAGCGGGCTTCCAGAGGGGGAGGCGGTCAACGTCGACCCGGTGCCGCTCGATCCCTCGGCCACGGAGGGCGGCGGTCCGCTCTCGGTCGTGGACGGCACGGTGATGGTGCGGTGGAACGCGGGCGGGGGCATCCGGCCGCTGGAGGCGTACCTGGCCGACCGGCTCTCGCTGCTCGACGAGTAGGGCTACTGGGGCGCCATGCGCAGCGCGCCGTCCATGCGGATGGTCTCGCCGTTCAGGTAGTCGTGGTCGGCGAGCATGAGCACGAGTTGCGCGTACTCGTCGGGACGGGCGAGCCGGGCGGGGAACGGCACGCTCGCCGAGAGGCTGTCGACGACCTCGGTTCCGAGCGCGGTGAGCAGGGGAGTCAGCACGATGCCGGGGGCGATGGTGTTCACCCGGATGCCGTACCGCGCCAGATCGCGGGCGGCGGGCAGGGTCATCCCCACGATCGCGCCCTTCGACGCCGCGTAGGCGACCTGCCCGATCTGCCCCTCGTATGCCGCGACGGACGCCGTGTTGACGATGAGGCCGCGCGCGCCGTCGGCGAGCGGTTCGTTGGTCGACATGAGCTCTGCGGCGAGGCGCAGCACGTTGAAGGTGCCCACGAGGTTGACGTCGATGGTGCGGCGGAAGGTCGCGAGATCGTGCACGCCCTTCGACGACAGCAGGCGCACGGCGGGCGCGATGCCCGCGCAGTTGACGACGAGCCGCAAGGGCGCGTCGACCCGCCCGAGGGCCGCGGCCACCTGCTCCTCGTCCGTGACATCCGCGGAGAGGTACGTGATGTGCGCCTCGTCGGGCAGTGTCGTCAGGTCGAGCGCCAGCACGTCCACGCCGCGCTCGGCGAGCGCGCGCGCCGTCGCCGCGCCGAGACCGGATGCGGCGCCCGTCACGAGTGCGGTGGAGTGCGCGAGGTCCATCAGCCGACGACCGCCCCGAACCGGTCGCTCATGGTGGCGGTGTGCACGCGGCGCAGCTCCTCGACCGGGATCGTGAACTGGTCCTGCACCTCGAGGGCACCGCTGTCTTCGGTGACCCCGATGCGGAGGAATTCGTACCCGCGGCCCTCGCACAGGCCCTGGAAGCGCACGTCGTCTTCGCGCGGCACGCTCACGAGCATCCGGGCAGTCGACTCGCTGAACAGGGCGGCTGTGGCGTCGACGCCGTCGCGCTGCATGAGCTCGGTGATCCACACGCGGGCGCCGATGCCGAAGCGCAGCACCGCCTCGGCGAGGGCCTGCGCGAGGCCGCCGTCGGCGAGGTCGTGGGCGGATGCCGCGAGGCTCTGCTCCGCGGCGGCGGAGAGCAGCCCGGCGAGCCGCAGCTCGGCCCCGAAGTCGACGATCGGGGGCATGCCGCCGAGGTGGTCGTGGAGGGTTCCGGCCCAGGCCGAGCCGTCGAGTTCGTCGCGCGTGGTGCCGAGCAGGTAGATGTTGTTGCCCTCGTCCTGCCAACCGCTCGGGATGCGCCGAGCGACGTCGTCGATGACTCCGAGCACGGCGACGACGGGGGTGGGGTGGATCGGAACGTCACCGGTCTGGTTGTAGAAACTGACGTTGCCGCCGGTGACGGGGATCTCGAGCTCGAGGCATCCATCGGCGAGGCCCTCGACCGCCTTCGAGAACTGCCACATGACCTCGGGGTTCTCGGGGGAGCCGAAGTTGAGGCAGTCGCTCACGGCGACGGGGGTCGCACCGGTCGCGGCGACGTTGCGGAACGCCTCGGCGAGAGCGAGCTGGGCGCCGCGGTAGGGGTCGAGCTGGCAGTAGCGCCCGTTCGCGTCGGTGGCGACGGCGAAGCCGAGGCCGCTCTCCTCGTCGACGCGCACCATGCCGCCGTCGTCGGGGAAGCTCAGGGCCGTGTTGCCGAGCACGTACTTGTCGTACTGGTTGGTGATCCAGCGCTTGTCGGAGAGGTTGGGCGAGCCGAGCAGGGTGAGCAGGTCGGCGCGCAGGTCGGTGCTCCGGGGCAGCCGCGCCGCGGTGTCGGCCTGCAGGGCGTCGATCCAGGTCGGGTAGGCGACCGGGCGGTCGTACACCGGCCCGTCGACGGCGACCGTGCGCGGCTCGACGTTGACGATCTCCTCGCCGCGCCAGTTGATGACGAGACGGCCAGTGTCGGTGACCTCGCCGAGCACGGAGGTCTCGACGTCCCACTTGTCGACCACCGCGAGGAAGCCCTCGAGCTTCTCGGGCGTGACGATGGCCATCATGCGCTCCTGGCTCTCCGACATGAGGATCTCCTCGGCGGTGAGCGTGGGGTCGCGCAGCAGCACCTTCTCGAGGTCGATGAACATGCCGCCGTCGCCGTTGGAGGCGAGCTCGGAGGTCGCGCAGCTGATGCCCGCGGCACCGAGATCCTGGATGCCCTCGACGAGGCCCTTGGCGAAGAGCTCGAGGCAGCACTCGATGAGCACCTTCTCGGCGAACGGGTCGCCCACCTGTACGGCGGGGCGCTTGGTCGGGCCGCCGGCCGAGAACGAGTCGCTGGCGAGGATGCTCGCGCCGCCGATGCCGTCGCCGCCCGTGCGGGCACCGAACAGGACGACCTTGTTGCCCACGCCGCGCGCGTTGGCGAGGTGCAGGTCTTCGTGGCGCAGCACGCCGACCGCGAGGGCGTTGACGAGCGGGTTGGCCTGGTAGACCGAGTCGAAGTAGGTCTCGCCACCGATGTTGGGCAGGCCGAGGCAGTTGCCGTAGAACGAGATTCCCGACACGACGCCGTGCACCACGCGAGCGGTATCCGGGTCGTCGATGTCGCCGAAGCGCAGGGCGTCCATGACGGCGACCGGGCGTGCCCCCATGGAGATGATGTCGCGCACGATGCCGCCGACGCCCGTCGCTGCGCCCTGGAACGGCTCGATGAAGCTCGGGTGGTTGTGGCTCTCGATCTTGAAGGTGACCGCCCAGCCCTCACCCACGTCGACGACACCGGCGTTCTCGCCCATGCCGACCATGAGGTTCTTCTTCATCTTCTCGGAGACCTTCTGGCCGAACTGGCGCAGGTATGGCTTCGAGCTCTTGTACGAGCAGTGCTCGCTCCACATCACGGAGTACATCGCGAGCTCGCCGCTCGTGGGGCGGCGGCCGAGGATCTCGCGGATCCGGAGGTACTCGTCTTCCTTGAGGCCGAGTGCAGCGTACGGCTGGACCTTCTCGGGAGTGGCTGCGGCGTTCGCGACGGTGTCGGGAACGGCGGGGGTGGTGATGGTCACAAGTCTCCTGAGCAGGGTCGGCCGGACTCCGGCAATTCTACCCGCGTGTGGGCCGTCGCTACTTGCCCCCGGGTGGCCCCAGGATCAGGAGCACGGTGAACAGCGCGGCCACCGCGGCGACCAGCAGCACGACGAGGATCACGGGGTGGCGCAGGAACCACTGCATCGTGCGGTCGATCCAGTGCGCGTCGCGGGGGTCGTCGGTGGCGTCGAGTCGCCACTGCCCGTCGAGCCGCTTGGTCCGGGCGAGCCAGAGCTCCACGGGCACCGTCGCGTAGGGCACGATCGCACTCGCGATCGCGAGCACGGCGGTGCCGGGGTGCCAGCGCTGGTTGACGGCCAGCAGGATGGCGGTGGCGCCGTAGGACAGGAAGACGAACCCGTGGATGCCACCGGCGATCGTCACGAGCGGGGCGAACCCGGTCAGGGCGCGCGTGACGAGCGCGGCGATGAGCAGGGTCCACGTGATGGCCTCGGCGATCGCGAGGGCGCGGAAGAGTGAGCGCGGGGTCGAGAACATCGGGTGATCCTTCGTGCGGGGCGGGCTAAGCGCTGAGCAGGGCGGCGAGGGCGCTGGTGAAGAAGCGGAGTCCGTCGGTGCCTGAGCGCATGGCATCCGGCATATCAGGACCGAACCCCGGCTCTGTCGCGTGCTCGGGGTGGGGCATGAGACCGACCACGTTGCCGCGCTCGTTCGAGACGCCGGCGATGTCGTTCATCGAGCCGTTGGGGTTCACATCCACGTAGCGGAACACGACCTGGCCGTTGCCCTCGATGCGCTGGATCTCCGCGTCGTCGGCGACGAAGCGGCCATCGGCGTTCTTGAGCGGGATGACGATCTCGTCGCCCGCAGTGAAGGCGTTGGTCCAGGCGGTCGACGCGTTCTCGACGCGCAGCTTCTGGTCGCGGCGGATGAACTGCTGGTGCGCATTGCGCGTGTGGGCGCCGGGCAGCAGTCGCGCCTCGGAGAGCATCTGGAAGCCGTTGCAGATTCCGAGCACCGGAACTCCGCGCCCGGCGGCCTCGATGACCTCGGTCATGATCGGCGCGTGACTCGCGATCGCCCCGGCCCGCAGGTAGTCGCCGTAGCTGAACCCGCCCGGCAGAACCACGGCGTCGACGCCGTCGAGCGAGTGGTCGCCGTGCCACAGGGCCACGGGCTCCGCGCCGACGAGGCGGATCGCGCGCTGGGCGTCACGGTCGTCGAGAGACCCGGGGAAGGTGATGACGCCGATCTTCGTCATTCGGCGACCGTGATCGATACGACGTCCTCGATGACGGTGTTGGCGAGCATGTCCTCGGCGATCTCGCGCACCTCGGCGAGCACGGCGTCATCCACCGCGCCGTCGACGGTGAGTTCGAAGCGCTTGCCGATGCGCACGGCGCTGAACTGTGCCGCATTCGACGACGCAGCGCCGAGTCGGGCGAGGGCCCCGGCGACTGCCTTGCCCTGCGGGTCGAGGATCTCGGCCTTGGGCATGACCTCGACGACGATGATGGGCACTGGAGTGACTCCCGGAAGGTTCGTGGTGGGGTTGCACCAAGTCTACGCTGGAACCCGTGAGCGACATCCCGACAGGCGTGCAGGCGCGCACGGTCAGGGTTCTCGTCGCCGGCCAGATCCTCGCCGGGCTCGGCACGGGCGCGTCGCTCTCCGTGGGGGCGATCCTCGCGGTCGCCGTCTCGGGGTCCGAGGCGTGGGCGGGCGCGGCCGCGACACTCACGACACTCGGCTCCGCTGCGGCGGCGATCCCGCTCGCACGGCTCGCCATGGCGAGGGGCCGCCGCCCCGCCCTGTCGCTGGGCGCCCTCACCGCCGCGGTCGGCTCGACGGTCGCGGTGACCGCCGCGACGCTCGGCCTGTTCCCCCTGCTGCTGCTCGGCTTCGCCCTGCTCGGCGTCGGTTCGGCGGTCGGCCTCCAGGCCCGCTTCGCCGCCACGGATGCCGCAGAGCCCACGCGCCGCGGCCGCGACCTCTCCATCGTGGTGTGGTCGACGACCATCGGCGCGATCGTGGGGCCGAACCTGTTCGCGCCGGGCGCCGTCATCGCGCAGGCGGTGGGACTGCCCGACCTCACGGGCCCCTTCCTCATCGCCGTGGTCGCGCAGCTGCTCGCGGCGACCACGTACCTCGTGCTCCTGCGCCCCGACCCGCTCGTGCTCGCGAAGGCGCGGCCCGTTGTGCTCTCGGCCGAGGCCGACGAGGGCATCGTGCGGGGCCGCAGCACCCTCGTCTTCGCGATCGCCGCGCTCGCGCTGAGCCACGCCGTGATGGTCTCCGTCATGTCGATGACGCCCGTGCACCTCGCCGATCAGGGCGCCTCGCTCGTGGTGGTGGGCTTCACGATCAGCCTGCACATCGCCGGCATGTACGCGCTGTCGCCCGTCTTCGGCTGGGCCAGCGACAGGTTCGGCCGCATCCGCATCCTGCTGGTGGGGCAGCTCCTGTTCGTCATGTCGATCTTCGTCGTCGCGATCGGCACTGCCAACAACGCGGCGGTCGGGGTGGGCCTCGTGCTGCTGGGTCTCGGGTGGAGCGCGTCGACGGTCTCGGCGTCGGCCCTCATCTCCGACCTCGTGACAGGTGCCGAGCGCGTGCGCATCCAGGGTCGCAGCGACCTGTTCATGAACATCGCGGGCGCCGTCGGCGGAGCCTCGGCCGGTCCCGTACTCGCGCTCATCGGCTACGCGGGGCTCGCGTGGGTGGTCGGGGTGCTCGTGCTCGCGATCCTGGGCGGCGCGACCGTCATCACTCAGTCGAGGCGCACGGCGTAGTCCGCCCGATCGGCGGTCTCTGTGATGAGGCGCGCGTTGGCCTCGTCCGGTCCGAGGGACCAGGCGCGCGCGGCATCCGGTGTCTTGCCGAAGCGCACGTGCCGCGCCTCGAGCCGCTCGATGCGGGTGTCGTGGTCGACGTCGAGGTAGAGGCTCAGGTCGAGGGGCGCTCGCCAGTGCAGCAGGTAGTTGCCCTCGACCACGATGACGCGCTCGCTGCCGATCGCTATTGCGTCGGGCACCGGCTCCTCGATCGCGCGGTCGAAACCGGGTGCCGTCACGGGGCCGAGGCGCGCGGCGGCGAGCGTCGCGAGGAACCCGTCGACGTCGAAGGTGTCGGGGGCGCCCATGCGGTCGCGGCGACCGAGTTCCACGAGCCGCGCCTGCGGCAGGTGGAAGCCGTCCATCGGAAGCAGCACGGCGCTGGGCAGCGCGCGCACGAGCCGCTCGGCGAGCGTTGACTTGCCGGCGCCCGGCTGGCCCACGATTCCCACGACCACCCGGTCGCCCTCGGGGATCACGGCGAGCACCTCGGCGAGCGAGGTGAGCGTCACAGCACCCCCGCCGTGGTCGCGTCGTCGACGGCGAAGCGCGCCCAGTCGCGGTACCCGCTGGCGCTGGGGTGGAAGAGGTCGGTCGCGAAGAACCCCTCGGTGTACGGCGGCGGCGGCGGGGAGATGTGCGCGCCCTCGGTACCGGCGACGATGGCCCGCGCCTCGTCCTCGAGGCTCTGCGAGTGCAGGTAGAGGTTCCACCGCAGCGGGTTGGGCAGCAGTTCGAAGCGCGAGAAGGCGGGCAGCGACGACATGAGCACGAGCGGGCTCACCGCGCGCAGCCGGGCGATGATGGTGCGCAGGTCGCGGCCGAACGCCCACCGCGGCCTGAGCCCCAGTGCGTCGTTGGCGCCGACGGTGAGGAAGGCGATGTCGTACTCGGCCCCGGTCGCGTCGTCGAGGTAGTCCGTCACGATGTCGCGCGTGGTTGCACCGTTGCGGCCCACCGCGCGCCAGGCGACACCGCGACCCGTGCGCTGTGCCAGTTCGCGCGCGAGGTTGCCCGGCAGGGCGTCGTCCTGCGTGTCCGCGCCCACTCCGGCGGCCGTGGAGTCCCCGAGCACGAGCAGGCGGATCGGATCGGGGCCGTCGACTGTGCCCTGCCAGGGCTGGGCGGCATCCGGCAGTCGCGGGGTGTCGCGGCGCAGCCGGCGCGCCTGTGCGACGAGCACGGGAGCCGGCGGGATCATCGCCACCCGGCTCAGGCGTCGCAGTGCGCTCATGCGTCGATCGTACGACCGCTGCGCCCCAGCACGCCCGCGAGCCCGGCCGCCGCCCCCGCGATGAGCAGGCCGAGGGCCGCCCACGCCGGCAGCCCGACGGCGATGACCATGGGCAGCAGCAGCGCGGGCCCGACGATGCGGGCCAGGGTCGTCGAGGTCGAGAACACCGCCTGGAACTCGCCCTGCCGACCGATCGGGCTCAGTTGCGTGAGCCGGAACCACGACGCCGCACCGGCGGTCACCTCCGTCACGGTGATGAACAGGATTCCGGCCAGCACGGCGACGGATGCCCCGGCTCCCCCGAGCCCGGGCGCAATGCCGAGCGTCACGCACGCGAGAACCGCTGCCGCCCCGGCGATGTGTGCAGACGCCCGCGCTCGCGCAGCGGACTGCACCCACGTCGCCCAGCGCAGCTGCACGGCCACGACGACGAGCATGTTCATGGTGAGGGCCACGGCGGGCAGCCACTCGGGCGCCGCCGTGCGCGTGACCACCCAGATCGGGGTGAGCACGCCGAGGATCGGGATCGAGAACTGCAGCATTGCGGCGAGGGCGGTGAGCGCGAGGAGCCGGCGGTCCCGCCACGCCGCGGATTCCGCGCCCGGCAGCGTCGCGATGCCGCGCGAGGAGTGCAGGAAGGCGTAGAGGGCTCCCGTCGCGAGGCAGATGCCCGCGTGCACGAGGAACGTGCCGACGAACACCGCGCGCAGGTCGAGCGCGACGGCGACGGCACCCCAGGCCGCGCCGAGCCCCATCCCCACGTTGAGCAGCGTGTGCAGGATCGCCCGCAGCCGCACCCTGCCCTCGAGCGGCACCTGCGAGGCGGCGAGCGCCTGCCGCAGCGGAAGGAGGTTCGCCTGCGCCACACCCCAGCACAGCGCGCCCGCGACGTACACGCCGGGCGTCTGCGCGATCGCGAACAGGATCATCGAGGCGGCGGCGACCACGCTGAAGCCCGCCGCGGCGCGCGCGAGCCCGATGCGGTCGGCGAGTCGGCCGAGCGGCACCGACAGCACGAGCCCGAGGAGTGCTCCGCCGCCGAGGGCCGGGCCGACCACGCCCTCGCCGAACCCCAGGATGACCGCGAAGACAAGCGTCGCCGTAGTGAGCACGGCACCGTCGCCGACCGCGGTGGAGAGCTGCGCCGCGTACACCCGCCGCAGCACCGATTGCATCCCGCAAGAGTATCGACGACCGTCGACGTCGGGGGTAACGTCGAGCCGTGCGCATGATTCTGGAGTTCCTCCTCGCGCTCGCCGTGACCACGGAACCGACCGTGGTCGTCGCGAGCGTCGCGGCCGTGCTCCTCATCGCCGCGATCGCCACCGTGGTGGTGGTCGCCGCACGCGAGCTGACGGTCGGCGGCAAGGCGCACGCGCACCGCGAGGCCATGAGCACGCTGCCCGCGCCCGCGCACCCCTCCACCGCAGGGCGCCCGCGCACGAGAGCACCGTCGAGGGCGGTACCCGCCACGTAGGTCCGAGCGACTCGGATGCTGCGTGGCCCGCCGACCACCCTCATCCGTACTCTCTCGAAGGACTCTTCTCGTGGATATCTTCTCGTTCGCCCCGATCGCCGCTGCCCTGCAGTTCGTCTACACGCTCGTGAGCGGTCTCGCGACCGTGCTCACGCCTCTCGCCGGCCCCGCTGCCGCCGCCCTCGCGATCATCGTGCTCACGCTCGTCGTGCGCGCGCTGCTCGTTCCCGTCTCCATCTCGCAGGTCAAGGCCGAGTGGCACCGCCGGCGCATCGCACCCAAGCTCAAAGCCCTGCAGGACAAGTACAAGGCCAAGCCGCAGGTGCTGCAGGAGAAGACCATGGCGCTCTACAAGGCAGAGAACGTGTCGCCGTTCGCGGGCTTCCTGCCCACCCTGCTGCAGGCGCCCGTGGTGTCGCTCGTCTACGCGCTGTTCCTGCACCCGACCATCGCGGGCGCGCCGAACACGCTGCTCACCGCGCAGCTCGGCCCGGCCACGCTCGGCAGTTCGCTCTTCACCGCGGGGTGGCCCGGCGTGCTCGTGTTCGTCGGCCTCCTCGCCGCCATGTCGGTGGTCGCGTGGTTCTCGCGCCGCACCGCGCTGCGGCTCGCCCTGCCCGGCACGGATGCCACGGCGCTCCTGCCCCGCATCCTCAGCTGGCTGCCGTTCCTGAGCGTCGTCTTCGCCGCCTTCGTGCCCCTCGCCGCGGCGCTCTACCTCGCGACCACCACCGCGTGGACCCTCGCCGAGCGCGCGATCCTGCGCCGCAGGTACTGGGGCGATCGCGGGATCTCCGGCGTTCCCGCGACCGCTCGGTAGGCTCGTGGCCATGGATATCGCAGGCCTCGACGGCTTCCTCGACGACAACGACTTCACCGGGGTCGTGCTCGTGAAGGACGGCAACCGCACGGTGTACGAGGCGGCGCGCGGGCTCGCGAGCCGCCGCTGGGACATTCCGAACACCCTCGACACGCGCTTCGACACGGCGTCGATCACGAAGCTCTTCACGAGCGTCGCCGTGCTGCAGCAGGTCGGCAAGGGCAACCTCGACCTCGAGACGTCCATCCACCACTACGTCGACCTCGAGGGCACGACCATCGGCACCGATGTCACGCTGCTGCACCTGCTCACGCACACGAGCGGCATCGCCGACGATGCGGACGAGGAGGCGGGGGAGTCGTACGAGGATCTCTTCATCGAGACGCCGAACTACTCCCTCATCGAGACGAAGGACTACCTGCCCCAGTTCGTGCACAAGCCCCCGCTGGCCAAAGCCGGCGTCGACTGCCGGTACTGCAACGTCGGCTACATCCTCGCCGGGCTCGCGCTCGAGAAGGTGACGGGCACTACCTACCGCCAGTACGTCTTCGACGAGGTGTTCACGAAGGCGGGCATGACCGAGTCGGGTTTCTACGACCGCCGCGAGGCCGCCCCGCGCGTCGCCGAGGGGTGGGACACGGATGCCTCGGGCACCTGGTTCCAGAACATCTACAGCTACCCGCCCATCGGCAGCCCCGACGGTGGCGCCCAGGTCACCGCCGCCGACCTCGCGCGCTTCCTCGCCGCTGTGCGGGGCGGCGAGCTGCTCGACGCGGAGTACACCGAGGAGTTCTTCGTGCCGCAGGTCGAGCACGACGAGGAGACCATGTACGGGTTCGGCCTCGAGTTCGACATGAACGAGGACGGCACCGTGCGCTCGTACTACAAGGACGGCGTCAACGTCGGCGCCTCGGGCATCGTGCGCCACTACCTCGACGAGGGCCTCGACATCGTCGTGCTCTCGAACAACGAGGATGCGGCCTGGCCCGTCGTGCGCGAGCTCGACGAGCGACTGGGCGGCTAGGCGCGGCATGGTTATGGCGCGGCGAGTGGTCCCGGTGGTGCTCGCCGGCGCCGCCGTCGTGCTCGCCGGTGCCGTCGCGGTTGTCGCCCTCACCCCGGTGCCAGTGGCTGTTGCCGAGACGCGGGGGCGGGCATCCGTCGATCAGTTCGCGGCGCAGTCGTACCGCAGCTCGCAGGCGGTCACGGCGCTCGTGCCGGCCGGCCTGCCCGGATGCTCGGCAGCCGTCGCCCGCGACGGCGTTGTGGTCTGGGCCGGCGCCGCGGGCCTCGCCGACCTCGCCACGGGAGCGCCGGACACGACCGAGACCCGGTTCGACATCGCCTCGCTCACGAAGCAGTTCACCGCCACGGCCGTGCTCATGCTGCAGCGCGACGGCAGCCTGAGCCTCAGCGACCCGATCGCGAGTTACGTCGACGGGCTGCCGGAGTGGGGCGCGACGATCACGCTCGACCAGCTCATGCACCACACGAGCCGCATCCCGGACTACTGGGTGGAGCTCGATCGTCTCGGCATCGGGTTCACCGACCCGGCAGACCAGGCCATGACGCTCGACGCGATCCGCCGGGAGACGGAGCTCGACGAGGGGGAGGGCTACGAGTACTCGAACTCGAACTACGTGCTCCTCGCCGCGGTGGTCGAGCGGGTGAGCGGGCAGTCGTTCGCCGACTTCCTCGCGGAGCGCATCTTCGCGCCGCTCGGGCTCGACATGGTGCTCGCGCCGACGCTGCACGCGCCCGACATCGCCCTCTCCTACGACGACGACCTCTCGCTGCAGGAGGCGGGCTGGACCTCGTACGGGCACACAGGCATCGTCACGACCCCGTCGGTGCTCGCGGTCTGGGGCGACCAGTACCGGGTCGGCGACATCATCCAGGCTGACTTCGAGACCGGTGCGGTGGTGAACAGCGTCGAGACCGGCGAGCGCTACGGCGCCGGCATCTACATCGCCGCCGACGGCAGCCTCAACCACCAGGGGCGCATGGGCGGCTTCATCACCGACTTCCAGGTCTCGGCCGACCGGCACACCGTGATCACCGTCATGTGCAACGGGCACCTCTCGAACCGCAACGGCCTCGCGAGCGCCCTGTGGGAGATCTGGGGCTAGGCCCGCTTCCACCCGTTGCGCTCGAGGAAGGCGAGCAGCCCCTCCTTCACAGTGCGGCGCTGCGGCATGTGCCCACGGAGGGCGTTGCGCTTGGCGGCGTTGTAGATTCCGCCCGCGTCGAACCGGCGCGGGCCCGCGGGCTGCGCGGGCTTCACCTCCGTGATCGTGAAGGTGTGCGACGCGCCATCCAGCGCGGCAGTGAGCGAGTACTCGGGGTCAGCGGGGTCGGTCACCGTGATGGTCTCGCCGACGACGTCGTGGCGGTAGGCGGCATCCGTGTTCAGGCTGTCGACGCGCGCGAGCAGGTCGGCGAGCGATGCGGCGGGCATCAGCCGAACAGACCCTTCTTGTGGGTCCACCCGTTCTTCTCGAGGAAAGCGAACAGCGGCGTCTTGATGCGGCTCGTGTCGAACGACCACGCGAGCACGGGCGAGATGCCCTCGTCGGTCTTGTTGATGCCGCCCAGCTCGAAGCTGAACTCCTTCTTGCTGGTCTTGCCCGAGAAGCCGCTCGTGCCGAAGCTCACGCCGCCGCCATTGACGGTCATACCGCTCGACTTCTCGCGGTCCTTGTACTTGTACGTACCCTTCTTCTCGTCGAAGTCGACGGTGATCGAGTACTTCTTGTCGATCGTCTTGAACTCCTTCGGGTACAGCGACTTGGCGCGCACGATGTCCCACTTGCCGACGAGCGAGTTGCCCTTCACCTCGAACACGAAGGGCTGGGCGGGGTCGTTCAGGGTGGGAACTTGAGCGAGCAGTTCCGCGAGAGGAGTGGTCATTCGCTCAGACTAGCGGCGACACCCGGATGAGATTCGCCCACGGGTCGTCGAACGCGAGGGTATTGCCGTCATCGCGGGTGGAAACGCCGTAGTGCGCGAGGCGCTCGCCGAGTGCGCCCAGGTCGTCGGCGGTCGGCACTTGGATGTCGACCTGGGCTAGTCCGAGCGCGGGCAGGCGCGGGCCAGCCCCGCGGCTGTTCCACGTGTTCATGGCCATGTGGTGGTGGTAGCCGCCCGCGCTCACGAACAGCGCCTGCGGCCCGTAGGCGGCGGTTTCGTCGAAGCCGAGCGAGTTCACGTAGAACTCGCGGGCACTCGGGATGTCGCCCACCTGCAGGTGCACGTGGCCGACCTGGGCGCCGCCGATGAGGGGCTGCTCGACCGACTCCTCGGTGAGGTTCTCC
>CAIXMB010000123.1 GCA_903920435.1 uncultured Actinomycetes bacterium
GAACCTCGTCGGCAACGTGCAAACCATGACCCGAGTCCTTCCCGCCGACACAGCGATGCAGGAGTACTGGGTGTCAGGCGCGCTGGACCCTGCCGCGCCTGCCGAAGCGGTCGCGTCCTATGAGGAGGTGCTGCGGCTGACGGGGGAGGACGCGATGGTGCAGAGGCACTTCATCACCATCAGCTGGCCCATCACCCAGAACTTCGCCGACGCCGCCGCCAAGTACGGCCCCGCCCGCGACGGCTGGCGCGGACTCATGGCGCAGGAGATCGCCTCAACCCTGCGCGGGCTCGAAGACGCACGCCTGGGCACGGTCGAAGTGCTCACCGCACGGCAGACCGTCGCGGTGATGCTGCACCAGCAGAACCCGTCACGGCCGATCGACTTCGTCGCCGACGTCGACCCCGCCCGCATGGGCATCGCCTCCCACGACGAGTTCTCCGCACACGTCGTGCAGGGCATCGACCCGATCGCCGGGGTCCCGGTGGAGTGGTGGCACCGCACCGCGGCGATCCGCGCGGATGCGATGGCCACCGCACCACGCACCCAGCTGTGGCTGCTCGACCTGCTCATCGGCCGGGACATGCAGTTCATCCGATCGGTGTCGTTCCACATCCACCTCATCCCCGCAAACGACGCCAAAGCCGCAGCCCGGCAGGACCTCGTGCGCGACCAGGCAGAAGCACTGTCACGGCACGAGGCCGGCAAGTTCGACACCGACGACACGGACGTTGCCATGTCCGCCGCGCAGCGACGGCGTGCGGACCTGACCGCCGGCTCCCACCACCACGGGGCCGAGTGGGTCGGGTACATCACCATCTCCGCCCGTGATCGAGACGAGCTCGCCCGCTCCTCCCGCCAGCTCGAGGAGACCTGTGCGGGCTCCGCCGGGATCGACCACCTCGACTGGCAGGACTCGTTCCAGTCCGCCGCCTCCGGCACCACCTGGCCCATCGGCCGCGGCCTCGCCACCGCAGGTCGCTCCATGTCGTCCCGCCTCTACGCCAAACTCGCCGGCCGCACCGAGAAGGAGTCCATCTCATGACCGACCTCAAGCCCGCCCGCTCCAAGATCTGGGAAGCACCCATCCTCCGGGCATTCGCCCCGCCCGCTGAAGCAACGGCCGAGGGGACTGTAACCCCCGTCGAGATCACGCCGTGGGGGAAGCCCGGAACGCGGCTCCGGGTGAAGCCGGGCGCCGCGGCCCGCGGCAAGTACGCGCCGGCCATCCAAGGCGCGCCATCGACCACCCGGCAGGCCGAGATCCTCAACACCGCCCTTATCGGCCCTCCCACCGGCACGACGGGGGTGGTCACGGGCCGTGACGTACTGTCGCGCACGTCGATCGCCCACGACCCGATCACCGCCTACAACTCGACACCGCGCGAGGTGTCGTCGCCGAATGTCATCATCATGGGCGACGTCGGCGCCGGCAAGTCCACCCACACCAAGGCCAACCACGTCCTTCGCCCGCTGCTGCTGAAGAACCGCCGCTGCGTCGTCTTCGACAAGAAGGACCAAGCAGGGGAAGGAGAGTACTCCGGCGTCGTGCGCCGCTACGGGTACGAGCCCATCAAGTTCAGCCCCGACGGCACCGGCACCACCCTGAACCTCCTCGACCCCACCATCCTCGAAGGCACC
>CAIXMB010000124.1 GCA_903920435.1 uncultured Actinomycetes bacterium
CGTCGACAAGGTCGGCGACCACCGCGCTCCAGTCCTAGCGGACATCCTGCCCAACCTCGGCGACCTCGCCGACGACCCGGACTACCGAACTCTGTCAGACTCCGCCCGCGACGACCTCCACAAAGCCGGCCTCTCCGTCCGTTGGACCCTCAACGGCCTCCTCGACGAATACGCGGGCCTGCTCGACGGCGAGACCTCGAAGGCTGTCGACCTTGCGGGCAAGCTCACCTCGTTCGACATCTCCCAGCTGCCAGACGACGGCCCCGCCGTGCCGGTCGTCATGGCGATCGGCAACATGTGGATGCTCGGCCGCCTGCGCCGCGAACGCGGCTGGGCCACCACCGTCGTCTACGAAGAGGGATGGCACATGATCGGCGGCCCCGCAGCCGGCCTCATCAAAGCCAACCAAAAACTCTCCCGAGGCCTCGGAATCAGCAACGTCTTCGTCATGCACAAAGGCTCCGACATCCCGCCGGACTCACCCGGCATGGCCATCATCCAAGAAGCCCAGACCGTGTGCATCTACCGGCAGTCCCGCCCCGAGGACGCAACCTGGTGCCAGCAGACCTTCGGCCTCGCACCAGAAACCGCAGAAACCATCGAGAAGCTCCGCGACGGGCACTACATCTTCAAGTACGGCTCGCACCCGGAAACACACGTGCAGCACATACTCTCCAGCTGGGAAGCGCAGGTCACCAACACCGACGAAGCCCTCGCCGCCGCAGGACAGCGATAGCCCGATGCTGCGTGGGATCGCCATCGGCATGACAGGGGTCGTGCTGTCGCTCGTCGGTGCCGTCGTCATGTCCTCCGGCACCGGCTGCTCCGCCAACCCTGTCGACGTCGACCAGGTCGCGGCCCTCGACGGGAACGTCGCCGGCTACAGCGGCGACCAACTCGTCAACTCCGCCATCATCATGAACGTCGCCACAGCCCGCGGCCTCGGCCAGACCGCACAGATCATCGGCGTCACCACCGCGATCGCCGAATCGGAACTCCGCAACGCCACGGCCAGCGACAGTGCGGCCGAGATCGGCCTCTTCGCCCAGGGAGCGCAGTGGGGGAGCGCCGAAGAACGGCTGGACCCCGCCCACGCGGCGCTCCTCTTCTATGCGCAGCTCGAGCGCATCCCGAACTGGCAAACCAGCACACCCGACGCTGTCGCGACTCAGGTCACCGGCGACGGAGGCGCCGACTACACGGCAGCGCTAAAGCCGGCGACCGAGATCGTCTCCACCCTCACCCCGACCCAAGGACAGGGATGCCAAGTGTCGGGCGACTCGCAAGCACTCGCCCTCGAGCTCGTCCAACGCATGGACGACGGAACCTTCGCCGCTTTCACCGACCCCGAGCAGCAGATCCGCTGGATCGCCGCCGGCACTACCGTCCCCGACTGCGGCATCGACGTCCGCACCCTGCAGATCATGGTCCTCGCCACCCGCCAGTTCGACCGCGTCGGCGTCAGCTCCATCAACCGGCTCTGCACCCACGACGACGCCGGAGGCGGAACCCTCCCGCACGTGCGCGAGGGCGGCGGCAAGTCCGTCGACTTCTACATGCTCGACGGCCGCAACCTCACTGGCGCCGACGGCCTCACCCTGCGACTCATCGGGATGCTCGATCCGATCGTCCCGACGGGATCTCGCATCGGGCAGTCCAACTGCCGTGCCAGCGATGGCGTCCCGCTGTCGCTGCAGCACTTCACCCAGTTCACCGACACATGCACCCACCTGCACGTCGACTTCGCCGACACCGACGGCGTACTCACTCTCGGCTAGACGAACGCCCGAATCAATGCCCAACCGTCGCCGTCATGGCGGATGTCGAACATCAGCGACTGGCCCTGCGGGTCGGTGCCTTGGAACCGCCACCCGGTGATCGGCAGCGGGTGGGTCATCATGAACATCTCGTCCTCGAGACGAGTCGGCGTATCAGTCACGCGATAGCGGATGCCCCGGTAGACCATTCGCGCGGGCGCGTCATTGGCCATCCAGACCGCGATCTGGGCGCCGCTAGCGGGATGGTGCGCGTGCGCCATGCTCATGTTGACCGCTCCTGACCTTCGAAAGTATGTTCGAGTGTCACGAGGCTAAACCCGGCTCCCGCGACACGCCAAGAGGAACTTGTGGGCACCAACAAGCGCTACGCCGACGCGATCGACAAACGCATGGCCGCGCACA
>CAIXMB010000125.1 GCA_903920435.1 uncultured Actinomycetes bacterium
CCCGTGGTGATCGACTTCGTGGTGAGCCGTGACGCAATGGTGTGGCCGATGGTGCCGCAGGGCGTCGGAAACTCGAGCGTTCAGTACGCTCGCGATCACGCCCCCGAGTGGGAAGAGGAGTAGAGAACATGAGTCACGTACTTTCGCTCCTCGTCGAGGACAAGCCCGGCCTGCTCACCCGCGTCGCGGGGCTGTTCGCCCGTCGCGGGTTCAACATCGAGAGCCTCGCCGTGGGTGCGAGCGAGATCGAGGGCCTCAGCCGCATCACCGTCGTCGTGGACGTCGAGGAGCTGCCGCTCGAGCAGGTGACCAAGCAGCTCAACAAGCTGATCAACGTCATCAAGATCGTGGAACTCGACCCCGCGACATCCGTCGCCCGCGAGCACATGCTCGTGAAGGTGCGGGTCGACAACGCGACCCGCTCGCAGGTGCTCGAGGCCGTCACGCTCTTCCGGGCCCGAGTGGTCGATGTGGCAACGGACGCCCTCGTCATCGAGATCACGGGCGACTCGAGCAAGGTGCAGGCGTTCCTGCGCATCCTCGAGCCCTACGGCATCAAGGAGCTGGCGCAGAGCGGCCTCCTGGCGATCGGTCGTGGATCGAAGTCCATCACCGAGCGAGTCTTCAAGAACTAAGACCAACAGAAAAGGAAACAGAACAGTGGCAGCAGAACTCCTCTACGACAACGACGCAGACCTCTCCATCATCCAGGGCAAGAAGGTCGCGATCGTCGGCTACGGCTCACAGGGCCACGCGCACGCGCAGAACCTCCGCGACTCCGGTGTCGAGGTGAAGATCGCCCTCAAGGACGGCTCGAAGTCGGCCGCCAAGGCGCAGGAGGAGGGCTTCGAGGTGCTCAGCGTCTCCGACGCCGCCGAGTGGGCAGACCTCATCATGATCCTCGCGCCCGACCAGCACCAGCGCGCGATCTACAGCGACAGCATCAAGGACAAGCTGACCGCGGGCAAGACCCTCGCCTTCGCCCACGGCTTCAACATCCGCTTCGGCTACATCGATGCGCCCGAGGGTGTCGACGTGATCCTCATCGCCCCGAAGGCGCCGGGCCACACGGTGCGCCGCGAGTTCGTCGCGGGCCGCGGCATCCCCGACATCATCGCCGTCGAGCGCGACGCCTCGGGCCACGCCTGGGACACGGCGCTCTCGTACGCGAAGGCGATCGGCGGCACGCGCGCGGGCGTCATCAAGACGACCTTCACCGAGGAGACCGAGACCGACCTGTTCGGCGAGCAGGCCGTGCTCTGCGGCGGCACCTCGCAGCTCGTCATGTACGGCTTCGAGACGCTCATCGAGGCCGGCTACCAGCCCGAGATCGCCTACTTCGAGGTGCTGCACGAGCTCAAGCTCATCGTCGACCTGATGTGGGAGGGCGGCATCGCCAAGCAGCGCTGGTCGGTCTCCGACACCGCCGAGTACGGCGACTACGTCTCCGGCCCGCGCGTCATCGACCCGTCGGTCAAGGAGAACATGAAGGCCGTCCTCGCCGACATCCAGTCGGGCGCGTTCGCCAAGCGCTTCATCGCCGACCAGGATGCCGGAGCCCCCGAGTTCCTCGCCCTGCGCAAGAAGGGTGCGGAGCACCCCATCGAGGCGACCGGCCAGAAGCTGCGCTCGCTCTTCGCGTGGAAGCAGCAGGATGCGGATTACACGGATGGTTCCGCGGCTCGCTAATCCCTCGCTGATTGAGTAGCTCGAGCGCGAAGCGGTCGAGCATAAGACAGTGCCGAAGGCGCGGCCAGTACCAGGGCCGAATCGAAATCACACAACGG
>CAIXMB010000126.1 GCA_903920435.1 uncultured Actinomycetes bacterium
ACCCGCTCGAGTTCGAGCTGGCCTTCGAGCGGCTGCTCCCGAAGGCCGCAGCGTGAGCGCGGCATACCTCGTCCTGGAGGACGGCACGCACTACACCGGTCGCGCGTACGGCGCCGAGGGCCGCACGCTCGGTGAGGTCGTCTTCGCCACCGGTATGACCGGGTACCAGGAGACCATCACCGACCCGAGCTACGCGGGCCAGATCGTCGTCATGACCGCCCCGCACATCGGCAACACGGGCGTCAACGACGAAGACCCCGAGTCGAGCCGCATCTGGGTCTCGGGCTACGTCGTGCGCGACCCCAGCCGGGTCGTCTCCAACTACCGCGCGAACGGCTCGCTCGACGACCAGTTGGTCGAGCAGGGCGTCGTCGGGATCAGTGGCATCGACACGCGCGCCGTCACCCGCCGCCTGCGCGACGCCGGTTCGATGCGCGGCGGGGTGTTCTCGGGCACGGATGCCGCACTCACCCCCGACGAGCAGCTCGAGATCGTGCGTTCCGCCGCCGGCATGGCCGGGCAGAACCTGTCGAGCGCGGTGTCGACTGTCGACGGCTACGTGATCCCTGCGACGACGGAGAGCATCGGCCGCGTGGCCGTGCTCGACCTGGGCGTCAAGACCTCGACCCTCAACTACCTGGCCGCGCGCGGTTTCGACGTGCACGTGCTCCCGCAGTCGGTGACGCTCGAGGAGGTGCTCGCCATCGAGCCGGTGGCGGCGTTCTTCTCCAACGGGCCGGGCGACCCCGCGGCATCCGACCAGCACGTGGAGCTCCTGCAGGGCATCCTGCGCGCCGACCTGCCGTTCTTCGGCATCTGCTTCGGCAACCAGCTGCTCGGGCGCGCGCTCGGCTTCGGCACCTACAAGCTGCCGTTCGGCCACCGCGGCATCAACCAGCCGGTCGTCGACGTGTCGACCGGCCGCACCGAGATCACGAGCCACAACCACGGCTTCGCCGTCGATGCGCCCATCGGCGTCGTCACGCAGAGCCCGGCGGGCTTCGGCCGTGTCGAGGTGAGCCACGTGAACCTCAACGACAACGTCGTGGAAGGGCTCAACGCACTCGACATCCCGGCCTTCTCGGTGCAGTACCACCCGGAGGCCGCGGCGGGTCCGCACGACGCCAACTACCTGTTCGATCGTTTCCGTGACCTTGTGGTCAACCGCCCTTCGAGAGCCTCAGGGACCCCCATTGCCTAAGCGCGCCGATATCAACTCCGTCCTCGTCATCGGTTCGGGCCCCATCGTCATCGGGCAGGCCGCCGAGTTCGACTACTCGGGCACCCAGGCCTGCCGCGTGCTGCGCGAGGAGGGCGTGCGCGTCATCCTCGTCAACTCGAACCCCGCGACGATCATGACCGACCCCGACTTCGCCGATGCGACCTACATCGAGCCCATCACGTGGCAGGTCATCGAGACAATCATCGCGAAGGAGAAGCCCGACGCGATCCTGCCCACCCTCGGCGGCCAGACCGCGCTCAACGCCGCGATCGAGCTGCACAACCACGGCATCCTCGAGAAGTACGGCGTCGAGCTGATCGGCGCCAACTTCGAGGCGATCAACAAGGGCGAGGACCGCCAGCTGTTCAAGGAGCTCGTGCTCGAGTCGGGCGCCGATGTGGCCCGCAGCCACATCGTGCACACGCTCGACGAGGCGATCGCCGGCGCCGAGGACCTCGGCTACCCGCTCGTGGTCCGGCCCTCCTTCACGATGGGCGGGCTCGGATCGGGCTTCGCCTACGACCGCGAGGAGCTCGTGCGCATGGTCGGCGACGGCCTGCACCAGAGCCCGACGACCGAGGTCCTGCTCGAGGAGTCGATCCTCGGGTGGAAGGAGTACGAGCTCGTGCTCATGCGCGACACCTCGGACAACACCGTGGTGGTGTGCTCGATCGAGAACGTCGACCCGGTGGGCGTGCACACGGGCGACTCGATCACCGTCGCCCCCGCGCTCACCCTCACCGACCGCGAGTACCAGAACCTGCGCGACATCGGCATCGACATCATCCGGCGCGTGGGCGTCGACACCGGCGGTTGCAACATCCAGTTCGCGATCGATCCCACGAACGGCCGGGTCATCGTCATCGAGATGAAC
>CAIXMB010000127.1 GCA_903920435.1 uncultured Actinomycetes bacterium
CACAACGCCGCCGAGCTCATCGCACGGGGATCCGGGCCGTACTTCTACCTGCCGAAGCTCGAGAACCACCTCGAGGCGCGGCTGTGGGATGACATCTTCACGTTCTCGGAGAACGCGCTGGGCATCGAGCACGGCACCATCCGTGCCACGGTGCTGATCGAGACGATCTCCGCGGCGTTCGAGATGGAGGAGATCCTGTACGAGCTGCGCGAGCACTGCGCGGGGCTCAACGCGGGCCGCTGGGACTACATCTTCTCGATCATCAAGAACTTCCGGGGGCGTGGCGCGAGCTTCACGCTGCCCGACCGTTCCGCGATCACGATGACGGTTCCGTTCATGCGGGCGTACACCGAGCTGCTCGTGAAGACGTGCCACAAGCGCGGCGCGCACGCGATCGGGGGCATGAGCGCGTTCATCCCGAACCGCCGCGACCCCGAGGTGACGGCCCGCGCCCTCGACGCGGTGTCGAGCGACAAGCTGCGCGAGGCCACCGACGGCTTCGACGGCACCTGGGTCGCGCACCCCGACCTCGTGGAGACGGCCCGTGCGGAGTTCGACGCCGTGCTCGGCGACCGCCCGAACCAGCTCGACCGCCAGCGCGACGACGTGCACGTGACTGCGGACGACCTCCTCGATCTGCGGATCGACGGACGGGTGACGGATGCCGGCGTTCGCGCCAACGTCTCCATCGCGGTGCGCTACCTCGAGTCGTGGCTGCGGGGTGTGGGCGCCGCGGCGATCGACAACCTCATGGAAGACGCGGCGACCGCCGAGATCAGTCGCAGCCAGCTGTGGCAGTGGATGCACCAGCGCATCACGACCGCCGAGGGCACGCTCATCACCCGCGAGCTGATCGAGAGCGAGCTCGCGGCGGTGCTGGAGGGCAGGCCCGAGTTCGACGCGGCGGGAGAGATCTTCCGCGCGGTGACCCTCGAGGAGGACTTCCCGACCTTCCTCACGATCGCCGCGTACACGCGGTACCTCGTGGAGAACCGGGAGCCCGTCGCCGCGTAAGCGCGCGCTGAGGCTCTCGAAGCGGCACTCGCAGTTCACCCGGGGCGCGTAGCGTTGACGGCAATGTCGTCGACCTCGCGCCCCGGGTTCCGTCCCGAGATCCAGGCGCTCCGTGCCCTCGCCGTGGCGCTCGTCGTCGTGTTCCACCTCTGGCCGGATGCCCTTCCGGGCGGCTACGTCGGTGTCGACGTCTTCTTCGTGATCTCCGGCTTCCTCATCACGGGCAGCCTGTGGGCGGAGGTCACGCGCACGGGCCGGGTCTCGTTGCGGCAGTTCTGGGCGCGGCGCATCCGGCGACTGCTGCCCGCGGCATCCGTCGTGCTCGTCGCCTGCCTCCTGATCATGTTCGCGGTCGTGCCGAAGCCGCTCTGGCAGGAGACCGTGGTGCAGGTGGGCGCCAGCGCGCTGTACGCGCAGAACTGGGTGCTCGCCGCCGGATCCGTCGACTATCTCGCGGCGGAGGGCACGCCCACCCTTGCCCAGCACTACTGGTCGCTCTCGGTCGAGGAGCAGTTCTACCTCGTCTGGCCGCTCGTGCTGCTGCTGGCCGTGCTGCTGGGCGGCCGGCACCGTCGAGTGGCCGTCATCGGCGCATTCGGGCTGCTCGCCGCGGTGTCGTTCGTCTACTCGGTGCTGCTCACGGGATCGCCCGCGGGGTACTTCAACACGGGCGGGCGGGCTTGGGAGTTCGCGCTCGGCGGGCTGCTGTCGTTCCTGCCGGCCGTGCGCTCGCGCTGGCTGTCGGTCGGGGGAGTCGTGCTCATCGCGGCCTCCGCCGTGCTGTACTCCGGGCAGACGCCCTTCCCCGGTGCGACGGCGCTCCTGCCCGTCGTCGGGGCGGCGTTCGTGATCGCGGGCGGCGCCAACCGGGTCGCGGCCCTGCGGCCGCTGCAGTTCGTGGGCGACATCTCGTACTCGGTGTACCTCTGGCACTGGCCGCTCGTGGTGGCACTCCCGCTCGTGATGGGCGACGGGTGGCAAGTGGTGGCACTCGCCGTGACCGTGCCCCTGGCGTGGGCGACCACGAGGTTCGTCGAGGCTCCGCTGCGGCGGTCGCTGCGGCATCCGTACCGCGTCGCCATCGCCGCGGCGCTCGTGATCGTGGTCGCGGGAACGGCTACCTGGTCGACGGTGCAGGTCGGCATCTCCGCCACCGCGGCCGAACAGCGGCCCGGCGCCGCCTGCTACGGCGCCGCGGCGATCGTCGAGGGTTGCGCCCAGCCGTACTCCGCCGTCGGTATCGACACGGCGTTCGCCGCGCAGGACCGCGGCATCCTCGGCACGACGCCGTGCAACTCCGATGGCACGGCCGTGGTGCGCTGCGAGTTCGGCGCCGACGACCCCGTGCGCACGATCGCGGTCGTGGGCAACTCGCACGCGGGCGCGCTCATCCCGGGGTTGGAGGAGTATGCGCTCGCGCACGACTGGCGGGTGGTGCTGTTCCGCAAGACCGACTGCCTGGGGGTCTCCACCGACGACGCGAGCGGCTCGGGCGGCGAGGCGTGTCGCGAGTGGACGCGCGCGGTGCTCGACGAGCTCGTGCGTGACGAGGGTCTCGATGCCGTGCTCTTCGTGTCGCACAAGAACGCACTGCACTACCTCACGGCCGCGCACCCCAGCGAGAAGGCGGAGGCGGCTCTTGAGGCCAACATCGCCGCCAACCTCGCGGCCGTCGCGTCGAGCGGCAAGCCCGTGATCGTCGTCGGCGATGTGCCCGGCACGAAGCCCGTGCCGGCGCCCGAGTGCGTCTACGTGCACCGATCCGAGTACGACCCGTGCGCACTGCCGCGGGCGACGGCCGGGCTCGAGGACGCCAACGTCGAGAGCAGGGCGGCGTCGGCGACGCCGGGCATCCGTACCCTCTCGCTGCTGCCGTACCTGTGCGACACGACGACCTGCCATTCGGTGATCGGGGGAGTCGTCGTGTACTTCGACGACCACCACCTGAGCGCGTCGTTCTCGCGGTCGATCGGCCCGTACCTCGGTGCCGCGATCGGGGAGAGCCTCGAGGGTTAGACTTCCTGCACCTCGACCACCGCCGATCGGAGTGCCCGTGTCCAGTCCGTGGATCATCACGCCGGATGAGGCAGCGCGCGCCCGCACCGCCCAGGCACACGAACTCGCCGTCGACACCGGAGTCGCGGCGCCCGGAGTGCGGCGGCTCGTCGCCGAGTCGTGGGAACGCTCGCTGCAACTCGCCCTCGATCCCGACCGCCTCCTCGCGGGAATCGACTTCGACGACGACGAGCTGCGCGCCTACCGCGACGCCCACCCGCTCTCCCTGGCGCTGCCCACCATCCACCGCCTGCTCATCCGCCACACCTTCGACGCGGGCCTCATCGTGGCCGTCGGCGACCAGGACGGCCGCCTGCTCTGGATCGACGGCGATCGCACCCTGCGCCGCAAGGCCGAGGACATGCTCTTCGTCGAGGGCGCCGACTGGTCGGAGCGCGCCGTCGGCACGAGCGCTCCTGGCACGGCGCTAGCGCTCGACCACGGCATCCAGATCCAGGGCGCCGAGCACTTCAACCGCATCGTGCACCCGTGGAGCTGCACGGCGGTGCCCGTGCACGATCCCAGCACGGGCGCGATGCTCGGCGTCATCGACATCACGGGCACGGATGCCGCGGTCGCCCCGGCCACGCTGCCCCTCATGGAGGCCGCTGTCGCCGCCGTGGAGGCCGAGTTGCGCATCCGCCGGCTCGACGAGCTCGCGTCGCGGCCGCGGCGGACAGTGCAGCGCGCCGTTCCCGAGCCCTCGCTCAACGTCCTGGGCACCGAGGGCGGCCGCCTGAACTCGGGCACCCGCTCGGCGGAGCTCAGCACGCGGCACGCGGAGATCCTGACCCTCCTGGCGTGGCATCCGGCCGGACTCTCGGCCGAAGCGCTCGCGGGGCTGCTCGACTGCGCGGTCGAGACGCTGCGGCCCGAGATGGTGCGGTTGCGCCGCGCGGTCGCTGCGGTCGATCCCGAGCTCGAGCCGAGCTCGCGGCCGTACCGCCTGCCGCGCAGGCTCGACCTCGACGCGCACCGGGTGCTGGCCTTCCTCGACCGCGGAGCACACCGGGTCGCCCTGGCCGGGTACTCGGGCGCGCTGCTTCCGGCGTCGTCGGCCACGGGCATCCGGGCGATCCGGGCGGAGGTGTCGTCGCGCCTCCGGGAGTCGCTCATGACCGACGCGTCGGTCGACACGCTGCTCGAGTACGCGCGCACGGATGAGGCTGCCTATGACGTCGAGGTGTGGCGGGCGTGCCTCGCGCTCCTGCCGCCGAAGTCGCCCAAGCGTGCCGCCGTGGTGGCGCGCCTCGAGCGGATCGAGCAGGAACTGCGTTGACGGAGTTCTCCACACGCTCGAACATACGTTCGAATGTCTGATAGACTTTTCGCATGACGGTCACCTCAGTGATCGTGCCGGATCACCTCGAAAAGCTCGATGACGCTGCGCTCCTGTCGCTGCAGTCGTCGATCGCGGCATCGCGCCGCGAGCTCGATGCGCTGAGCGCGCGCGTCTCTGCGGAAGTGGGCCGCCGCTCGGCGCCCGAGCTCGGCTACTCGGGGCTTGCGCAGCGCACCGGCAATCGCACTCCCGAGGCGCTCGTGCAGCGCATTGCGGGCGTCACCCGCTCCGAGGCGAGGGCGCTCATCCGCGTCGGTACCGCGCTCGAAGGGTCGGCGCCCTGGCTGACGCCCGTGGCGTTGGCGGTGAACTCGGGCGAGCTCTCGATCGCGGCTGCCGACGGCATCGTGGCCGGGCTCGGTACGCCCGGTGAGTCGGTGAGCAGCGACGACCTTACGGATGCGGCTGCGCGCCTCGTGGCGGTGGCGGGCCAGACCACTCCCGAGCGGGTGGCCGCGGCCGCGCGCTCGATCCGTGACGACCTCGACGTGGAGGGTGTCGCCGACCGCGAGGCCCTGCTGCGAGAGAAGCGATTCCTGCGGCTCATTCCCCAGCCCGACGGCATGACGAAGATCTTCGGCTTGCTCGATCCGGAATCCGCGGCGGTCGTCGTTGCCGCGGTCGACTCGATCACGGCACCCCGTCGCGGCGGGCCCCGCTTCGTCGACGCCGAGGCGGTGGCCAGGTCAGAGCGCATCGTCGACGACCCGCGTACCACCGACCAGCTCACGGCCGACGCCCTCGTCGACATGATCACGCTGGCGACGAAGGCAGACAAGGGCTCGCTGTTCGGCACCACGGCTCCCACCGTGCGGGTGCACGTCACGCTTGCGGAGCTGCAGGCGGGTGCGGGGTCAGCGCACATCGAAGGGCAGGCTGCCAGGGTCTCGGTGGCCACGGCGACGCGCCTGGCCTGCGGCGGGGGCTATGTACCGGTGCTCTTCGACGAGACCCAGCCGCTCGACGTCGGTCGGTCGGAGAGGCTGTTCACCTGGCGCCAGCGCATTGCACTCGCAGCCCGTGATGGCGGGTGCATCTTCCCCGGCTGCGATCGGCCGCCGAGCTGGTGCGAGGCCCATCACATCGATTTCTGGGCGAGAGACGAGGGCGCGACCGACATCGCCCGCGGAGTGCTGCTCTGCCGACATCATCACATGCTCATGCACAACAACGGGTGGGAGGTCGAGGAGAACGCGGGGGAGTACCACTTCGTCCCTCCCGCGTCGGTGGATCAACGCCGCACCCCGATACCCGCCGAGCGGCTGTAGCTCGCAACCTTCCGCAACCTTCGTGCAACCTCCGCGCTCGTAGCGTCGCACCATGCCAGGAACCTGGCTGACAACGATGTCGACAGGAGTCACCCATGACGATCTACGCTGCACCGGGAACGGCCGGCGCGAAGGTCACGTTCAAGCCTCGCTACGAGCACTGGATCGGGGGTGAGTGGGTGAAGCCGGTCAAGGGCCAGTACTTCGAGGACATCTCTCCTGTGAATGGCAAGCCGTTCGCCGAAGTCGCTCGCGGCACCGCCGAAGACATCGAGGCCGCGCTCGACGCCGCGCACAAGGCCGCACCCGCCTGGGGCAAGACCTCCACCACCGAGCGCGCCGCGGTGCTCAACCGGATCGCCGACGTCATCGACGCGAACCTCGAGCTGCTGGCCGTCGCCGAGACGTGGGACAACGGCAAGCCCATCCGCGAGCCGCTCAACGCAGACCTGCCACTCGCGGCCGATCACTTCCGCTACTTCGCCGCGGTCATCCGTGCGCAGGAGGGCCACTTCGCCGAGATGGACGGCGACATGACCGCGTACCACTACAAGGAGCCGCTCGGTGTCGTCGGGCAGATCATCCCGTGGAACTTCCCGATCCTCATGGCGGTGTGGAAGCTCGCGCCCGCCCTCGCGGGCGGCAACGCCATCGTGCTCAAGCCCGCGGAGCAGACTCCCGTGTCGATTCTCGTGCTCGTGGAGCTCATCGGCGACATCCTGCCGCCCGGGGTACTGAACATCGTCAACGGCTTCGGCGCCGAGGCGGGCAAGCCGCTCGCGTCGAGCGCGCGCATCCGCAAGATCGCGTTCACGGGTGAGACGACCACCGGCCGCCTGATCCTGCAGTACGCGTCGGCGAACATCATCCCGGCCACGCTCGAGCTCGGGGGCAAGAGCCCCAACCTGTTCTTCGCCGATGTCGCCGAGAAGAACGACGCGTTCTACGACAAGGCGCAGGAGGGCTTCGTGCTCTTCGCGTTCAACCAGGGCGAGGTGTGCACGTGCCCGTCGCGGGCGCTCATCCAGAAGCCCATCTACGACTCGTTCCTCGGCGACGCGATCGAGCGCACGAAGCTGGTCAAGCAGGGCAACCCGCTCGACACCGATACCCAGGTCGGAGCCCAGGCGTCGAACGACCAGCTCGAGAAGATCCTGAGCTACATCGACATCGGCAAGCAGGAGGGCGCGAAGCTCGCCCTCGGCGGTGAGCGCGTCGATCTCGGCGGCGACCTCTCGGGCGGGTACTACGTCGCGCCGACGATCTTCGAGGGCCACAACAAGATGCGCCTGTTCCAGGAGGAGATCTTCGGGCCGGTCGTCGCCGTCACGAGCTTCGACGACTACGACGACGGCATCGCGATCGCCAACGACACCCTGTACGGCCTCGGGGCTGGCGTGTGGTCGCGCAACGGCAACGTCGCGTACCGGGCCGGACGCGACATCCAGGCCGGGCGCGTGTGGGTGAACAACTACCACGCCTACCCGGCGGGCGCCGCGTTCGGCGGGTACAAGAGCTCCGGCATCGGCCGCGAGAACAACTCGCTCGCGCTCGACCACTACCAGCAGACGAAGAACCTGCTGGTGAGCTACTCGGAGAACAAGCTCGGCTTCTTCTAGCCCCCCGTCGTCCGGCGGCCGATCCTTGCCAGGAGCGATCGGCCGCCGGATACTCGCGAAACCACCAGCAGGAGACCCCAGTGATCGAAGCATCAGTCGTCATCCCGGGCGAGACGCTGCCGCGCGTCGCCCTCACCGCGGAGAGCGTCGATCTGCTCCGGGCGCTGTGGGCGAAGCACGGCCCGCTCATGTTCCACCAGTCCGGCGGGTGCTGCGACGGCAGCTCGCCCATGTGCTTCGCGCAAGGCGACTTCTGGACCGGCGACAGCGACATCCTGCTCGGCGTCTTCGACATCGCCCTGCCGGGTGGTGACCCGCAGCCGATTGACTTCTGGATGTCGCGGGAGCAGTTCGAGTACTGGAGCCACACCTTCCTCACCGTCGACGTGGTGGCGGGCCGGGGCAGCGGTTTCTCGCTGGAGGGGCCGGAAGGGCTGCGGTTCCTCATCCGCTCGCGCCTGATGGAGAGCGCGACGCCGTTCGTCTGACACCGGCACTGACAGCGGCACACGGCAGACTGGGTGGGTGTTCATCGTCCTCGCCCGCGTCGACTCCAGAACCATGGCGGCGCGGCTGAGCGACGCGGGCGGCGCGCTCGGCATCGAGTACGTCGACGACCTGGCGGCGTTCGTCACCGCCGAGGAGCCGCAGCACCCCCGCTGGGTCTGGGATGACACGGCCGCCTGGTACCCCGAACTGCTGGAAGCGGGCATCCGGGTCGAGCGGTGCTTCGACCTGAGGCTGTGCCACGCGATCCTCCGCTCCTCGGTTCTCACGGCCACCAGCGCGCTCGCGACTGCTCCGCAGGGCGTCTGGGATGCGCCTCCGCCCGCCACCGCGACCCCCGACCGCGAGACAGCACTGTTCGACGTCGAGCCGGAGCAGGTTGCCGTCGTCGCCGACCCGCTCGCCGAGTTCTCCCTGCAGCGTGCCGCGGTCGCGGGCAGCGCCGAGCCCGGCCGCATCCAGCGCCTGCTGGCGGCCGAGTCCGCGGGCGCGCTCATCGCCGCCGAGATGCGGTTCGCTGGGCTGCCGTGGCGGGTGGACGCGCACGATCGCCTGCTGGAGGAGCTACTCGGCCCGCGCCCGCTCGAGGGTGCGCGCCCGCAGAAGGTTCAGGAGGTTCTCGATGTCGTGCGCGACAGGCTCGAATCGCCCGAGCTCAACCCCGACTCTCCGTCCGACCTGTTGAAGGCGCTCGGCGTCGCGGGGCTCCAAGCCACCTCGACCCGCTCGTGGGAGCTGAAGCAGCTCAAGCACCCCGCGATCGCGCCCCTGCTCGAGTACAAGAAGCTCGCGCGCCTGCTCTCGTCGAACGGCTGGCACTGGCTAGACACCTGGGTGGTCGACGGCAGGTTCCGCCCCGACTACGTGCCGGGCGGTGTGGTGACGGGCCGCTGGGCGACGAGCGGCGGGGGAGCGCTCCAACTGCCCAAGCAGGTGCGCGGCGCCGTCATCGCCGACCCGGGGTGGAAGCTCGTCGTGGCGGACGCCTCCCAACTCGAGCCGCGAATCCTCGCCGCACTGGCCGCCGACAAGGGCATGGCCGAGGCTGGCGCTGCCGGCGACCTGTACGCGGGCATCGTCGCGAGCGGTGCCGTCGAGACCCGCGACCAGGCCAAGGTGGCGATGCTCGGCGCGATGTACGGCGCGACGACGGGCGAGAGCGGCAGGCTCATGCCACGACTCGCTAGGGCGTACCCGCGCGCGATCGCCCTCGTCGAGGAGGCGGCGCGGGCGGGGGAGCGCGGCGAGATCGTCACCACCCGGCTCGGCCGCAGCTCGCCGCCGGGCCAGCGGTTCGAGGGGTGGAGCGAGGCGCGCTCGGCCGCCGACACCTCGCGAGCGCGCGAGCGATCCCGTGCGTGGGGCAGGTTCACGCGCAACTTCGTCGTGCAGGGCACGGCAGCGGAATGGGCGCTGTGCTGGATGGCGAGCATCCGGCGGCGCTTGCGCGAACTCGACGACGGCTGGTTCACGGATGCCCCGCACCTCGTGTTCTTCCTCCACGACGAGGTGGTCGTGCACGCGCCGACAGGGCTCGCCGATGCCGTTTCCGTGATCCTCACCGAGGCCGCAGCAGAAGCCGGACGGCTGCTCTTCGGCGACCTGCCCGTGACATTCCCGATCACGATTGCGAGTGTCGACAACTACGGTCAGGCGAAGTAAGGCATACCGTGTATGCATGTCCATCCGCCAGAGCCTGCTCGCGATCCTGGAGTTGGGACCCTGCTACGGCTACCAGCTGCGACTCGAGTTCGAGCGGCGCACGGCGCCGTCGTCGCCGCTGAACGTAGGCCAGGTTTACGCGACTCTCGACCGGCTCGAGCGCGACGGGCTCGTGACCAAGCGCGAGCCCAGCGAGACCGGGCACGTCTACTACGCCATCACGGCGGCCGGTCGGCAGGTCGCGACCGCGTGGCTCACCGAGCCCGTGCCCGCCCCGGCGCGCGACGACCTCGCGGCCAAGCTCGCGCTCGCCCTCACGCTCCCGGGTGCGAACCCCGCCGCGCTCATCGCCGCGCAGCGCACACTCGCCACCGAGTCGCTGGCCCGGCACCTCGCACGCGAGCACGCGAACCTCGCCGAGCGCCTCGTGGGCGACGCCCTCGCCTTGGCCGCCGAGGCCGAACTGCAGTGGCTCGACCGCTGCGAGGCGCTGCTGGCCGAGGCGACCCCCTACGGCTTGGAGGCGGAGCCGCCGCGGCGCGGTCGGCCCTCGACCGTCGCGCTCTCGTAGACCGCGAGCACGCGGCGCACGTACGTCTCTCCGGAGAACGTGACGCTGTCGGCACGCGCACCGGTCGAGAGTGCGGTGAGCTTCTCGGGGTGCGTCACGAGGTCGACCAGCGCGTCGGCGAGGGCCGGGGCATCCGGTGCCGTTGCGAGGTAGCCGGACTGCGCGAGCCCCTCGCGCAGCTTCGGGTCGCAGTAGAGCACTCCGCGGTAGCGGCTCGAGGCCTCGGCGATCGTCATGGGCTGGTTGTCGAACCCGAAGGAGGTCAGCGCCACGACCGAGGCGGCATCCATGAGGTCGATGACCGCGTCGTGGCCGAGGCCCCCGTGCACGGTGATCGACGGATGCCCCTCCGCGAGCTTGCGCAGGGCCGCGAGCTCGGCCCCGTCGCCCACGAAGTCGACGTCGAACCCGTCGCCCGTACGCGCGAGGGCGTCGAGCACGGCCTCCGCGAAGACGAGCGGGCGCTTCTCCGGCTCGCACCGACCCACCCACAGGAACCGCGGCCGGGCCGAGGGGTCGAGCAGTTGGGCGGGGCGAGGTGAGCGGGAGATCGGGTTCGGCACCACCACGACGTGCTGCACACCGGCGGCGCGCAGGTCGTCGCCCTGGTGCGCGGAGGGGGAGATCACCGTGTCGGCGCGCAGGGCGAGGGTGAGGGTGACGTTGCGCAGCAGCCGGTCGGGCGCGCGCCGGGCGAGGGGCAGGTTGGAGATGCGGCGCCCCAGCACGTACTGCAGTCCGGCGCGCATGATGGGTGCCACGAGAAGGGGGCCGAGCCCGCGGCTCTGCCAGTAGAACGTGTGCACGGTGTGCACTGTCGGGATACCCACCTCGTGCGCCGCCGAGACCGCCGCGTGTGCGAGCCCGAACTCGGTCTGCACGTGCACCACGTCGATGGCCTCGGCGCGCAGGTACTCCACGAGTCGCGCGATGAGGGCTGGAGTCGCGCCCTTCACGGGCAGCAGGACGCCCGGGACGGTCCAGGCCGGCGTGAGCTCGAGCCCGTACTCGGTGCCGGGGGTGCGCGCCAGGGAGATGAGCCGCACGTAGTGGCCGGCCTCCTCGAGGGCGGCGATCTGCTCGCGCAACGACGTCTGCAGGCCACCGACGTAGTCGAGGTAGAAGTCGCTGACTATCGCGATGCGCATCTTTCGAGTCTAGGCGGCGGTCGAATCACACTCTTGTCATTCCGTGGTTGCATCCGTCATACTGTCCCCAGCGGTTCTGCCGCACAATTTCACAGCACATGCAGTGTCACAACCGTTCCACGGGTCGATGGGGAAGTCGCATCCAAAGGAATGGAGAAATCGTGACTGCATACGGCGCTGAAAAAAACGCCAACGCTCGCGGAGTGCTCTTTGTGCACTCCGCTCCTCGTGCGCTGTGCCCACATATCGAGTGGGCTGCAGGTCGCGCCCTCGAGCGTGCTGTGAATTTCGACTGGGACCCGCAGCCCGTGCTGCCCGGCTCCCAGCGCACCGAGTTCTATTGGGAGGGCCCGCGAGGCACCGGGGCGAAGCTCGCCTCTGCGCTGCGTGGGTGGGAGCACCTGCGGTACGAGGTGACAGAAGATGCCGGGCTCGGCACTGACGGGGGTCGGTGGATGCACACTCCCGATCTCGGCATCTTCTTCGCCCAGACCGACACGGTGGGCAACACGGTGATCCCCGAGGATCGCGTGCGCTACGCCATGGACGTGGCCGGCGCGAACGCGATCGAACTGCACCGGGAGCTTCGTCTGGCGCTCGGCCAGGCGTGGGATGACGAGCTCGAGGCATTCCGCCACGCGAGCCAGGACTCCGCAGTCGTGTGGCTGCACCAGGTGGGCTGATGGACACGTTGAACCGCGAGCTCGAGGAGCTCATCGAGGAAGTAGCACCGTCGTTGATCGACATGGAAGAGCTCGAGCGCCTGGTCACTGAGGATGACATGCTCAGCTTCGGGGGAGAGTGCTTCATCCACGACGGCTGCAGGCCGGTCTGAGGTAGCGATCATTCGGGAGTCGATGGGGCTGGAGAGGGCGAATGGACTCGCCCCGCCACGGATGGCATCTCCAGCCCCATCGAGTCCTGAATGCCGCACACTGGTGGGATGAACGACCTCACCATCACCCGCGCCCTGCTCGACGATCCACAGCGAGTCTGGGCGGCGCTCACCGACCCCGAGCAGCTCGCCGCGTGGTTCTGGCCGCCGCGGTTCGAGACCGAAGTCACGCTCGACCTCGCGCGCGGCTACCGCATCGCGTCACCGACCGTCGGAATGGCGGTATCGGGCGACTTCACCGCCGTGGATGCGCCCCACAGCCTCGTGGAGACCTGGACGTGGGACGGCGAAGACCGGTCGACACTCGTGACGTTCACGCTGTCGGACTCGACGGGCCTCACCGTCACCCACGAGGGGTTCAGCACCGAGGAGGAGGTCGCAAGCCACATCGTGGGCTGGAACGACTGCCTCGACCGGCTCGAGACCTACTTGGCCTCGTAGCTGCGGAACGCCACCACGGAGTTGTGGCCACCGAACCCGAACGAGTTGCTCAGCGCGAGCAGCGGGCCGTCGCCCAGCGCGCGCGGCGACGTGACGACGTCGAGTGGGATGGCCGGGTCCTGCTCGGTGAGGTTGATCGTCGGCGGCGCCGTGCGGGTGTGCAGCGCGAGGATCGTGAAGATCGCCTCGAGCGCGCCCGTACCGCCCAGGAGGTGGCCCGTAGCGCCCTTGGTCGCCGAGACCGCGATGTTGGCGAGGTGGTCGCCGAACACGCGCAACATCGCGTTGTACTCGGCGATGTCGCCGACCGGCGTGCTGGTCGCGTGCGCGTTGATGTGCACGACATCGGTGATGGATGCCCCGGCCTGCTCGATCGCCGCGAGCATGGCGCGCGCGGCCGCCGAGCCCTCGGGGTCGGGAGCGGTGATGTGGAATGAGTCGCTCGTGACCGCTCCGCCGGCGAGCTCGGCGTAGATGCGGGCACCGCGCGCGAGGGCGTGCTCCTCGGTCTCGAGCACGATGGTGCCGGCGCCCTCGCCGAGCACGAACCCGTCGCGCGTGACGTCATAGGGCCGCGACGCGGTGGCCGGGTCGTCGTTGCGCTTGGAGAGCGCCTGCATCGAGGCGAAGGCCGCGATCGGCAGCGGGTGCACGACCGATTCCGTGCCGCCGGCCAGGACCACGTCGGCGAGGCCCTCCTGCAGGTGCATGTAGGCGTTGGCGATGGCCTCGGTGCTCGAGGCGCAGGCCGAGACATCCGTGCGCGCGTAGGCGCGGGAGGGGATCGACATGCTGATCGCCGCGGCGGCCGCATTGGGCATGAGCATGGGGATCGTCATGGGCAGCACGCGGCGCGGGCCCTTCTCCTTGAGCGTGTCCCACGCGTCGAGGAGCGTCCAGAGGCCGCCGATGCCGGTCGAGTAGTCCACTCCGACGCGGATGGGGTCGACGTCGGGCGAGCCGGCGTCGGCCCAGGCCTCGCGCGCCGAGATCAGGGCGAACTGGCTCGAGGGGTCGAGGCGCTTGGACTCGACGCGCTCGAGTACCTCCTCGGGGCGCACCTTCGCCTCGGCGGCGAAGGTGACGGGCAGTTCGAGCCCGGCCACCCAGTCCTGCGTGAGGGTGTGTGCGCCTGACTCGCCGCGCAGCAGCGCGTCCCACGACTCGGGTGCGGTACCGCCCAGGGGGGACGACGCGCCAATACCTGTTACGACGATCTTCTTGGTCATGTCACATCCTGTGTAGAGAAACACTGTCCATCGGATGGCCGGGCATGGAGCCCGGCCATCCGGAGGGGTACTGCTTAGCCCTGGGCGCCGGTGATGAAGCTCACGGCGTCGCCCACGGTCTTGAGGTTCTTGACCTCTTCGTCCGGGATCTTGACGTCGAACTTCTCTTCGGCGTTGACGACGATGGTCATCATCGAGATCGAGTCGATGTCCAGGTCGTCGGTGAACGACTTGTCCAGCTCGACGGTGTCCGTCGCGATGCCGGTCTCGTCGTTGATGAGTTCGGCCAGGCCGGCCAGGACTTCTTCGGTGGACAATGCCATGGTGTTTATCTCCTTGTGGATGTGTGAATGACCGCTGCCCAGTTTAGGGCAGCACTACTACCTGGGCGCCGAACACGAGTCCCGCGCCGAAGCCGATCTGCAGGCAGAGCCCGCCGCTGAGTTCGGGGTGCTCCTGCAGGAGGCGGTGCGTGGCGAGCGGGATCGAGGCGGCGCTCGTGTTGCCCGTCGTCTCGATGTCCCTGCCGATGATGACGCTCTCGGGCAGCTTCAGCTGCTTGGCGAGCTCGTCGATGATGCGCATGTTCGCCTGGTGCGGCACGAACGCGGCGAGGTCGGACGCCTCGATTCCCGCGACCTCGAGCGCCTGCTTGGCGACCTTGGCCATCTCCCAGACCGCCCAGCGGAACACCGTCTGGCCGTCCTGGCGCAGGGTCGGCCACTTCGCGCGGCCCTCGCGGAAGTCGACGAGGTTGTAGTCCATGCCCACCGCGTCGGCCTTGGAGCCGTCGGAGCCCCAGACGGGAGCGGCGATGCCGGGGAAGTCGCTCGGGCCGATGACGACGGCGCCAGCGCCGTCCCCCAGGAGGAACGATATGGTGCGATCGGTGGGGTCGACGATGTCGCTGAGCTTCTCGGCGCCGACCACGAGGGCGTAGTGCGCCGCGCCAGTGCGGATGAGGGCATCCGCCTGGGTGACGCCGTAGCTGAAGCCGGCGCAGGCCGCGTTCGAGTCGTAGGCGGCCGCCGGGTTGGCACCCACCCGCTCGGCGAGCACCGCTGACATCGACGGGGTCTGCTGCACGTTGCCGATGGTCGCGACGATGACGAGGTCGATCTGGTCGGCACGGATGCCCGACTTCGCGATCGCCTCCCGTGCAGCCTCCGTGGCGAGGTCGAGGGCGAGGATGCCCTCGGAGGCACGGGTGCGCGTGATGATGCCGGTGCGCTGGCGGATCCACTCGTCGCTCGAGTCGATCGGCCCGACGAGGTCGTCGTTCGGCACCACGAGGTCGCCGCGCGCTGCGCCGTAGCTGTAGATGCGCGTGAACTCCACGCCGTGGGACTGCTTGAGGGTGGGCACTGCCTGGGCCACGTGACTACTTCCCGTCGATCAAGTCGAATGCTGCTGCGAGGTCGTCGGGCGTCTTGACCGCGACACTCGGCACGCCCTTCAGCCCGCGCTTGGCGAGGCCGACGAGCGCGCCCGCGGGGGCGAGCTCGATGATGCCGGTCACACCGGCGGCGGCGAACGATTCCATGACGAGGTCCCAGCGTACGGGGGAGGAGACCTGCCCGACCATCAGCTGCACGAAGTGCTCGCCGCTCTCGATGCGCGACCCGTCGCGGTTCGTCCAGATCGGCAGCGTCGGGTCGTGCTTGGCGAGGCCGGCGGCGAAGAGCTCGAGGCCGGCGACGGAGGGCTGCATGTAGCGGGTGTGGAACGCGCCGGCGACCTGCAGCGGGATCACGCGGGTGCCCGCGACCGGGTTCTCCGCGAGCTCCGCGAGGGCCGGGAGCGCTCCGGCGACGACGATCTGGCCACCGCCGTTGAAGTTGGCGGGCTGCAGTCCGAGTTCGGCGAGGCGCTCGAGGAGGGCGGCCTCGTCGCCGCCGAGAACCGCGGACATGCCCGTGGGCTCGAGGGCTGCAGCATCCGCCATGGCCCGACCGCGCTCGCGCACGAAGCTCACCGCGTCGGTCTCGCTCAGGATTCCCGCGCCGGCGGCGGCCGTGACCTCGCCGACCGAGTGGCCCGCGATGCCGCCGACCTTCTCGCGCCGACCGTCGGCGAGCAGCGGCGCGAGCGTCAGCAGGCCCGCAGCGACGATGAGGGGCTGGGCGACCTTGGTGTCGCGGATCGTGTCGGCGTCACTCGTGGTGCCGTGCGTGGCGAGATCGATGCCGACGCCGTCGGAGATCGCGGCGAGATGCTCGGCAGCGCCGGGGAGCTCGAGCCAGGGGGTGAGGAAGCCGGGGGTTTGGGAGCCCTGTCCGGGCGCGACGATGACGATCACTTCTCTAGTGTGCCAACTCTGGCGGGCGAGCGCAGGGGGCAACATCCCAAGAACGCGCCGAATCGTTGTGCGATGCGTTCACGGCACCCCGACCGGTCAGCGCCGCTTCGCCGTCTCGGGGTCGGCAATCGACCCGACGATGAGGGCCGATTGCAGGATGAGCGCCTCGCGCGCACCGGTGGCATCCCAGCCGATCACGTCGCTCACCCGCTTGAGGCGGTAGCGCACGGTGTTGGGATGCACGAACAGCTCCCGCGCGGTGGCCTCGAGCGAGCGGCCGTTATCCAGGTAGCACCAGAGGGTGGCGAGCAAGTCGGTGGAGTGCGCCTGCAGCGGGCGGTAGATCTTGTTGATGAGGGTGGAGCGGGCGAGCGGGTCTCCCGCGAACGCGCGCTCGGGCAGCAGGTCGTCGGCGAGGGTGGGCCGCGGTGCGTTGCGCCACGACCGGGCCACGGCGAATCCGGCGAGGGCGGCCTTCGCGCTCTTCGACGCGTCGACGAGCGTCGGCACCTCGTGGCCGAGCACGAGGTGGCCGGGGCCGAAGCCGGGCTCGAGCTGCTTGGCGATCTCGAGGAACGGCATGGGGGCGTCGACCTCGGGGTCGTCGGTGCGCGGTGAGGCGCGACCGATCACGAGCACGAGCCGCGAGCCCTGCACCCCGATGAGCACGTCGGCGTCGAGGTGGCGTGCCGTGCGGCGCAGTTGGTCGACGTCGAGCATCTTCGGCGCGGTGCCCACGAGCACACATACCTCGCCGTGGCCGTTCCAGCCGAGCGCTGCGATGCGCGAGGGCAGCTCGTTGTCGTACTCGCCGCTCAGGATCGAGTCGACGACGAGGGCCTCGAGGCGGGCATCCCAGAGCCCTCGTGCCTCGGCGGCACGCGCGTAGACGTCAGCCGCGGCGAAGGCGATCTCGCGGGAGTAGAGCAGGATTCCCTCGCGCAGCACGTCGTCGTCGTTCTTGATGCGGTGCTCGACGACCTCGACGGTCAGGCGGATGAGCTGGAGCGTCTGCGTGAGCGAGACCGATCTGAGCAGTTCGCGCGGCGCGGCGCCGAAGACGTCCGCGGCGATCCAGGGCGTGGACTTCGGGTCTTCGAACCACGAGATGAAGCTCGTGATGCCGGCCTGCGCCACCAGACCGACCGCGGAGCGCCGCCCCGGTGGCATGTCGCCGTACCAGGGCAGCGTCTCCTCGAGACGCTTCAGGGTCGCCGTCGCCAGCTCGCCCGAGATCGTCCGCAGCCACGCGAGTGTCTGCTCCTTGGTCTTCTGCACAGTCGCGATGTGCCTCGCCTTAGCTCTCGCCGCCGGCGGAGCCCGTCGTTCCCGCGTTCACGTCGTGCAGGCGGTACTTCTCGATCGCCTGCGCCGGCACCGACCGGTCGACCAGGCCGCGCTTGGCCAGCGACTGCAGGGTGCGCACGACGATCGACGGTCCGTCGATCTTGAAGTAGCGGCGTGCCGCCGCGCGCGTGTCCGAGAAGCCGAAGTCGTCGGCGCCCAGGGTCGCGAAGTCACCGGGCACGAACTGGCGGATCTGGTCGGGCACCGCGTGGCTGAAGTCGCTCACCGCGACGAACGGACCGTCGGAGCCCGAGAGCTTCTGGGTCACGTACGGCACCTGCTCCGGCTCGCCGGGGTTGAGGAAGTTGTGCTCCTCGACGGCGAGGCCCTCGCGGCGCAGCTCGTTCCAGCTCGTCACCGACCAGACGTCGGCAGACACACCCCAGTCGGCGGCGAGGAGCTCCTGCGCCTCGAGCGCCCACGGCACCGCGACACCGGATGCCAGCAGCTGCGCCCGCGGACCGGGAACGCTCGCCGACCTGAGGTGGTAGATGCCCTTGAGCGCGCCCTCGAGGTCGAAGTTCTCCGGCTCGGCGGGCTGCTGGATGGGCTCGTTGTACAGCGTCAGGTAGTACATGACGTTCGGGTCGGGGTGCGTGCCCCCGTACATGCGCTCGAGGCCGGCCTTCACGATGGCGCCGATCTCGTAGCCGTAGGCGGCGTCGTACGCGACCACAGCCGGGTTCGTCGAGGCCAGGAGCAGCGAGTGGCCGTCAGCGTGCTGCAGGCCCTCGCCGGTGAGCGTCGTGCGACCGGCGGTGGCGCCCATGATGAACCCGCGGGCCATCTGGTCGCCGGCGGCCCACATGGCATCGCCCGTGCGCTGGAACCCGAACATCGAGTAGAAGACGTACACCGGGATGAGCGGCTCGCCGTTCGTCGCGTACTGGGTGCCCGCAGCGGTGAACGCCGCGAAGGCGCCGGCCTCGTTGATGCCCACGTGCACGATCTGGCCCTGCGGGGACTCCTTGTACGCCAGCAGCAGCTCGCGGTCGACGGAGGTGTAGTGCTGGCCCTGGGGGTTGTAGATCTTCGCGGTGGGGAAGTACGCGTCCATGCCGAAGGTACGGGCCTCGTCGGGGATGATCGGCACGATGCGGTGGCCGAAGTCCTTCGCGCGCAGCAGGTCCTTGAGCAGGCGGGCGAACGCCATGGTGCTCGCGATCTCCTGCTTGCCGGAACCCTTCTTGACGACCTCGAAGGCCGTTGCATCCGGCAGGGTGATCTGCGTGTACTTCGAGCGGCGCTCGGGCACGTAGCCACCGAGTTCGCGGCGGCGCTCCTGCAGGTACTGGATCGCCTCGTCGTTCTCGCCGGGGTGGTAGAACGGCGGCTGGTACGGGTTCTCCTCGAGCACGGCATCCGTGATCGGGATGTGCATGACGTCGCGGAACTGCTTCAGGTTGTCGAGCGTGAGCTTCTTCATCTGGTGGGTCGCGTTGCGGCCCTCGAAGCTCGGGCCGAGGCCGTAGCCCTTCACGGTCTTCGCGAGGATGACCGTGGGCTGGCCCTTGTGCTCCGACGCCGCCTTGAACGCCGCGTAGACCTTGCGGTAGTCGTGGCCACCGCGCTTGAGGCCCCAGAGCTGGTCGTCGGTGTAGTCCTTGACCATCTCGAGGGTGCGCGGGTCGCGCCCGAAGAAGTTCTCGCGCACGTAGGCGCCGTTCTCCGCCTTGTAGGTCTGGTAGTCGCCGTCGGGGGTGCGGTTCATCAGGTCGCGCAGCGCGCCGTCGGTGTCGCGGGCGAGCAGCTCGTCCCACTCGCGGCCCCAGACCACCTTGATGACGTTCCACCCGGCGCCGCGGAAGAAGCTCTCGAGCGCCTGGATGATCGTGCCGTTACCGCGCACCGGGCCGTCGAGGCGCTGGAGGTTGCAGTTGATGACGAAGTTGAGGTTGTCGAGCCCGTCATTGGCAGCCCACTGCAGTGCGCCGCGGCTCTCGACCTCGTCCATCTCGCCGTCACCGAGGAACGCCCAGACCTGCTGGTCGCTCGCGTCCTTGAGGCCGCGGTTGGTGAGGTACCGGTTGGACTGGGCCTGGTAGATGGCGTTGATCGGACCGAGGCCCATCGACACCGTGGGGAACTGCCAGAAGTCGTGCATGAGACGAGGGTGCGGGTAGCTCGACAGGCCGTTGGGGGCCTGCGACTTCTCCTGGCGGAAGCCCTCGAGCTGCTTCTCGCTCAGACGGCCCTCGAGG
>CAIXMB010000128.1 GCA_903920435.1 uncultured Actinomycetes bacterium
CGTCACGCCGTTCCTGCTGCTCAAAATCGTCGAGCTGTCCGGCGGGCGTAGCCTCGAAGTCAACCTGGATCTCGCGCGCAACAACGTGCGGGTCGCGGCGCAGGTCGCGTCGGCGTGGTCAGCACTCCAGCGTGGCTGAGCGCACGACGATCATCACCTACGGCGACGTCATCGACGACGTCGTCGCCATTCCGGATGGCCCGATCCGGGACGACACCGATACGCCGTCGTCGATCCACTCGCGGCCCGGTGGGTCTGCCGCGAACACGGCCGCGTGGCTCGGCTCCCTCGGCGCGGATGCGGTCTTCGTCGGCTGCGTCTCGACCTGGGACCTCCCCCGCCACGCCCAGCTGCTCGCCGCGGTCGGGGCGACGAGCGAGCTGCACGGCTCGCCCGAGCTGCCGACCGGCACGATCGTCGTGATCGTGGAGGGCCAGCGCCGCGCCATGCTCACCGAGCGCGGTGCGAACACACTGCTCGACCCGGCCTGGGTCACCGACGAGCTGCTCGCGCAGGCCCGCGTGCTGCACATCACGGGCCACGCGCTGCTCAACGACGCGGCCGCGGCGGGCATCGCGTCGCTGATCGCGCGGGCACGGGCCGCCGGCGTGACCGTCTCCGTCGCCCCGGGCTCGGCCGGGTTCATCGCCGACTACGGGCCGGCTGCCTTCCTCGAGGCCATGGCCGGCGCCGATATCCTCTTCCCCTCGCGCGACGAGGGGCGCCTGCTGACGGGCCTCGACGACCCGGAGGCGATCGCGCCGGCGCTCGGCTTCGGCACCGTGGTGCTCACGCTCGGCGCCGAGGGCGTGCTCGTGTTCCACGAGGGCGTCGCGACGCGCGTTGCCGCGGTGACGGCGCCCGTCGTCGACCCGACCGGTGCGGGCGACGCGTTCTGCGCGGGCTACCTCGAGGAGTGGGTGCTCACGGGCGATCCGGTGGCCGCGGCGCGCGCGGGTGCGCGCGTGGCGTCCCGCGCCGTCGGCGTCATCGGCGGACGCCCGCAGCCCTAGGCGAGGATCGCCACCGGGTTCTCGATGAGGGCCACGAACTTCGCCATCCACTGGGCCGCGACCGCGCCGTCGATCACGCGGTGATCCGCGGAGAGCGTCACGGTCATGACCGAGCCGACCGCGAGCTGGCCGTCGACGACGATGGGCCGCTCCTTCGCGGCGCCGACGGCGAGGATGCCCGACTGCGGCGGGTTCAGGATCGCCGAGAACTCGTCGACCCCGTACATTCCGAGGTTCGAGACCGAGAAGCTGCCGCCCTCGAGCTCCTCCTGGCGCAGCTTGCCCGCACGCGCGCGAGCTGCAGCATCGGCGACCGCCGCCGCGACCTGCGTGAGCGTGAGCGACTCCACCCCGCGCAGCACGGGCGTGAGCAGCCCGCCCTCGACGGCGACGGCCACGGCGAGGTCGACGGTGTCGAAGCGACGGATGACATCGCCGCCCCAGATCGCGTTGGCCTCCGGCACCGCGCGCAACGCACCGGCCACGGCCTTGAGCACGAAGTCGTTCACCGACACCTTGGTCTCGATGGCGGAGTTCACGCGCTTACGCAGTTCGAGCAGCTCGCCCACGTTGCAGTGCGCGGTCACGTAGAAGTGCGGCACCGTCGTCTTGCTCTCGGTGAGCCGGCGCGCGATGGCGCGGCGCATGCCCGTGAGGGGCACATCCGTTGACCCCGACGCGGGTGCCGGGGCGACGGCGGGCGCCGCAGCGGGTGCGACCTGCGCGCCGTCGAGGTCGCGGCGCACGATGCGGCCCTCTGGCCCCGATCCGGTCACCGCGGTGAGGTCGATCCCGCGCTCGCGTGCCAGGCGCCGCACGATGGGGCTCGCGAAGAGGCGGTCCCCGGCTGCCTCGGCCTGCACCGCCGCGGGCGCAGCAACAGGGGCAGGGGCGGCAGCGGGTGCGGCAGCGGCCGGAGCTTCGGGCTCAGCGGACAGGCCGGCGGCCGCGAGTGCCGGCCCGATCGCGTCATCACCCTCGCCCGCGGCGAGCACGACGGCGATGGGGGTGCCGACGGCGACGTTGTCGCCCGCCTCGACCAGCAGTCGTGCGACGGTTCCGCCGACCTCCGACTGGTACTCGACGACGGCCTTCTCCGTCTCGATCTCGGCGAGCGGCGCACCCACGGCGATGGTGTCGCCGGCCTGCGCGAGCCAGGTCTGGATCGCGCCCTCGGTGACGCCCGCCAGGGCTGCGGGCATCCGGATCACGGCGGCCATCAGCGCGCGCCCATCCCGCGCCGCTCGCCCTCGAGGGCGGCGACGACTTCCTCGGTGCGGGCGATGGCGGCACGCTCGAGCACCTTCGAGATCGAGGGCGATGCCTCGCTGCCCGTCACGCGCTGCACGGGCTGGTCGAGCCAGTCGAAGAACCTGCGCTGAATCGCGTCGGAGAGCCACGCGCCGTACGAGGTGCCGCGTGCGCCCTGCTCGACGATCAGCACGGCGTTGGTCTTACGGATGCTCGTGCCGATGGTCTCCCAGTCGAGGGAGGCCCTGTCGAGCCAGCGCAGGTCGATGAGCTCGCCGTCGACGCCGGTCTGCTCTATCGCGTCGAGGCTCGCCTTCACCATCGACAGGTAGGAGATCACGGTCACGTCGGATCCGGTGCGGCGCACCGCGGCGCGGCCGGGCGGCAGGATGTAGTCGAGGTCGCCCTCCGGCACGCGGTCGGCGGTGCCGTACAGGTCGACGTGCTCGATCACGAGCACCGGGTCCTGCAGCGCGAGTGCGGCGTTCATGAGCCCCACGTAGTCCGCTGCCGAGGAGGGGGCGACGATGCGCCAGCCGGGGGCCGTCGCGAAGATGCCCGCCGGGTCCATGAGGTGCTGCGAGCCGTAGCCCGACCCCATGGCGACCTTCGTGCGCAGCACGAGCGGCACGGGGTTGTCGCCGCCGAACATGTGGCGCGCCTTGCCGACCTGGTTGAAGACCTGGTCGGCGGCAACCCACATGAAGTCCGGGTACATGAACTCGACGACGGGGCGGTAGCGCCCGTCGAGCGCGAGCCCGCCGCCGAGGCCGAAGAACGCGTTCTCGCTGATCGGGGTGCCGAGTATCCGGCCGGTCTCGGAGGTCTGGTCGCCGTACTTCTTGGCGAGCCCCTTCGTCGCGCCGTTGGTGCCGCCGTTGAGGCGGTGCACGTCTTCACCGAGCACGACGATGCGCGGGTCCTCGGCCATGCGGCGGTCCATCACGGCCGCGACGGCGTCGACGAACTTCGTGTCGACCCAGCCGCCGGTGTGGTCGAGGGGGTCGGCGACGGTCAGGCCGTCGAGCTCGCTCGCGTCACCGCGCAGGCCGACGTCGACGAAGCCCGGGTCGGGCCACAGCTCGGGCCGGATGCGGCGCTTGCCCGCCTGCTCGGGGTCGGCCTCGAGGAGCTCGGCCGTCGCTGCGGCCATCGCGGTCTGGGCCTGCTCGCGCACGGCGGCGACACCGGCCTCGTCGATGAGGCCGAGCTTGATCATCTCGCGAGCGACCCGGTCGAGCGGGTCGCGGCCGCGCCACGCGGCCTACTCGTGCTTGTCGCGGTAGCCGAAGGCGCTGCCCGGGTACGGGCCGTTGTGGGGGAAGAAGCCGTAGACCTCGGCCTCGATGATGGTCGGGCCCTCGCCCGCGCGCATCCGTTCCTCCGCCGCGGTCATCGCGAGGTGCACG
>CAIXMB010000129.1 GCA_903920435.1 uncultured Actinomycetes bacterium
AGGTGCTCCCCGGTTTCTGTGGAGAGCGCGAATCGGTGCAGCGCTAGCTCACGATGGAGAACCGCTCGCCGGGAACACCGGGCGCTGCGGGGTTCTCCGCAGTGAGGGATTCGAGCGCTAGCTCACGATGAAGAACTGCTCGCCGATCTCGACGCGCGCACCCCGCGTCACGCGGTAGCGCTTGCCCGCCTCGCACCGGCGCGGCTCGCGGTCGGGCTCGCGCACGACCGTGCCGTTGCCCGAGTAGCGGTCGCTCACCCAGAACGAGGTGTCGTCCTGGCCGAACTCGAGGTGGGTCTTCGACACCGAACGGCCCGGGTCGACAATGGCGATGAGGGTGTCGACGTACTCGCCGGGCTCGGCCACCGGGTTGCGACCGATGAGGCCGGTGCCCGCGACGCTCACGCTCTCCCCGGTGCTGAACTGCAGCACGAATCGGTCGCCGCGCGGGCCCCTGGGCACCAGGCGGGTCTCGGAGACGTCGACGATCTCGGCGAACGGCTTAGCCGGGGCATCCGTGGCCACCGCTTTCGGGGGCGCATCCGGCTCGAACGCGACGGGCGCGTGCTGGTGGCCGACCGCGGGCTCGGTCGAGCGCGGCAGGCCCCACGGGAAGGGGTCGAGGATGTTCGTGTCGCTCGGCCGCGCACGGGCGCTCTCGCGCTGGCGCACATAACCGCACTCGGGGCAGAAGATGTCTGACGCAGACAACGGCGCTCCACACTGGTCGCAGCGCGCGGGTCCGGCCGCGTCGGTGTGGGGCACGGATGCCTCGGCGACCGGTTCGGCGATGGGTTCGGGGGCTGGTTCCGGTGCGGGGGCTGGTTCCGGCTCGGGCTGGGGGGCGGGTTCCGGCTGGGGTTCGGGCTCGGGCGCGGGCACCGGCTCGGGGGTCACCTCGGGTTCTGGCTCCGGGGTCACCTCGGGCTCCGGGGCAGGCTCGACGACGGCCTCGACGACGGACTCCGCCGCGGGCGCCTTCTTGCTGCGACCGCCCTTGGTGTTGACGGGGCGACCGCATTCACCGCAGAACATCGCACCGGCGGGAAGTTCAGTACCGCAATAGAAACAGGTCACGGACCGATCTTTCTCTCTCTGAAGAGCCTGCTCACACTATAGCCACCGAGCGAACGCAGCGAGATCCGCGCGCGGAGGCGCTGCCAGCGCGTGAGGCCGGCGTCGAGCGAGGCCTGCAGTTCGTCGACGGCGCGCCACACGCTGTCGGCGTCGGCATCCACCGGCTCGTCGGGCGCGAAGATCGCGCGATCGGCCACCGCGGCGAGCACCTGGGACTGCACGCCGCCCGCGATCGCGGCCACCTCGCTGCGCGTGGAGGCGGCAGCGGGGCTGAGTCCGTGGTCGACCACGGCATCCTCGAACTCCTGCCAGCCACCGCTGATGCGCTGCAGGGCATCGGGCGCCCGGCGGCGCAGGCGGCGGCGGCGCAGCTTCGCAGCGACGATGAGGGCGACCGGCGCGAGGATGATGGCGGCGATGAGCAGCACGACTGCCGCGCCCTTCGCGACCGCCAGCAGCACGAGCAGCACGGGGTTGAGGTCGGCGGGCAGCTCCTGCTGGCTGTCGGGCGTGGCCTGCCGGTCGAAGCGCTCATCCTCGACGATGGGCGGCGGCACGATGGTCTGCGGACGGGCGACCTGCGCGTTGTCCTGCGGATCCTCCTCGGGAATCTCGCGCGCCTCGGGAGTGGGGTCGATGGCCACCCAGCCGTACTGGGCGGTGTCGACCTCGATCCAGGCCGAGATGTCGCCCCCCGTCACCGACCCGCTCGTGGGGGCGAACCCGACGACCACGCGGGCCGGGAAGCCGAGGTCGTCGGCCATGAGCGCGGCGGCGACCGCGTACTGCTCGGCGTCGCCGATCATGCGCGGCGACGAGAGCAACTCGGCGATACGGTCGGCGGCGTGGCCCGAGCGGCTCGGCGGCTCGTCATCGCCGCCGTGGCTGATGTAGCCGTCGGTCGCGAGCCCCGCGAGCATGGCCACGAGGCGCTTGCCCGCGCCGTCGATCCCCGTCGTGTACTCGTCGAGCTTGGCGGTGAGCTCGTCGGGCACGTTGCGCGGCGACGGCACGGTGGCGGTTCCCGGTTCGAGAGTGGCGAGCTGGGCATCCGTGGGCTGGTTCGGCACTACGGCCTCGAGCGTGTAGCTGTCGCCGGACGCGAGGCCGCGCACGACCGCCGCCGTGCCCGAGGTGTCGTTGTAGTAGAACGAGTCGCGCAGCGCGTCGCGATCGGCGCCGGCGAACGCGACCGACTCCAGTTTGCCGACGGTCGGGAGCCAGACCCCCGAGTAGTCCTGCACGGTGATGCCCACGGCCACCGGATCGCCGGTGACCTCCGACTGGTCGACGCTCGAGGGCACGCGCGTGAACGATCCGGAGAGGCTCGAGACCGTGTCGCTGCCCACGGCGTAGACGACGCCGTCGTAAGTGTCGAGAGTCGCGATACGGATGCGGGCGCCCTCCGGGAGGCCCGTGACGCGCAGCAGCACGTCGTCGAGAAGCGGCGGCTTCCAGTAGCTGCGGAAGCCGGAGAGCGGGCTCACGTAGTCGCGCGGGTCGAATGGCTGCTCGAGCGAGGTGCGCAGCACCGTGCGGTCGGCCGAGGGCGGCACGGCGCCCACCGCTGCGACTGCCGCCGTCGACGCGATGGCGAGGATCACGGCTGCGGCGATGACCGTGCGCAGCCCGGGCAGGCCGCTCTCGGCACCCGGCCCGTCGGATTGGGCGGCGAGGCTGCGAATCGCCGCGCGACGGCGGTACCAGCGGAACCACACGAGCCAGAACAGCACGGCCACGAGCAGCGCGATGGGCGCGGCGAGCGGCCGGTCGGGAAAGCGCGGACCGAACGCGGTGGCGACGATGAACAGGACGATGGGCGCCAGGACCGCGAGTTCGCCGTACTTCGCCCGCAGTGCGACGGTGAGCCCGACGATCGTCGTGACGAGCACGAGGACGAGCGCCGGCACGAGGAGCGCCTGGTAGTCGCCGACGGGGAGCGAGATGGTGAGCAGCTGCTTCCAGCCCAGCGCGACCCCGGTCACGAGGTCGAGGAGGCCCTCGGCAGTCGGCAGGACGCCGAACTGGGTCTTCGCAGGCACCGCGAGCGGCACGCCGATGAGCAGGAACGCGGCAACGGACACGAGCAGCACGGTGAACGACGGCCACCGGAACTGGGCGGACACGATGACGATGAGCGAACCCACGGCGAGCGCGACGACCACCAGCACGACGACCGCGGTGCTGCGGTAGATGGGCCAGAGCGCGGTCGCGGCAATGACCGTGGTCACCCACAGCATCACCGTGTTGACCGCGATGAACGCTCGCGTCGTCGTCCGCCGGCGCGACCGCCGGCCGGCAGTAGCGCCGCTCATACCGCGGCCGATCGCGCGAGCGACTTCTGCAGGTCTTCGAGGAAGCCGATGGTGAGCACGCTCAGCCCGGAGACCCTGCGCAGCCCGGGCGGGCGGTCGGGGTCGCACACGACGGCGACGACCTCGACGTCGGCGGGGACCTTGGTGGAGGCTGCGCGCAGCTCCTGCGGGGTCGCGCGTGACCCGCACACGAGGACGGCGACCGCGACGCCGCTCGCCTGCTCGCCGGTGACGCGGGCGACATCGGGGATGTTGAGTGCCGTCTCGACGCGCTCGACGCGGGCGAGGTCGTCGAGCAGGCGCGCACGGGTCAGGGTCGAGAGC
>CAIXMB010000130.1 GCA_903920435.1 uncultured Actinomycetes bacterium
CCGGTGGAGGTGACGTTCACGTCGGGCGGCACCGAGGCGATCAACCTCGCCGTGAAGGGACTGTTCTGGTCTGGGCGCTCGCTGGGGCACTCGAAGCGCCGCATCCTCGTCTCCCGCGCCGAGCACCACGCCACGATCGACGCCGTCGAGTGGCTCGAGCAGCACGAGGGCGCCGTCGTCGACTGGATCCCCGTCGATTCCCTCGGGCGCATCGACCTCGCCTACGTCGAATCCGCGCTCGCCGACGATGTCGCCCTCGTCACGCTCCTGTGGGCGAACAACGAGGTGGGAACGATCCAGCCCGTCGCGGAGGTCGCCGCGCTCGCCGCGGCCCACGGCGTTCCCGTGCACGTCGACGCCGTCTCGGCGTACGGGCACGTGCCGGTCGACTTCCACGCCGTCGGGGTCGCCGCGCTCAGCATCTCGGCGCACAAGATCGGCGGGCCGGTCGGCATCGGCGCCCTGGTCATCTCCCGCTCGGCGACCGTCACGCCCCTGCTCCACGGCGGAAACCAGCAGCGCGCCCGCTCGGGCACGCAGGATTCGGCGGGCGCGGTCGCGTTCGGCGTCGCCTCGTCGCTGATCGAGCGAAGCCCAGATCTCGGCTCCGCTCGATCACCGATGTCGCTGCTTCGCGACCACCTCATCGCCGGGGTGCAGGCCGCGGTCCCGACCGCGATCCTGCGCGGCGACCCCGTGCACCGCCTCGCGAACAACGCGCACTTCACGTTCCCGGGCTGCGAGGGGGACTCGTTGCTCTTCCTCCTCGACGTCGCCGGATTCAGCGTCTCCACGGGCTCCGCGTGCCAGGCCGGCGTGCCGGAGGCGTCGCACGTGCTGCTCGCGATGGGCTTCACGGAGGCCGACGCTCGCGGCGCCCTGCGCATCACGCTCGGCCCCGACACGACGGCGGCCGAGATCGACGCCTTCGTGGCGGCCCTGCCCGCCGCTGTCGACCGCGCGCGGGCCGCGGGCATGGCTGCCGGCTCGCCCGTTGAGTAGAGCGCGCTAGCGCTCGTATCGAAACCATCGCCGCCACAACCCCGCCGTGGCCCCGCGAGGCCATGCGGACCTTTCGACCCCAGGCGCTCGCCGAATCCTCCGCGTGGGGTCACAACCGCCGCGCGGGGCAGCGAATAGCTTGCGCAATCCTGTCACCTGTCATAAAGTTCTGACAGGTGAAAGGAGAACGCATGAACGCCGAACAGCTCAGCACGTGGCTCACCGCCATTGCGAGCCCTCAGCGCATGCGCATCCTCGCCACGATTGCCGAAGCGCCGCTGCACGTGAGTGAGATCGCGCGGCGCATGGGAATGTCTCGCGCCCTGCTCTACATGCACCTCGCCAAGCTCGAGGAGGCCGGGTTCGTCACCGGGCACCACGAGCTCACCGAAGACGGCAAGGCGCTGAAGCTCTTCACCGCGGCACCGTTCACCAAGACCCTCGACCTTGCGACCCTCGTGGCCGCGGTCGCCGCATCTCCCCACGAAACCCCGAAGGAAGGCACCGACTGATGGAGTACTGGTTCTACAGCCTCTGGTTCTGGCTCGGCCTCGTCGCGATCGTCGCGATCGTCGCCGGAGTCATCACGAACGCCGTGAACAAGGGCAACGAGACGAAGCGCTACGTGGCCGACGCGGCGAACGGCGGCGACTACAAGAAGCTCGCCGAGGGCGCCGCCGCGACCAACACCGAGCTACTCGCGAGACTGGGCGCCGTCGAACAGCGCCTCGGCTCGATCGAGAAGACACTCACCGAGATCCCCTAACGAAAGCGAGTACGACAATGGACATCCCCTGGTACGGCTACATCGCCATCATCGGCGTCATCGGGTGGGCCGCGATGGTCATCATCGGTGCCCGCGGCTACGGCCGCTCCAAAGACGGCAACGCCAAATCGACAGAGGTGATGGAGCAGAACATCGCCACCAACAAGGCCGTGCTCGCCAAGCTCGATACCATCGAGACCCGTCTCGCCGTCGTCGAGAAGACCCTGACCGATATCCAGTAGTACGTAAACTCGTCGGGTGAAGGTTCTCGCGGCGATGAGTGGGGGAGTGGACTCCGCCGTCGCCGCCGCGCGCGCCGTCGACGCGGGCCACGAGGTCGTCGGCGTGCACCTGGCCCTGAGCCGGATGCCCGGCACCCTCCGCACCGGAGCACGGGGCTGCTGCACCATCGAGGACTCGATGGACGCGCAGCGCGCCGCCAACATCATCGGCATCCCGTACTACGTCTGGGATTTCTCCGAGCGGTTCCGGGCCGACGTCGTCGACGACTTCATCGCCGAGTACTCCGCCGGCCGCACCCCCAACCCGTGCATGCGCTGCAATGAGCGCATCAAGTTCGCCGCACTCCTCGAGAAGGCGCTCGCGCTCGGCTTCGACGCCGTGGTCACCGGACACTACGCGAAGGTTCTCACCGACGCGGACGGCAATCGCGAGCTCCATCGGGCGTCGGCGTGGGCGAAGGACCAGAGCTACGTGCTCGGGGTCCTGACCACGGAGCAGCTCGCGCACGTCATGTTCCCGCTGGGGGCGACTCCGTCGAAGGAGGAGGTGCGCGCCGAGGCCGCCGCGCGCGGGTTCAGCGTCGCCACCAAGCCCGACTCCCACGACATCTGCTTCATCCCCGACGGCGACACGCGCGGCTGGCTCGCCGACAAGGTGGGGGCCGAGCAGGGCGACATTCTCGACCGCGACGGCGCCGTGATCGGGCAGCACGAGGGGGCGCTCGCCTTCACGATCGGGCAGCGCAAGGGTCTCAACGTGGGCTACCCGACCGACGACGGCAAGCCGCGCTTCGTGCTGGAGATCCGTCCGAAGAGCAACGAGGTCGTCGTGGGCCCGCGGGAGGCGCTCGCGATCGGCGAGCTCGCCGGTACGAAGTACAGCTGGGCGGGCATCCCACCGCTCGACGCGGCGACGCCGTTCGCCTGCGACGTGCAGGTGCGCGCGCACGCCGACCCGGTGCCGGCCAGCGCGGTGTTGCGCGACGGCGAGCTGGTGATCACGCCCGTGGAGCCGATCGTCGGCCTCTCACCGGGCCAGACCGCCGTGCTCTACGTCGGAACGCGCGTGATCGGGCAGTGCACGGTCGATCGCACGGTCTCCGCGGTGCCTGTCGGAGCCCATCCGTAAACTGGGGCTGTGGCCGAGAGCGAAGTCCAACAGCATGCCGACGCAGACCTGACCGCCGCGAAGGCCGAGGTCGATGCGCTCACGATCCGCGTGATCGAGCTGCGCGACGCCTACTACGAGCGCGACGAAGAACTCGTGAGCGACGCCGAGTACGACCGGATGATGCGTCGGCTCGACGAGCTCGAGCGCATGTTCCCCGAGCTGCAGAGCCAAGACAGCCCCACCCAGACCGTGGGCGGTCGCGCGGCCACCCTCTTCGATCCCGTCACCCACGCCGAGCGCATGCTCTCGCTCGACAACGTCTTCTCGATCGACGAGTTCACCGCCTGGGCGGCGAAGGTCGAGCGCGACTCCGGCCGCCGCGTCGACTACCTCTGCGAGCTCAAGATCGACGGCCTCGCCATCAACCTGCGCTACGAGAACGGCCGCCTTACGAGCGCGGCGACCCGCGGCGACGGTGTCGTGGGGGAGGACGTGACCGAGAACGTCAAGTTCATCAACGGAATCCCCGCGCGGCTCGAGGGCGAGGGGCACCCGCCGCTCGTCGAGGTCCGTGGCGAGATCTTCTTCCCGGTGGAGGCCTTCAAGGCGCTCAACGCCGAGCAGGCGGCCGCGGGCGAGAGGGTGTTCGCGAACCCGCGGAACGCGGCATCCGGCTCGCTGCGGCAGAAGTCCGAGGGCAAGAACGAGGCGGGCCTCGACCTCATGCACCGGCGTCTTTCCCGGCTACGGATGCTCGTGCACGGCATTGGCGCCTGGGAGAACCCGCCCGTGGCCTCGCAGAGCGAGACCTACGCGCTGCTCAAGAGCTGGGGACTGCCCACGAGCGAGTACTTCCGGGTGGTGAAGACCGCGGAGGCGGCCGTCGAGTTCATCGAGTACTACGGCGAGCACCGCGATTCGGTCTCGCACGAGATCGACGGCATCGTCATCAAGGTCGACGAGCTGTACCTGCACGAGGAGCTGGGAGCCACGAGCCGCGCCCCGCGCTGGGCCATCGCCTACAAGTACCCGCCAGAGCAGGTGAACACGAAGCTGCTCGACATCGTGGTCTCGGTCGGGCGCACGGGCCGTGCGACACCGTTCGCCGTCATGGAGCCCGCGCGCGTCGCCGGCTCCGTGGTGCGGCAGGCCACCCTCCACAACCAGGACGTCGTCAAGGCCAAGGGCGTGCTCATCGGCGACACGGTGGTGCTGCGGAAGGCGGGTGACGTGATTCCCGAGGTGCTCGGCCCGGTTGTCGAGCTGCGCGACGGCACCGAGCGCGAGTTCGTCATGCCCACCAACTGCCCGGAGTGCGGCACGCCCCTCGCCCCCGCCAAGGAGGGCGACATCGACCTGCGTTGCCCGAACTCCCGCAGCTGCCCCGCTCAGGTGCGCGGGCGGGTCGAGCACGTCGGCAGCCGTGGCGCACTCGACATCGAGGGCCTCGGCGAGGTCGGCGCGGCCGCGCTCACCCAACCCGATTACCCGGAGGTGCCGCCCCTCGTCACCGAGGCGGGACTCTTCGCCCTCACCCTCGACGACCTCGTCGACATCCGGGTGGGAGTGCGCGACCGTGAGACCGGCCTGCGCACGGGCCGCACCGAGACGCCGTACCAGCGCAAGCGCAAGAAGGGCGACCCCGAGGGGCACGACGGCTTCGTGCCGTCGAGCGCCGCGACCAAGCTGCTCGACGAGATCGAGAAGGCCAAGACCAAGGAGCTGTGGCGCATGCTGGTGGCGCTCAGCATCAGGCACGTGGGCCCGGTAGCAGCACGCGCGCTCGCGAACTACTTCGGGTCGCTCGACGCGATCCGGGCGGCCACTCGCGAGGAGCTTGCCGCGGTCGACGGCGTGGGCGGCATCATCGCGGATGCCCTCATCGAGTGGTTCGCGGTCGACTGGCACCAGGAGATCCTCGAGCAGTGGGCGGCGGCGGGCGTGCAGTTCGCCACACCGGGGCATCCGGGGCCGGGCGCCGCGGCATCCGTCGACGGTCCGCTGGCCGGTCTCACGGTGGTCGCAACGGGCAGCCTGGAGGGGTTCACGCGCGAGGGCGCGCTCGAGGCGATCATCGCCGCCGGCGGCAAGGCCGCGTCGAGCGTGAGCAAGAAGACCGACTTCGTGGCGGCCGGCCCGGGTGCCGGTTCGAAGCTCGGCAAGGCCGAGGAATTGGGCGTGCGCATCATCGATGCGGCCCAGTTCGCGCTGCTCCTGAAAGAGGGCCCTGCGGCGCTCGACTGACGCACAGCCGCCATTCACGGGGTTCATAGCCCCGAAATTCGTGTACCCCGAATTCAGGGTTGTCGACCCCCGATTCCCCGTAGCGCCGCCTATTGCGCCGATTCCCTGTAACCCAGTGGGTTTCCAATTAACAATTTTCACACTAGAAACATTGGTGACCCCCCAAACGGGGCGTTCTATCCCCTACCATGGGGGGTGCGCGGTTGCTCGCCGACTGGCGGCGTGTCGCCCGCGCACACGAGGACACCCGAAGTGCTGTTTGACGTCGCAGCTATTCTGACCTCGGTGACACTGGGACCGGTCGCCGAGGCCTTTGGCGTACACGAAGTCGACACCTACGCCGTGGTGCACACGCTCTCTATTCCGGATGCGCCGCCACTGCCGTTCATCGGCCCCGAGCCCGCCGCGGGCGACCCGACCGACCAGGTGCAGGGCACGGGCCAGCTGCAGCAGCTCGCCCTCCTCCCGGCGAGGTCGATCAAGGGCTGGGTGCAGGCGAACCCCGAGGTGATCGCGCAGCTGCTCGCGAGCCCGCCCCCGGCGCACGACGTCACGGTGTGGTGGGGGGCCCTCGACTTCAACTCGAAGCTCTCGCTGCGCAACGCGACACCCGAGCTCGTGGGCAACCTCGACGGCATCCCGTACTCGGTTCGCGACCTCGCCAACCGCACCGTGCTCGACACCACGATGAAGGCGCTCGAGCACACCATCGCGACCGAGACCGGCCGCACGGTCATCGAGAACGCCAAGCAGCAGCTGCACATGCTCGATGCCATCGATGAGGCGCTCGGCGCAGAATCGGCCGACGACCGCACCCTGCTTTCGCTCGACGTCACGGGCCAGGGTCGCGCGGCGATCGTCGTGGGCGACCTGCGCACGGCCGACTACGTGAGCTACCTCGTGCCCGGCATGTTCTTCACCATCGAGAACCAGATGGGTGACTGGGTGGATGCCGCCGCCCGCCTCCACGACGAGGAGGCGAGCTGGCTCGCCCTGCTCGGCCCCGGCGCGGGCACCGGCGCCTCCGACGCGCCCACGGTCGCGACCGTCGCGTGGATCGGCTACCACACGCCCAACCTCACGAACGTGGGCGGCATCGAGAACGCGTACGAGGGCAGGGATGCCCTGGCCAGCGCCATCGAGGGGCTCCAGTCGCTGCGCTCGGGTGATGAGCCCTACGTCTCCGTCATCGCCCACTCGTACGGCTCGACCGCCGCACTGATGGCCCTCACGGACTACGACTTCCAGGTCGACGCGCTCGCGCTCGTCGGCTCGCCCGGCAGCCCTGCAAAGTCCGTGGCCGAGCTGCACGTGCGCGACGGCAACGTGTTCGTGGGCGAGGCCGCGTGGGATCCCATTCCCAACAGCTCCTACTTCGGCAGTGACCCGGGCGCCCAGAGCTACGGGGCGAAGCCGATGGCGGTGAGCGGGGGAACGGATCCGCTCACGAAACTGCAGCTCGGGGCATCCCTCGGCCACAACGAGTACTTCGCGCCGGGTTCCGAGTCCATGCGCAACTTCGCCCTCATCGCCATCGGCCAAGGGCAGTACGTCACGCACTAGCCGGATGTACCCCGATCGAGTGCTCCCCGTAGTGGGACGCGACGCGATTTCGCCCGCCCCGTAGTGTGAAATCCGACGCAATTCGGATGGGGGTCCAATGCGGTCAGGTGTTGCACACGGGATTGCACGCGGCTGGGGGGCCGCGTGCATCCTCGTGCTCCCCACTCTTCTCCTCGGCAGTTGCATGACGCCGCCCGCCGAGACCGGCGCCACTGCCGACTTCTTCGCCGTCATCGACGCCACGCAGGATCTGGCCGGTGGCCAGTGGGATGTGCAGGACGACCCGACGAGCCGGGGCTGCGTGCTGCCCGACGGCACCGAGGGCGAGACGTTCTCGGCGCTGCGCATCTCCGCGATGCCCGCTGTCGTGCTCAACTCGGTCGCAGCGGCGTGGGAGGACTACGGCTACTCGGTCGACCGCGAGTCGATCGGCCCCGTCAACCAGCTGGTGGCGACGAACTCGACGAGCGAGGTGCTCATCTTCCGCGTGAGTGATCGCGCGATGACGCTCCAGGGCGAGAGCGAGTGCCAGCCCTCCGAATAGACTTATGCGGTCCCCTTCCGCACGCCACCTTCGGAGTCGCATGTCTGAAATCACGACCGACGTCGTGTCCCACCTCGCGAACCTCGCGCGCATCGCGCTCACTCCCGAGGAGATCGAGAAGCTCACGGGCGAGCTCGGCGCGATCGTCGACTCGGTGGCGAAGGTGAGCGAGGTCGCGACTCCCGACGTGCCCGCGACAAGCCACCCCATTCCGCTCGTCAACATCTTCCGGCCGGATGTTCCCGGCCAGACCCTCACGACCGAGCAGGCCCTGGCAGGCGCTCCGGAGCACGACGGTTCCCGCTTCAAGGTGAGCGCGATCCTGGGGGAGGAGCAGTGAGCGACCTGATCCACCTCTCGGCGGCCTCCCTCGCCGACAAGCTCGCCTCTGGCGAGGTCTCGTCGGTCGAGGCCACGCAGGCGCACCTCGACCGCATCGCCGCCGTCGATGGCGACGTGCACGCGTTCCTTCACGTGAACGCCGACGCCCTGTCTGCTGCCGCCGCCGTCGACGCGCAGCGCGCCGCGGGGGAGAAGCTCGGCCCGCTCGCCGGCGTTCCCGTCGCCATCAAGGATGTGCTCTGCACGATCGGCATGCCGTCGACCGCGGGCTCGAAGATCCTCGAGGGCTGGATTCCGCCGTACGACGCGACTCCGGTCGCCCTGCTGCGCGCTGCCGGACTCATCCCGCTCGGCAAGACCAACATGGACGAGTTCGCGATGGGCTCGTCGACGGAGCACTCCGCCTACGGTCCGACGAAGAACCCGTGGGACTTCGACCGCATCCCCGGCGGCTCCGGTGGTGGTTCGGCCGCGGCAGTTGCCGCGTTCGAGGCGCCCCTCGCCCTCGGATCCGATACGGGTGGCTCGATCCGCCAGCCCGCGGCCGTCACCGGATCGGTCGGCGTCAAGCCCACCTACGGCGGCGTCTCGCGCTATGGCGCGATCGCCCTCGCCTCCTCGCTCGACCAGGTCGGACCGGTCTCGCGCACGGTGCTCGACGCCGCTCTGCTTCACGATGTGATCGGCAAGTACGACCCGCGCGACAGCACCTCTCTCAAAGACGCGTGGCCGTCGTTCGCCGATGCCGCCCGTGAGGGTGCGCGTGCCGAATCCCTGAAGGGTCTGCGCGTCGGCGTCGTCAAGGAGCTCGACAGCCCCGGCTTCCAGGCCGGTGTGTCGCAGCGCTTCCACGAGGCGATCGAACTGCTCACGGCCGCGGGTGCGGAGATCGTCGAGGTCTCGGCGCCCCACTTCGAGTACGCGGTCGCCGCCTACTACGTGATCCTGCCCGCGGAGGCGTCGAGCAACCTCGCGAAGTTCGACTCGGTGCGCTTCGGCATGCGCTCCAAGGTGTCCGGCACCGTCGAAGACGTCATGGCCGCGACCCGCGAGGCCGGCTTCGGCCCCGAGGTCAAGCGCCGCATCATCCTCGGCACCTACGCCCTCTCGGCCGGCTACTACGACGCCTACTACGGCAGCGCCCAGAAGGTGCGCACGCTCATCCAGCGCGACTTCGCGTCGGCCTTCGAGAAGGCCGACGTGCTCATCTCGCCGTCGGCGCCGACCACCGCGTTCAAGTTCGGCGAGAAGATCGACGACCCGCTGGCCATGTACCTCAACGACGTGACCACGATCCCAGCGAACCTCGCGGGCGTGCCCGGCATGGGCCTGCCGATCGGTCTCGCCCCTGAGGACGGCCTGCCTGTCGGCTTCCAGATCATGGCACCCGCCCGCGAGGATGCCCGGCTCTACACCCTCGGCGCGACCCTCGAGCGCCTGCTCGAGGAGAAGTGGGGCCACACCCTCATCAGCCAGGCACCGGCGCTGAGCTAGTAGGCCTGCGGGGCGGACGTCTCCTTCAGGAACGGGCGCATGAGAGTGCGCTCCCACCGAAGCACGCAGCCCGAGTCGACGCGAAGTCGGTCGGCGGCGATGAAGTCGGGGTCGACGCCGAAGTTCTCCCGGTACTGCTCGTATGCGCTGAGGCTCGGGAAGCTGAAGAGCGCGAGCGCTTTGTCACTCGCACCCTCCGACGGCATGAAGTAGCCGTGGTGAGTGCCGTCCTCGCGCTCCACCAGCCGCATCCACTCGCTCGCGTACTCCTCGAAGGCGTCGATCTTGCTCGGGTCGATCGTGTAGTCGATAACGAAAGTGGTGGCCATGGTTGTGAGCCTACCCAGCGCCCCCATCGCCTGAGCCCGCTACCCAGTCGCCGCTAACCGGCACGCTGCCCCGCTTCTGCTCGGTGACAGCACAGGCGTGCGGGTCGCATCGATCGACGACGGCGGCACGAAGTAGTAGTCGTCGCCGCGCCGGACCGCCTGGCAGCCGTTGTTGTGCAGCAGCAAGTGGTGGTACCTGCAGAGCAGGATCCCGTCGCGAACGTCGGTGAGCCCGCCCTTACTCCACTCGTTGATGTGATGCGCTTCGGTCCACGACGGTGGTCTTCCGCATCCAGGGAATCGGCACCCGCCGTCGCGGGCCGCGAGTGCCCTTCGTTGCCGTCGATTGAAGAACCTCTTCGCCCGACCCACGTCGACAACTTGCTTGCCCTCGAACCGGATCGGGATTGCCCCGGTTGCGCAGGCGTGCCGTTCGACGGTCTCGATGCTGACAAGCTCGCCCGACCCCTCGAGGTAACCGACGCCACGCCGCTGGCGCAAGTCGCGATCGGTGACCAGGATGTGCACCTCGGGCGCGTGGCTGCCGAGTACTTCGCCGTCATCGACAGACATTCCGAGACGCAGCAGCTCCGTCAGCGCCTCGAGCGCGAGTTGATCGGTGGTGCGTTCGTCGGCAATGATCCGCTCGGCGCGTGCGATCGACGTCGGGTCGACGAAGCGAGGTCCGCCGCGCCGCGGCGAGGTTGCGGCGTCGAACGCGGCGACGAAGAAGGCCGCGCGCTCGGGATCGAGGAGCGCCGTCAGCAGCGTCATGCCGTCGGGCCTCAGCGTCAGTCGCGCGTAGCTCTGCTCCCGCATTGCGGTCTCACGATCGCGGACGAAGTCGAGGTCCAGGTCGCTGCGCAACTCGCGGGCGCGCGCTCCGACGCGCTCAAGCGTGAGCCCGGGGGCTTCTGCGAGCAGCTTGGTGGCGGCGCCTGCCAGCGCGGCCTCCGGGACATCTGTCGAGGGCACCCCGAGCCCTACCGCCATGGCGTCGGCCGACTCTACCGAGAGCGTGCCGCTTGTCACCGCCTGGGCGACGCCGCTGAGCCACGGCTCGGGCGAGTCCATGAGGCCGCCCACCCGAACGAGAGAACGAGCCTCACGCGAGGATGTGCCAGCGATGCGCTGGACCAACAACTCCGGGGTGCGAGCGCCCAGTCGTTGAGCGAGACCGTCGTACCCGAGCGCGCGTGCGGAACGCCGGCCGATCTCGGCTGCGATGACGGCGGCTGTGGCATCCGTACGCCTGCGAACTTCGGCGACCGAGCGTTGCGCCTCGATGAGCTCGTTGTCGGTCAAGCCGCTGACAGGTGGCGGCACGAACGGCACGCCGAGGTCCGCGAGAGCGGAGTAGGTGCTGTTCGATGCCATACATAGATTGTCGCAAGGTTCGAACGTATGTTCTAGTGGTGTGGTGATACTGGTGTGAAGCTCGCCGTGAGTCAGTCTGTGGAGGAGTCGAGGCGCGAGCGGTACGCGACCTGGTTCATCCGGTTGCCGCAGCGGATGCTGCAGAAGCGCTTGGACCCGTTGCGCGAGAGGTCGATGAGCACGCCCTCGCAATCGGGGGCGTCGCACACGCGCATCCGGTGCATCTCGTCGGAGCGGATCACGTCCATGAGCGCGAGCGCGGCCTCGACCCGGATGCGCTCGGCAAGGGGTGCCTCATCGGCCGTCGCGTGCAGGTGCCAGTCGAAGGAGTCGTGGCGGATGAGGAACGGCAGAGCATTCGCCTCGCGCAGCATGCGGTTCACTTCGAGCGCCGCGGCATCGCGGTCGAGCTCCCACACGGAGCGCAGCAGGGCGCGTGTCTGCTGCACGTCGCGGAGCTCGGCGGCGTCGCGATCGAACCGTCCGGTGTACTTGTAAGCGTCGACGAGGGCCGTCAGTTCGGCCGGCTCCGAGATCTCGTCGAGACCGGTGCGAGAGGCCCCCGGATGCGTGTTCGCGAGCGCCACAACGAACTCGAGCGTCGCAATCGTGTCAGGGGCAAAAAGCAATTTGACTCCTTATTCACGCCAAGAGTACCGTCGGCACCATCATGAAGACAAAGACCGCGCAGGGCATCGTCATCGCAGTGCTGGCGTCGCTCGCGTTCGGCACGTCGGGCGCCTTCGTGAAGCCGCTCTTCGAGGCCGGCTGGAGCCCCGCCGCCGCGGTCGCCCTGCGCGCCCTCGCGGGCAGCATCCTGCTCACGCCGTTCGCGATCGTCGCCCTGCGAGGCAAGTGGGCGACCCTCTGGCGGGGACGCTGGCGGGTGCTCGGCATGGCGCTCGTCGGTGTCGCGGGCTGTCAGCTGGTCTACTTCATGGCCGTGCAGCGCATCCCCGTGGGCACCGCGATCCTCGTGGAGTACACCGCGCCCGTGCTGCTCGTCCTCTTCGCCTGGGCAACGACACGGACAATGCCGCGCGTGGTCGTGCTTGTCGGCTCTGCCGTGGCGATCGTGGGACTCGTGCTGGTGATCGGCCCGGGCGCGCTGGCATCCGTGGATCTTCTCGGCGTGTTCTTCGCGTTCCTCGCGGCGATCGGCGCGGCCGGCTACTACCTGATCGCGGCACGGCCGAGCGAAGGATTGCCGGGAGTGGCGCTCGCCTGGGGAGGCCTCTTCCTGGGATCGGTGGTGCTCTTCATCGTCGGCGGGCTGCGTGCGGTGCCCTTCACGATGGTGTTCACGGATGTTCCCTTCCTCGGTGGCACGGCGCCCTGGTGGGTGCCGCTCGGCATCGTGGTGATCTTCGCGACGGCGATCGGGTACGCGGCGAGCATCATCGCCACCGGATTGCTCGGCTCGCGCCTCATGTCGTTCATCGCCCTGCTCGAAGTCGTGTTCGCCACGATGTTCGCGTGGCTGTTGCTCGGCGAGACGCTCACGCTGTCGCAGCTGCTGGGCGGAGCGCTGATCCTCGTCGGCATCGTCTTCGTCTACTCGGAGCGTCGCGCCCGCGCGCCCATCGAGCCGCTCGAGCAGATCGTGACGCTGGAGCCGACCCCGACAGAGCCGGTGCCCACGCGCCCGTAGAATCGTCTGGTGGCTAAAGCTGACCTGATGGACTACGACAAGGCCCTTGAACTGTACGAGCCGGTGCTCGGTTTCGAGGTGCACGTCGAGCTCAACACCCAGACCAAGATGTTCTCGGATGCCCCGAACCCCGCCGCGGCGGGCAACGAGCCGCACGAGCCCAACACGACGATCACCCCCGTCGACCTCGGTCTGCCGGGGTCGCTGCCCGTCGTGAACGAGGAAGCCGTGAAGTACTCGATCAGCCTCGGCCTCGCGCTCGGCTGCTCGATCGCCTCGTCGAGCCGGTTCGCCCGCAAGAACTACTTCTACCCCGACCTCGCCAAGAACTACCAGATCAGCCAGTTCGACGAGCCCATCGCCTACGACGGCGTGGTCACTGTCGAGCTCGCCAACGGCAAGACCTTCGACATCGAGATCGAGCGCGCCCACATGGAGGAGGACGCCGGCAAGCTCACCCACGTCGGTGGAGCGACGGGCCGCATCCAGGGCGCCGAGTACTCGCTCGTGGACTACAACCGCGCGGGCGTTCCCCTCGTCGAGATCGTCACGAAGATGATCACCGGCGCCGAGGGCGACGCCCCGGAGCTTGCCAAGGCGTATGTCTCGGCCATCCGTGAAATCGTCGTGGCGCTGGGTATCTCCGAGGCGAAGATGGAGCGCGGCAACCTGCGCTGCGACGCGAACATTTCACTGAGCCCCCGCGGCTCGGGCAAGCTCGGCACGCGCACCGAGACCAAGAACGTGAACTCCCTGCGCTCGGTCGAGCGCGCCATCCGTTACGAGATCCAGCGCCAGGCGGCGATTCTCGAAAAGGGCGGCACGATCATTCAGGAGACCCGCCACTGGCACGAGGACACGGGGGTGACCTCGGCCGGCCGCCCCAAGAGCGACGCTGATGACTACCGTTACTTCCCAGAGCCCGACCTCCTTCCCGTTGAGCCTTCCGCTGAGCTGATCGAACAGCTGCGCGCCGCCCTCCCCGAGGCGCCCGCTCTTCGTAAGAAGAGACTGCAGCAGGCATGGGGCTTCACCGACCTTGAATTCCAGGATGTACTCAACTCGGGCCTCCTCGTCGAGGTTGAGGAGACGGTCACCGCCGGCGCCTCGCCCGCCCAGGCCCGCAAGTGGTGGACGGGCGAGATCGCCCGCGTCGCCAACGAGCGCGGCGTCGACAGCTCGACTCTGGTCTCAGCGACGGATGTCGCGGCTCTCGTCACCCTCGTCGAATCCGGTGAGCTCACCGACCGCCTCGCCCGCCAGGTGCTCGAGGGAGTCATCGCGGGGGAGGGCTCGCCCGCCGAGGTCGTGGAGACCCGCGGCCTCAAGGTCGTGTCGGACGACGGCGCCCTCATCGCGGCGATCGACGAGGCGCTCGCGGCTCAGCCGGATGTGCTCGAGAAAATCCGTGAAGGCAAGGTGCAGGCCGCCGGTGCGGTGATCGGTGCCGTCATGAAGGCGATGAAGGGGACCGCCGACGCGGCTCGCGTGCGTGAGCTGGTGTTGGAGCGGGCGTCGCAGTAATGGCCGAACTCGTGGTCGAGATCCACGTGCCACTCACTCTCCCGAAGGAGTTGGAGGACGGCGAGTACCCATTCCCCTGGATTGACGACGTCATGGAGTTCCTCGCCGAGCTCGAGGATGACCCCCGCTCCGGCGGTGCGGCGATGTACGACGACGGCGAAGAATGGGAGGGCGACTACGTCTTCTTCATCTCAGGCGCATCCGAGGAATCCCTTGTCGCCGTGGCGAGGAGGATCGCGCAGTTGCCCGGTGTTCCCACGGGCACGTTCGCCATGGTGACGGATGCGGACGCCGAGGAAATCGGACTAGGCACTCGGGTCGAGCTCGACTGAGTGACGGCGACGGGTCGAATTGGCGACGACCGCCACAAACGCCGAGAGCGCCGCGACTAGCCCAACCCACAACGGCCCACCCTCCGACACCACCGCCGTCTGCCACACCTGCCCCGCGTACTCCACCATCTCCGCGGGCCGCCCGAGCATCACGCGAGTCCCGGCGACAACGGTCCCGACCAGGGCCACGGTCGACCCCAGCCACAGCAGCAGCAACGCGATAACGCCGACGTACCACCGCCGCAACCCCACCCACGCGATCAGCACTCCCACCCCGATCGCCGGGAAGTACTGTGCGATCACGTTCGTGACGTCCGAGTACACGCCGTACACGGCGATCGTCCCCACCGGATGGAACGCCGCTCGCAGCCAGTACGGCGCAACGATCGCCGCGAGCGTCGCTCCGATCAGTAGCCCGGGTCGCGAGGCGCGCGCGATGAGCGCGAGCACCAGGACCCCGAGGAGGATAGCCAGCACGATCCCGCCCGTGATCACCGCGAGGTAGATGAACGACGCGGTGCCGGATCGGAGCCCGTTCGAGACGACGAGCACGGTCTGCACGAGAGCGATGACCTGTACGAACAGGAGCCCGGCGACGAGCGGCGGGAGCAGTCCGCGCCGCGCGCGAGCGATCACCCCGGCGATCGTGGCGCCGAGGATCATGATGCCCGCTAGGAATCCCACGTAGTACTGACTGAAGGGGAGCAGGGCCACGGGCATCCGGTCGGGGAGCGTGTCGGAGCCCCACAGGTTCTGGAGGGGGAGTCGCATGCCCGTGATGATCCACGGGAGTAGGCCGCCGAGGGCCGATGCGATTCCGATGAGAAGCCAGACCAAGGAGCGACGGAGCATCCTCGAAATGTAGCATCACTCAATTTCCTATCGAGCGTGCGGCGGCCCCGTACTGGGGTCTACAGGGCGTTCCGCGAGCGCTCGTACACTCCGAGCATGGGGATTTTGGGGGAATCGCGCGCCGCAGGCGTGCCATTCGAGACCGTGCTTGCCGCGGCCCAATCCGGCGCGCCCTGGGCGAGCACCACCCTGTGGCGCGAGTACTCCCCGTCGGTGGCGGGGTTCGCCCGTGCGCGGGGATCACGTGATGCCGACGATCTGACCAGCGAGGTCTTCCTCACGGTCTTCGAGCAGCTCGGCACGTTCAGCGGAACCGAATCGGAGTTCCGCTCCTTCGTCTTCTCGATCGCCTACCGCCGCGTGGTCGACGAGCTCCGCCAGCGCGGACGTCGCGGCGAGGCGATCGCGTGGGTGCCCGAGCTCGACACGAGGTCGGCACCGAGTGCCGAAGCCGCGGCGGGAGAGCGGGCATCCGACCAGTCGGTCATGTCGATTCTCGACGACCTGCCCGTCGACCAGCGCAATGTGATGGTGCTGCGGATCGTCTCCGACCTCACCGTGGAGCAGATCGCCGACGTTCTCGACAAGAAGCCAGGTGCCGTCAAAGCACTGCAGCGACGCGCCCTCGACGCCCTCCGGAAGAAAGTTTCGACCAACCCGTACCCTTTTGCGGCCCTCGAACGATTACCGGTGTGAGATGAACACCACACGGATTTCAGAACAGGACGCCTCTGGGCTCGCGCACGGTCGCGTGCCCGGGCGCTCCGACCTGAACCCGTTGGCAGATCTGCTGGCGGAGTATCGCAGCGCGGCAATCGGGTCCGCACCGCGTCCGTCGGCGGCGCTTGCCGCGAAACTAGACCTCTCGGCCACTCCCATTGCCATGCAGCGGGTGAACGCCGATGAGAAGTCTTCTGGTGTCGGTATACGGCGGACGGCTTCGGGGCTGTTCGGCGTCGGCGTCACTGTGACGATCATCTTGGCTGCGGCTTCGGGTGCCGCGGCTGTTGTGGGTGCGGGATCAGCCGGGGTACTTCCCCCGGGGGCGCAAGACGCGTTCGATCAGGTCGTCTCAACTATCGTGCCGCCAGGGGTGGCTGGCACAGAGACGACGGATCAGGGGGAAGTTCCCGGTGACAGCTCGGTATCGAGCCCCGCGCCCCAGACTCCCGGTGGGACGCCCAGCGTTGCCCCCGATGACAGCACCACGAAGGTCGACGACAGCACGGTCTCGAACAAACCGGACACCGGCAATGCCAACGGCGACGTGAACGGCAGCGGCAACGCGAACAGCAACTCGAACGGCAACGGCAACTCCGAGAACGCTGGCAACGGCAACTCGGGCTCGGGGAACGGCAACTCGGGCAACGGCAACTCGGGGAACGGCAACTCGGGCAACGGCAATTCCGGCAACGGGAACGGCAACTCCGACTCGAGCAACGGCAATTCCGGGAACGGCAACTCCGGCAACGGGAACGGCAACTCCGGCAACGGGAACTCCGGACACGGCAACTCCGAGAACGGAAAGTCTGGCAAGGACGACTAGCTCGTCCAGCCCCCGCCCACGAACGACACCGCCGACTGCCGCACGTCCAGTGTGCCCCAGGCCGCGGCCGGGCAGCGCTTCGCCCAGTCGACCGCGGCGGCCTGATCAGCCACGTCGATCACGAAGACTCCGCTCAACTGCTGCTCCGAGGCATCCGTCGATGCTGTCACGGTGCCGCCGTGCACAGTCAGGCCGGATGCCACGGGCGTGAAGACCTCGGCGGCAACAAGCACTCCGGCCTCATGGAGCGCCGACCCGTACGCGTCGAACTCGAGGCGTCCCGCCTCCATCTCGGCGGGGGAGAGCGCGGCGCCGCCGGCCTCGGAGTAGCTCATCAGGATCGTGAAGCGCATCACGCGGCCTTTCGGTAATGGAGGTGCACGACGCCGTTGCCGAACACGCTCGAGTTCGCCAGAACGAAGCGGGCGGAGAAGCCTGAGGGGAAGAAGCGCGTGCCACCACCCACGACGATCGGGTACACGAGCACCTCGATGTCGTCGATCAGGTCGATGGCCTGGGCGGCGAGGGTCGGTCCGCCGATGGTGACGTTCTGCGTGGCCGTGAGTGCGGCCAGATCCGGCATGGTGCGCACCAGCGTGGTGCGGGGTGTCGACACCTCGGGCAGTGAACGCGAGACCACGATCTTGTCGGCGCCGCGCCAGATTTCGCCGTACTCGTCCATCACGGGCGAGGTGGGCGGCATGGTCTCCCAGACGAGCATCGTCTCGTACAGCCTGCGGCCGTACACGAAGGTGGAGTTGGGGCGCTCGCGGTCGTTCCAGAACTGGTGGATCTCGTCGGTGATCTCACCCCAGTCGAACTCGCCGTTGGCGTCGTTCATGTACCCGTCGAGCGAGATGTTGCCGCCGTAGCTGAGCCGTCCCATGTAGACAGCGTACACATCAGTCGCGCGAACGCAACCGCACCCGTCGATTCTGCCCATCCTCCTGCAGCTCGACGATGGAGGCGTTCGCCTTGATGAAGTCGGTGAACGACTTGAAGCCGAGCTTCTTCTCGTCGAAGCCGGCGTCGAGGCGCTTGATCTGCTGTTTGAGCGCGGATGCTACGACCCACCCGTCCACGTCGTCGTTCTTGCGCGCCTCCATGGCCCGCTGCAGTACGGCGTGGGAGTCGCGCTGCGGGTCGGTGCTGGCCGCCTCGGCGGAGGCCCGACGAGGGGCCTTCTTCGTGGGCTCTTCAATGACCGCCGGCTCGTCGACCACGTTCAGCTGTGCGACCTGCTCGTAGTACGAGAACTCGTCGCACGCGTTCTTGAAGGCCGAGCTCGTCGAGCCCTCGACGCCGATGCCGACGACCACGCGGCCCATACGCCGGGCGCGCTGCGCGAGCGGGATGTAGTCGGAGTCGCCTGCGACGATCACCACGTGCGAGATGTCTTGGATGCGGAACAGGTCCTCGACGACGTCGATCGCGAGCCGGATGTCGGCGCCGTTCTTGGTGCCCGACGTGTTGAAGAGCTGCACGAGGTCGACCGCGCGATTGATGAGCTGCTTCTGGTAGCGCGTGTTCGCCGGCGCCGCCCAGTCGGCGTACGCCCGCGTGATCGCGAGTGCACCGAACGACGAGGCGTAGTCGAGGATCGCGCCGATGTCGACGGTCGCCACCTCGAGCTTGCCCGCGGTGTCGCCGGTCGCGGTGCGCGCCTTCTCCTTGATGAAGCTCCCGCGACCGTGCTCATGGTCGTACTGCGAGATCACCACATTGTCGAAATCGATGTACACGGCAACGCGGGTCTCAGTCGGCTCGGCCATAGCGCTAACGTACTCCTCGTGAACGACGACGAGCTGGTGCGCCGCTTCGACTCCGGTACCCTCACCTCCTTTCCGCACGAACTGCACGTGCGGCTGACGCAGGCGAAGCTGGCACGGATGCCCGAAGCCGACGCCCTCGAGAGCATCCGCCGGGGCATCCGTGCGATGGCCGCGGCCGTGGGTGCGCCGCAGAAGTACCACGAGACGCGCACCGGCGCGTGGTTCCGGCTGATCGCGGCCGGGCTGCCCGACGAGCACCTCATGCGCCGCGACCTGCTGGACGACTACTACTCGCCGGCCTTGCTCAACTCCGAGAGAGCGCGCAAGGGGTGGGTGCCACCCGACCTCGCCGACATAGAGTAGCCAGCCATGGCCAAGGCACCGACTGTGTACGACGTCGCGGAGTACGCGGGCGTCTCGATAGCGACGGTGTCGCGCGTTCTGCGCTCGCCGGATGCTGTCAAGGCCGAGACCCGCGAGCGGGTGCTCGAGGCCGTGGCGTTCCTGGGCTACGTGCCGAGCGCCAACGCGCGCGGATTGGCGGTGCGGCGCACCAACGTGATCGGGCTCTTCTTCCCGAGGCACGATGATCACGAGGGTGGGGCCCTGCCGTTCTCCACGTCCGCTGAGGTTCCGGTGGGAACCGACGACCCCGAGGATGACGAGAACCTCTACTACGACGAAGTGCTGCGCGGTGCGGAGGCTGAAGCTGCCCGGCGCGGCTTTGCGCTCATGGTCGCGTCTGGCGCGGATGACGTGCTCAGCGATCTCGCGGGGCGCGTCGACGGACTCGCAGTTCTCGCCGGAACCGTGCCTGAGCATCTTCTCGCGCATGTCGGCCGCCGCATCCCCGTGGTGATCCTGGGCGGGCGCGACGACGAGTTCGACCATGTGAGCGCCAACAACGCGCCGGGAATGCGTGAACTCGCCAGGCACGTCGCGGCCCAGGCCACCACGATCGCCTATGTGCGAGGCGCACCCGGCCCTGACGACGCCGAGAGGTTCGCCGGGTTCAGCGAGGCCGCCTCCGCTACGGTCTATCGCGGCGACTTCACCCGGCGCAGTGGGCGGCTCATCGCCAGCGGGCTCGACGAGCTTCCCGACGCGATCATGTGCGCGAACGACCAGATGGCGCTGGGCGTGCTCGACGTGCTCGAGAGCCGGGGCATCCGGGTGCCCGACGACGTGCGCGTCACGGGGTTCGACGGCATCGCGGCCGGGAGGCACTCGCGCCCCTCACTGACGACCGTGCATCAGCCGATGGCCGAGCTGGGGCGCGCGGCGGTGCAGGTGATCACCGCGAGATTGGCCGATCCGGGGCTCGAGAAGCAGTCGTTGACGCTCGCCGTTCGGGTCGTGCTGCGGGAGTCTTGCCCATAAGCACGCCGTCGCGCAAGGGCTTCGTCCAGAAAATGTATGCGCTTACAGTCGAAGGACCACGACTGAGAAGAGCGTAGGCAATGACGCAGACGAAACGGCACCGCGTGCTCGCAGGAGTTGCGCTGCTCGGCACGGCGGCGATGCTCGCGGCGTGCAGCATCCAGATCAAGAGCGCACCCGACCCCTCGATTCCGGCGGACACCATGCTCGTCGCCGCGGACAACGGCTCGCCGCTGTTCGAGCGCAATTTCAACCCCTACATGGCGAACAAGCGCACTGCCACGTTCTACATGTACGAGCCGCTCGTGATTCTCGACAACGTGACGGGGGAGGAGCACCCGTGGCTCGCCACCGGGTACGACGTGAGCGATCCGTCGACGGTGGTGTTCACGATTCGTCAGGGCGTCACGTGGTCCGACGGCGAGAAGTTCACGCCGGAGGATGTCGCATACACGCTGCAGATGCTCAAGGACTTCCCCGCAAACGACACCCAGGGTGTGTGGGGCTTCATCGACTCCGTGGATTCGGATGCCACGACCGTCACCATCCACCTCAAGGAGCCGAACGTGCCGGCCGCGCAGCTCATCGCGACGACGCTCATCGTTCCCGAGCACATCTGGAAAGACGTCAAAGACCCGACGACCTTCCGCAACCCCGACCCGGTGGGCACGGGGCCGTACGTCTTGGGCAATTTCGCCGCTCAGCAGTACACACTCGACAAGAACGAGGACTACTGGCAGGCCGACAAGGTCGCCGCCGAGCACATCATCCTGCCCGCGACCAACACGCAGCTCGATGTCGCGACGAAGGGCTACGACTGGGCCTACTCGTTCATCAGCGACGTCGACGAGGCCTGGGTCGGAGCGGGTAACGAGAACTCGTACTGGTTCCCGCCGGGCGGCACGATCGCGCTCTTCCCGAATCTCACGAAGGCTCCCTTCAACGACCTGAACCTGAGGCAGGGCCTCTCGCTGTCGCTCGACCGCAAGGCTGTGGGCGACGCCGCGGCGGAGGGCTACATGCAGCCGGCCGGGCAGACGAACATCCTGCTTCCGTACCAGCAGGACCTGCTCGATCCGTCGATCCCCGACTCGGGCCTCATCACGAAGGACGACGCCACCGCCCTGCAGTACTTCGAGGCGGCCGGGTACACGCAGCAGGGCGACCAGCTCGTCGACGCGTCCGGAAAACAGCTCACGATCACCATCACGACGGCCAACGGCTACAACGACTGGCTGAAGGGCGTGCAGGAGGTGCAGAAGGAGTGGGGCGCCCTCGGCATCGAGGTGAAGGTCGACACCCCGCAGCCCGCGGCGTACCAGCTCGCCCTCCGCAACGGCGACTACGACCTCGCGATGGGTGGCACCGGCGGAACAGGCTCGCTCTTCCGGGACTTCAACTCGCTGCTCTCGAGCTCGTACCTCAAGCCCGCGGGCGAGGAGGCGACGAACAACTTCGAGCGCTACGACAACCCCGAAGCCGATGCGATCCTCGACCAGTTCAAAGAAGCGACGGATGCCCAGACGCAACTCGAACTCGGCTACGAGCTCCAGAACATCGTCTACAACGACCTCCCGGTGATCAGCCTCTACTACGGCGGATCGTGGGGACTCGTGAGCAACGCGAAGTTCACCGGCTGGCCCAGCGAGGACGACCCGTACGCGTCACCGAAGACGTACGAGTCGACACCCCTGCTCGTACTCACCCATCTGAAGGCGGTCAAGAATGACTAGCACGACAGCGGCGCCGAGGGGCGTCGAAGGAAAGTCCAGGAGCGTCGCCGAAGACGTTCCCCTGCGCACACAGGGCTCGGGCCGAGCAGCTCGGAATGCGCTCTACATCCTGCGCAAGCTCGGCCTCTTCGTGCTCACCCTCTGGGCTGCGGTCACGGTCAACTTCATCCTGCCGCGGCTCATGCCGGGAACACCCGCCGACGCCGCGCTCGCGAAGCTCGCGCAGAACGGACCCGTGAGCGACGCGACCAAGGCTGCCATCGAGGCGCAATTGGGCGTGCCGACGGGCAACATCTTCGAGCAGTACGTCACGTACCTGCACCAGGTGATCACGCTCGACTTCGGCGTCTCGTACACCTTCTACCCGCAGACGGTGTCGGAGCTGGTATCCACGGCCCTGCCGTACACGCTCGTGCTCGTCGGCGTGGTCACCATCATCGCGTTCATCCTCGGCACTCTGCTGGGCGTGCTGGCGGCGTGGAAGCGCGGAACGTGGCTCGACACGCTCCCCACGCTGAGCGGCTCGTTCGCGAGCGCCTTTCCGTATTTCTGGACGGCGCTGCTCCTGCTGTTCTTCGCGGGTTACGTCTGGCGGCTGTTCCCGACGTCGGGTGCCTACGGGCCCACGGCGACGCCGAACCTCTCGTTCGGATTCCTCGGCGATGCCCTTTACCACGCGTTCCTGCCCGCCCTCACCATCCTCATCACCTCGCTCGGTGGCTGGATCCTCGGTATGCGGAACACGATGATCTCGACGATCGGCGACGACTACGTGACCTTCGCCGAGGCCAATGGCCTCAAGCCGCGCGTGGTCGCGCTGCGGTATGCGGCGCGCAACGCGATCCTGCCGAACCTCACGTCGTTCGGGCTCGCCCTCGGCGGTGTGGTGGGCGGCTCGATCCTGGTCGAGCGGGTGTTCGGGTATCCGGGCGTTGGCTACCTGCTGTTCAACGCGGTGACCAACCAGGACTACCCGTTGATGCAGGCCCTCTTCCTGATGATCACGCTCAGCGTGCTCGTCGCCAACTTCCTCGTCGACATCTTGTACGGCGTGCTGGACCCGAGGACACGACGATGACGACAATCACCGAAACCCAGCAGGTATCGATCGCGAAAGCGCCGGGGCCCTGGTCGGTCTTCGTGCGGGTCGCATCGACGATCTGGTCGAACGGCAAGGCGCGCATCGGGCTCATCGTTCTCGGCCTGTTCGTCGTGATCGCCATCTTCGCGCCGCTCATCGCTCCGTACGGCGCGAGTGAGAACGGTTTCGACCGCAGCAGCGACCCGACGTGGGAGCACTGGCTAGGAACGACGGCCGCGGGGGAGGACGTGCTCTCCCAGCTACTGTGGGGCGCCCAGGTCAGCATTTTCGTCGGGCTCGTCGCGGGTGTGCTCTCGACCCTCATCGCGGTGCTCATCGGACTCAGCTGGGGTTACGCGCGCGGGTTCGGCGGCGAGGTCGTCAACTTCGTTGTGAACCTGTTCCTGGTCATCCCGGGGCTGCCGCTCATGATCGTGATCGCCGCCTACCTCTCCGGCGGCGGTATCGCGATGATCATCACCGTCGTCGTGATCACGGGCTGGGCGTGGGGCGCGCGAGTGCTGCGCAGCCAGACCCAGTCGCTGCGCTCCCGCGACTTCGTCACCGCCGCCGTGTTCAGCGGTGAGCGGCCCTTCCGCATCGTGTTCCGCGAGATCCTGCCCAACATGACCTCGCTCATCGTGGGCAACTTCTTCGGGGCGGCGACCGCGGCGATCCTCGCGGAGGCCGGCCTGGAGTACCTAGGTCTCGGCGACTCGAGCGTCGTGAGCTGGGGCACGATGCTGTTCTGGGCGCAGAACTCGAACGCCCTGCTCACCGGCCAGTGGTCGCTGCTCTTCGCGCCGGGCCTGTGCATCGCGCTCCTGGCAACCTCCCTCACCCTCATCAACTTCGGTGTCGACGGGATCAGCAATCCCCGCCTCCGGGAAGGAAAGACACGATGACCGACACGACAGTGCTCGAGGTCGTCGACCTCGACGTCGACTACGGCACCGGCGGGGGTGCGACCCACGCGGTGCGCAACGTCTCGTTCCAGTTGGCCCAGGGGGAGTTCGTGGGTCTGGTCGGCGAGTCGGGTTCGGGCAAGTCGACGCTCGGCTTCGCCATCGCCGGCCTCTCGAAGCCGCCGGCCGTCATCGCGAAGGGCCGCATCCTGTTCGACGGCAAGGACATCGCCAGCATGAGCGCCGAGGAGCTGCGCGAGCAGCGCCACGGCGGCGTCGCCATGGTCCTGCAGTCCGGGATGAACGCACTCAACCCCGTGCGCACCATCCGCAACCACTTCCGCGACATCTTCGAGGCGCACGGCCACGTCGAGAAGTCGGAGTGGGACGCTCGCGCCGCGGAGATGGTGGGCAAGGTCGAGCTGCCGCCGCAGGTTCTCGCGCGCTACCCCGGCGAGCTGTCGGGCGGGATGCGACAGCGCATCTCCATCGCCCTCGCCCTCTCGCTCGAGCCCCAGCTCATGGTCTTCGACGAGCCCACGACCGCGCTCGACGTGCTCGTTCAGCACGCCGTCATGGACACCATCATCGAGCTGCAGCGGCGCGAGAACTTCACGGCGCTGCTGATCAGCCACGATCTGGGCATCGTGCTCGAATCCGCCCAGCGCGTGATGGTCATGCATGAGGGCCAGATCGTCGAAGACGCCCCTGCTCACGACGTCCTGCGCAAACCCAAGGACGAGTACACGAAGATGCTCCTCTCGCACTACGCCGACCCGCGCGGCAAGGTTGTCGAGTTGCCGGGCTTCGAGGATCGCGCGGAGCGCTCGAAGAAGGGCGCCTCGCGCGCGGCGACGGCCGCGCATCCGCCGACTGTGTCGCCGCGCGAGCGCCGCCGCGACCAGAAGTCGATAGTCGTGGAGAACCTCGTGAAGGTGTACCCGCCGCCGCGTCGCGGTGAGAGCGAGGTGCGGGCCGTCGACGACGTGTCGTTCACGCTCGAACCCGGAGCGTCCCTCGCGCTGGTCGGGGCATCGGGCTCGGGCAAGTCGACGATCGCCAAGCTCATCACGGCTGTGGAGAAGTCGACGAGCGGATCGGTGCACTTCGGCAACCTCGACGTCGCGAAGCTGCGCCGCGGGCAGTTCCGCTCCCTTCATCGCGACGTGCAGATGGTCTTCCAGGACCCGTACGCGGCACTCAACCCGCTGCACACCGTCGAGTACACGCTCACGCGTCCGGTCGTGAACTTCACGAAGCTCCGCGGGCAGGATGCACGCCGACGCGTGCTCGAACTCCTCGACACCGTCGGCCTCTCACCGGTCGAGGAGTTCGCCGCCAAGCTGCCGCACCAGCTCTCGGGCGGGCAGCGCCAGCGCGTCGTCATCGCCCGGGCGCTCGCGAGCGACCCGCAGGTGATCATCGCCGACGAGCCTGTCTCGATGCTCGACGTCTCGTTGCGAGCGGGCGTGCTCGCGCTCCTCGAAGACCTGCGTGAGCAATGGGGAGTGAGCATGCTCTACATCACGCACGACCTGCTCTCCGCGCGGCTGGTTACCGACAACATCATGGTGCTCAACCACGGCAAGGTCGTCGAGCGCGGCGAGACGGCCGAGGTGCTCCAGCACCCGAAGGACGAGTACACAGTGCGTCTCCTCGACGCGATCCCCAACCCGCGGAAGGTGGCCTGAGGCATGCGGACGTTCCCCGACGGATTCCTCTGGGGTGCGGCGACTGCCGCCCACCAGATCGAGGGCAACAACATCAACAGCAATTGGTGGGTGCACGAGAACGAGCCCGGCACGACGATCGTCGAACCGAGCGGCGACGCCGCCGACAGCTACCACCGGTACCGCGATGACATCCGGCTGCTCTCCGAGCTCGGGCTGCAGTCGTACCGGTTCAGCATCGAGTGGGCCCGGATCGAGCCGGAGCGCGGCATGCTGTCGAGGGCATCCGTCGACCACTACCGCAGGATGGTCGACACGTGCCTCGAGTTCGGCATCGAGCCGATCGTGACCCTCATGCACTTCACGGTGCCGCGCTGGTTCGAGCGCGACGGGTTCTGGCGAGCGCCCGACGCTGCCGACCTGTTCGCCCGCTATGCCGAGCTGGCGCTGCCGGTCATCGACACCGGGGTGAGGTACGTGTGCACGATCAACGAACCCAACATCGCCGCCATGCTCGCGGGCGGTGAGGATGCCGCGAACCTCGTGGCCTACGGACTGCCCAAGCCCGACCTCGCCGTGGCCGACACGCTGCTCGAGTGCCACAACCGCGCGCGCGACGTGCTGTCGCAGGTGCCGGGGCTGCAGAGCGGCTGGACTATCGCGACTCAGGCGTTCGAAGCGGCTGACGAGCCCGGCGCCGAGGAGAAGAAGCAGGAGATCGCATCGGCAGCCGAGGACTGGTACCTCGAGAATGCGCGCGGCAACGACTTCATCGGCGTGCAGGCATACACCCGCAACATCGTCGGACCAGAGGGCATTCGCCCGCCGGCGCCCGACGTGGAGAAGACCCTCACTCAGTGGGAGTACTTCCCGCCGGCCGCAGGCATCGGCGTGCGTGCGGCGTGGGAGCTCAGCGGCCATGTGCCCGTGATGATCACCGAGAACGGCATCGCGACCCAGGACGACGCGCGCCGCATCGACTACACCCGCGGCGCGCTGGAGGGGCTGCTCGACTGCATCGACGACGGCATCACGGTTCTCGGCTACCAGCACTGGTCGGCGCTCGACAACTACGAGTGGGCTTCCGGATTTGCGCCGACGTTCGGACTCATCTCCTGGGACAAGCAGACCTTCGAGCGCACGCCCAAGCCGAGCGCCCGCTGGCTGGGCGAGGTCGCCAAGGCCAACGCCCTGACGTAACGTGGAACAGATGAGACTCCTCATCCCACTTCTCGCCATCGGCGCCCTCGCGGGCTGTGCGTCGGAGGCACCGCCCATGCCGGTGCCCACGGCCTCGCCGTCGCCCAGCCCGAGCGGCACGCCCGCGACTCTGCTCCCGCTGCCGGGAACCGACTTCCTCATGGACCAGGTCGAGACCTTCAACGGAGACACGCGAGCGCCGGTCGTGCGGTTCTCCGCCGCGGAGATCGCGGGGCAGGGAGCTGACTTCACGTTCACCCTCGAGGAGGGCACCTACGCGCTTCGGGTGAGCTGCGCCACGGATGCGAGCGACGACGTCGACGTCACGCTCGACTTCAGCGATGGCCGACCGAGCGTGACGTACGCGGCCTACTGCGGCGAGACCCCGCCCACGGGCATCGTGTCGGCGACTACCCAGGGCCCGGAGTTCCCGGCCGGGGGAGAGGTCACCATGCGACTCGAGTCGGGCAGCCGGTTCGTGGCCGCCGCGGGGCTCGTTCCCATCGGCTAGCCACGTTTTGGGGGCAGCGCGGTACGCGGTGGTCTGTGAGTCTTGAGGTGCTGACTGGGGAGGCATCGGTGGGGAAAGTCGTTCGTTTGCACGACGGGCTTCGCGCGCTCTATCCGGATGCCCTCGTGTTCGGCGGTATCGGCACGACCGACGTGGTGCGTGAGTTCGACCGCATCCGTGCCCTGCTGGGGCAGTCGCCGCTCACGTGCGACCAGTCCGCACTCACGATCGCGATCAATCGCGACGGCCTCGTGATCTGGGCGGAAGCCCCGGTGCTGTCGCTGCGCATGGGCGAACTGGCAGCGATCGGCATCGACGACGGCGCGATGGATGTCACGGCTCTCGTCGCGGGGCGCACTGCGGCGTTCTGCGTGCCGCTCGCCGTTCCCGCCGAGTCGGGGCACATCGCCGACCGCATCTTCGCCGCGCTCGCCGCACGCACTGCCTAGGCGGTAGCGAACCTCTTCGCCGAGCGCTCCTTCGCCTTGGCAGCCTCGACCTCGCGATCCTTGGGTGGCCCGAAGGCGACGAGGTCTTCGAGCAGGTGCTGCGTGATGTGCGCGATCTCGTGGACCGCGCGGTCGAAGGCCTCCTGGTTGGCCTTCGACGGCTTCGTCGATCCGCTGATCTTGCGCACGTACTGCAGCGCGGCGGCCTCGATCTCCTCGTGGTTGGCGGCGGGCTCGAAATTGTGGAGCACGTGGATGTTTCTGCACATGCCAGCACTGTAACTCTCTACTTGAGCCTCCGCGACACGTACCCCGATTCTTGCGAACCCGGGTGACAATTGCACGAAAGCCGCGCGGAGCCGAAACCGCGCGAGGATCGGGGGACACCGTGCCAGTGCTGGGGAATGGTTCGCGAGACAGGGTGGACCGCATCGCCGCGGCGGTCGGCGGGGCCGCGCTCCTCGCCGGAATCGCAGCGATGGCGGTGGGCGCACTCGCCCCAGCCACCGCGTCCCCGCCCACAGCAGTGAGCACGACCGTCGTGTCGAGCCCGATCCCCGGGGATCCGGTCACGCAGACCGTCACCACCACCGACCCGCCCACGCGGGCCACGCTGCCGCCGCGAGTCACCGAGGAGGTGACGGTCACCGAGGGGTCGACCCAGGGATCCGTCACGGTCACCACGTCGCCGGCCGTCGCCGCCGTCGAGCAGCCGTTCCTGGGGAGCACGGTCGCCGTCATCGTCGTGCAGTTGCTGCTCATCACGCTCGCGTCGCTCTTCCTCGCCTTCGCGACCCAGCGCATCCTGCTCGGCGAGTACTGGACACGCCGGGTCGCCGTCGCCGGCGTGCGCAGCACCCCCATCGACGAGGGCGAGGCGAAATCCGTCAAGCAGGACATCGTGGCTGCGACCGAGGCGCCCGACCTGTCGCGTCCGCTCTTCGAGAGAGCCGGCGTCACGGATGCCCGCCTGCGCCTCCTGCAGGGCCGCATCGCCCTCGAACTCGAGGTGCGCAAGCTCGCCCAGGACAACGATGTTCCGGCGTCCCTCTCGATTCCCTCCGTCGTGCGCGGACTGGTCGAGAAGAAGAAGATGTCGGCCAAGCTCGCGGCCGGAATCACGTCGCTCAACGAGCTCGGCGACCGTCTCGGCGGGGGAGCGGAGATCACCCCCGACGCGGTGACCCTGCTCACGGAGAGCTACGCGCAGGCGCTCGCCAAGATCGGCGGGAAGATCAAGCGCGGCAGCTAGCCCAGCTCGCTCGCAAGCACCTCGCTGTAGACCTTGCGCGCCTTGGTGTGCACCTTCGCACCCTCACTCGTGAGGCCGACGAACATCGAGCGGCGGTCGGTCGTGCACTCCTCGCGCTTGAGGAGGCCCGCCTTGGTGAGTCGGTCGACCACGCGGGAGAGCGCGCTCTGGGTCATCGGCGTGAGGTCGACGATGTCGCGCATCGTGCACTCGGGGGTGTTGGACTCCCACACCAGGTCGAGGATCTCGAACTCGCTGAGCCCGAGGTCGAAGTTCTGCTCGAGGGCGCGATCGAGGCTCGCAGCGGTGGCGAGGTAGGTGCGCTGGCGCTCACGCCAATCGACGATGACGTCGTTCATGCGTCAATGATAACTCCATGCGGCAACATTTCATGCGTTTGCATTGCATGACTTTGCAATACATGACACAGCATGTATCTTGAAGCAATGCCTGAAACATCCCCCGCAACATCCACTCGCTGGACCCGTGCCAGCTGGCTCCTCCTCCTCGTCGTCTGCATCGTCATCTCGCTCGACGGTCTCGACGTCTCGATGGTCGGCGTCGCGCTCCCGTCCATCGGCACGGAACTCGGCCTCGGCACCGACAGCCTGCAGTGGCTCGTCTCGGCCTACGTGCTGGGCTACGGCAGCCTGCTCCTGCTCGGCGGGCGTCTCGCCGACCTGCTGGGGCGCCGCCGCATCCTGCTCATCGCTCTGTCGGTCTTCGCGGTCGCGTCGCTCGCCGGTGGCCTGGTCGACGACCCGACACTGCTCATCGCGTCGCGCTTCGTGAAGGGCATCGCCGCGGCATTCACGGCTCCCGCCGCCTTCTCGCTCATCACCACGAACTTCGCCGAGGGGCCCGCACGCAACAAGGCGATCTCGATCTTCACCACGTTCGCCGCGAGCGGGTTCTCGCTAGGCCTCATCGTCGGCGGGCTCATGACCTCGCTCAGCTGGCGCTGGACGTTCCTCTTCTCCGTGCCCTTCGCCGTCGCGGCGGTCGTGCTCGGCCTGTTCTTCATCCCGCGCGTCAAGCCCGAGCGTGAGGGAGGCCACGACTTCTGGGGCGCCCTGACCCTTGCGGCAGGGATGCTCGGACTCGTCTTCACCGTCGTCAACGCCCCGCACGTGGGCTGGGCCCACTGGCAGACGATCGGCGGGCTGGTGCTCTCCGGCCTCATCCTCGCCGCGTTCGGAGTGATCGAGAACGTCGTCAAGCACCCGCTCGTGCGCTTCGGCATCCTCAAGCAGGGCTGGGTGGCCCGCGCCAACCTCAGCGCCATCGCGCTCTTCGGGTCGTACGTGAGCTTCCAGTTCATCCTCACGATCTACCTGCAGTCGGTGCTCGGCTGGAGCCCGCTCAGCATGGCCCTCGCGCTCCTGCCGACCGGTCTGGTCGTGGTCGCGAGCGCCCCGTTCGCCGATCGCCTGATCGCCCGCTTCGGGTCGCGCCGCCTGATCATGGTCGCGCTCGCGTCGCTCACGCTTGGCTACGTGCTGTTCCTGCGGGTCGACCCGACGCCCAACTACGTGCTCGACATCCTGCCCTCCGTGCTCCTGCTCGGAATCGGCTTCGGCCTCGGCTTCCCCTCCATCCAGGTGCAGGCGACCGACGGCATCTCCGACAGCGAGCAGGGTCTCGCGGCCGGGCTCGTGCAGAGCAGCTCGCAGGTGGGCGCCGCCCTCGTGCTCGCGGTCACGACGGCACTCATCGCCGGGGGAGCGCCGACGCCGGATGCCACGGCCACCCAGGTGCTCGATCAGTTCCGTCCCGGCCTGGTCCTGAGCATGGGAGTCGCCCTGGCGGGCTTCGTGATCACCGTGCTCCCGCGCCGTCGCCGCGCGGCCGTGGTGCACGACCTCGAGACCTCGGAGCGCGAGCCGGCCCTCACGCGCTGAGCACCCCGGTGGTCGAGCCGGTCGAGAGCGATCTCCGCCGAGCTCGATCACCGGCCCGCTAGGGTGGCCGTGTGACCGTGACGCCCTGGTACCGCCGCAAGTCCCGCGTGATTCCGCTCGCAGCCCTCGCCCTCGGCGTGGTTGCCGCCCTGGTCTGGACGTTGAGTCCGTGGCCGGCCGCGCTGCTGATCCGCGCCATGTTCGAGTCGAGTGCCGACAAGACCGTCAAGGAAATGGAGCCGTACGTGCCGGAGGGCGGACTCGACTCGTTCCTCGACGTGCAGTACGGGAAGGCGGGAGCCGACACGTCGCTCGACGTGTTCACGCCGGCTGGGGCATCCGGCCCGCTGGCGACCGTGGTGTGGATCCATGGCGGTGCGTGGATCTCGGGGAACAAGGAGAGCGTGCGGCCCTACGTGCAGATCCTCGCGTCGCACGGCTACACGACCGTGGCGCTCAACTACTCGTACGGACCGGAGACGGTCTACCCGACCGGGCTCACCCAGCTCAACGACGCGCTCGCCTTTATCGTCGAGCACGCGGCCGAGTACAACATCGACCCCGACCGCATCGTGATCGCGGGGGACTCGGCGGGCGCGAACCTCACCAGCCAGCTGGCGACGCTCACCACATCGCCGGAGTACGCCTCGCTCCTGGGCATCCAGCCGGCGTTGAAGAAGGACCAGTTGCGCGCCGTGATCCTCAACTGCGGCATCTACGACGTGAGCGAGATACCCAACGCGCCCGGCATCGGCGGGTGGGGGTTCCGCATCGCACTGTGGGCCTACCTCGGCGACCGGGACTGGGCCAACACTGCGGGCGGTGAGCAGATGTCGACGCTCGACGATGTGACCGCCGACTTCCCCGCGACGTGGATCTCGGGCGGCAACGACGACCCGCTCACGCCCGGGCAGTCGCAGAAGCTCGCGGACCGGCTCACGTCGCTCGGGGTCGCGGTCACTCCCGTCTTCTACGAGAAGGACCACGTGCCGGCCCTCCCGCACGAGTACCAGTTCCACCTGGACTTCGCCGATGCGCGGGCCGCCCTCGAGTCGACGGTCGCGTTCCTGGACGACGTCACGCGCTGACGCGGCCGGCAGCCAGCCGGGTAGTGGCGGGGACACCCGCCGCGCGGAACCGCCGGGCTAGCCTCGGCCCATGACGGTCCCGCCGGAGGTGCTCGAGCTCCTGGCGTCGTGGCGCGGTGTGCCCGCCCTCGTGCGCGACGAGCACCTCATGGTGCTGGCGTCGAACCCGCTCGCGCGCGCGGTGTCGGCGGCCTTCAACCCGGGCGTCAACATCGCGCGATACACGTTCCTCAACGAGTGGTCGGAGGAGGCCACCGACGACTGGTCGAACGTCTCGGCTCAGGTCGTCGCCATCCTGCTCTCGGAGGTCGAGGCGCGGCCGGGCGATGACGCGTTCCGCGGACTCGTCGGCGAGCTGGCGGTGAGCAGCGAGCAGTTCGCCACGCTCTGGGCCGAGAGGGATGCCCGAACCCGCGCCATCGGCACGGTGACGTTCGAGCATCCGGCGGTCGGCCCGTTGAGACTGACCTACCAGACGCTCGGGATCCCGACGGCGCCAGCCCTCTCGCTGGTGATCTGGACCGCGGCGCCCGGCGAACCGCAGGCCGCCCTCGACCGCCTCATCGAGCTGACGGAACGAGAGTGCTAGCGAGCGTGCGCAGCGCGTGCTCGCCGATGCTGCCCGCCTCACCGAAGAAGGTGATGATCATCTGGCCGTTCGTGCCGAGCACGTCGAGGTTCTGCCACCGAACGGGCACGACTCCGAATCCGGGCACGTGCGTCAGTGACGTGCCGCTCGACGACGGGCGCACCTCGTGGCGGGCCCAGAGCCGGCGGAAGTCCTCGTCGCGGATCGAGAGCTCCCCGACGATCTCGATGAGGCGGGGGTCATCCGGGCTCGCGCTCATGCGCAGCGCGGCGACCGCACCGGCCGCGAGCTCCTCCCAGTCGGGAGCCATCTCCTTGAGGCCGGGGGTGAAGACGTTGAGCACCAGGTTGTTGCCGACCTTGAGGAAGCGCGAGTCGAGCGCGGCCGTGAGGGTGTTGATCGCCAGCACGTCGCGGCACGAGTTGACGACGACCGCGAGGGCGGTAGGCCACTGCTCGATGAGCTGAAGCAGGAACGGGTCGACGACATCCACGGTCGGCGCCAGTCGCACGGGGCTGTCGGGGTGCGCCAGACGGTGCAGGTGCAGCGACGCGGCGACGTCGAGCAGCAGCGCGCGGCTGAGGGCGCGCAGCACCTGGTCGGAGGGCTGACGGTCGCGCCCCTGCTCGAGTCGGAGGTAGTACTCGGGGCTGATGCCCGCCAGCGAGGCCACCTCCTCGCGACGGAGGCCGGGCACTCGCCGCACCCCCGACCACGTGATGCCCACGTCCTCAGGGCGCACCTGCTCACGTCGCGCGCGAAGGTACTCTCCGATGGGCGATGCGTCCATGCCACGAGAATAGCCCCGTGGGAGCGTTCTCAGGGTGGCTCTGGGTGGGGTCACGGGGGACAGGCTGACGGGCATCCGGCGCGCTACTTTCGCAGCATGGACCTCGGACTCACCGACAAGATCGCCATCGTCACCGGCGCCAGCAAGGGCATCGGGCTCGCCATCACGCAGGGTCTGGTCGCCGAGGGCGCGAAGGTCGTCGCGGGCGCGCGATCGTCGTCTCCCGAGCTCGACGAGCTCGTCGCGACCGGCAGCGTCGCCTTCGAGAGCGTCGACCTCACGCAGCCGGATGCCCCGGCACGCCTCGTGGCGCGGTCGGCCGAGTTCGGCGGTCTCGACATCCTCGTGAACAACGTGGGCGCCGTGGCCTTCCGCTTCGACGGCTTCCTCGCCATCACCGACGAGCAGTGGATCGACACCCTCAACCTGAGCTTCCTCGCGGCGGTGCGCACGACCCGGGCGGCGATCCCGCTGCTGATCGAGCGCGGTGGAGGCAACGTCGTGACAATCGGGTCGGTCAACGCGTTCCTGCCCGACCCGCCGGTCGTCGACTACTCGGCCGCGAAGGCGGCGGTGTGGAACCTGTCGAAGTCGCTCTCCAAAGAGTTCGGCGCACAGAACCTGCGCTTCAACACCATCAGCCCCGGCCCGGTAGCCACCCAGCTCTGGCTCGGCGAGAACGGCGTCGCCGCGACCGCAGCCAAGAACATGGGCGTCGACTTCGACACCGCGCGCGACCGCGTCGTCGCGAGCCAGGGCGGCTTCTCCACCGGGCGCTTCACGCAGCCCTCCGAGGTCGCCGACCTCGCCCTCATCCTCGCGAGCAATCGCGCGGGCAACGTCACCGGTGCGGACTTCCTCATCGATGGCGGGCTCATCAAAACCCTCTAACGGTAGGAGTGCATCATGGCCAAGCACGTCGTCTTCATCCACGGTCTCTGGATCCACGCGTCATCGTGGCGCACCTGGCAGGACCTCTTCGAGTCGAAGGGCTACACGACAGAGGCTCCCGGCTGGCCCGGCGATCTCGACACCGTCGAGGCGACCCGCGCGAACCCGGAGGGGCTCAACAACCAGGGCATCGCCGAGATCTGCCACCACTACGCCGATCTCATCGAGAAGCTCGACGAGAAGCCGATCGTGGTCGGGCACTCCTTCGGCGGGCTCATCGCGCAGGAGCTGCTCGCCAATGACCTCGTCGCGGCCGCCGTCGCGATCGACCCGGCGCCCGTGAAGGGCGTGCTCGTGCTGCCGTTCGCACAGCTGAAGTCCGGATTCCCCGTGCTGATGAACCCGGGCAACAAGTCGAAGACCGTCTCGCTCGACGAGAAGCAGTTCAAGTACGCCTTCGGCAACGTGCTGAGTCAAGAGGAGTCGGACGCGCTGCACGCCGCCTGGACCATCCCCGGCCCGGGCCGCCCGTTGTTCGAGGACGCTACCGCCAATTTCGTGCGCAACTCGCCGGCCGCCGTCGACACCCACACCGCGGTGCGCGGACCGCTGCTGCTCACGTCGGGCACCGAGGACCACACCGTCCCGGAGGTCGTGACGAAGGCGGTCGCCAAGCTCTATGCCGACAACACCTCGTCGATCACCGAGTACCACGTGTACGAGGGCAAAGGCCACTCGCTCACCCTCGACGCAGGCTGGAAGGACGTGGCCGACGACGTGCTGGCGTGGCTGGCGGGCAAGGGGTTCTAGCTCTCAACGCGGGTTGAGTAGCGCGCTCTGGCGCGCGTATCGAAACCGTTGGTGAGGTTTCGATACGGCCGCGGACGGCCTACTCAACCAGCCAGGAACCCGATCGCCGCCTCGCGGAACTGCCGCGATGTCGGGGCGTTGAAGTGGTTGCGCCCGGGGATCTCGAAGAACGTGCCATCCGGGCTCGCTGCGCACAGCGCGCGTGACTTCTCGATGATGCGATCCTCGCTGCCGGTGGCGAACAGCAGCGGTTGCGAGGGCGCGTTGTCGACGGTCGGCTGCTCGCCGTCGCGCATTCCCTCGACGAGGGCGATGAGCGCGGAGAGGTCGTTGCCCGGGATGCCCGCAGCCATCTCGACGTAGGCGGCGGTCAGGCGGTCATCCGGCGTCGTGCCGTCGATGGCGAACTGCCGTGCCTCGTCGAGCCGGAACCGCGTGAGCGGATCGCCGTCGGGGATGCCGCCGAGCACCGCCCTCGTGATGCGCTCGGGGTATTCCCGCGCCGCCTTCCACCCGACCCGCGCGCCGAGGGAGTAACCCACGTACTGCACCTCGTCGAGCAGGAGCGTGTCGAGCACGGTGAGCACATCCTCAGCGAGCAGCTGCATCGTGTACTGGCCTGGATCGTGCGGCTTGCCGCTCGCCCCGTGCCCGCGCTGATCGATCGCGATCACGTGGTACTGCGCGCGCAACAGGTCGCGCACCCAGCCCGTGAGGTTCCAGTTGCCGAGCGCGCTCGAGGCGAATCCGTGCACGAGCAGCACGGTCGGGGCATCGGGATCGCCCCACTCGTAGGTCGCGATGGGGGTGCCATCGGCGGCCATCGCGGCTCGGGGAGCTGGGGCATCCGGATTGGGCATGACCCCATTGTGTCGGCTGCCGGTCGTACCCTGCCAACGTGCCGGAGCATGTCGAGACCTGGTGGGCGCGTCGCCAGTGGTCGAAGGGCGCCCGCGTGCCCTACCCGGTGGGGTCGTACCGCGAGTTCTGGGAGACCTACCCCGTGCTCGTCAACCAGTACCACCCCGACCTCAACTTCGGCATCGTGCTCTCGCAGGTGCCGCCCGCCGCCGATGTGTGGCTGCTCTGGCAGTGCGACATGGGCCATGTGTTCGTGGCGACGCCGACCGAGCAACGGCTGCGCCCGGGTCGCTCGCGCCGCCGATCGATCTGGTGCCCCGAGTGCACGGGCTTGGCCGGCGCCGGCCGGCCCAGTAAGCCGAAGGCGACGTTGTGCGCGCGGTCGATCGCGGAGGAGTACGTCGTGGGGGAGGCGTTCCACAGCGAGTGCGCGCCGCGCCCGGCCTCGGCGGCGGAAGACCTGCTGCGCCAGAAACTGCTGGCGCGCCTGCCGCTGACCGAGTCCAACGCCGTGCGCGTGCCCCGGCCGTTCTTCACCCACCTCGAGGTCTGGCCAGACATCGTGCTGCCCGACCTGTGCGTGGCGATCGAGTACGACACGACCGGGCGGGACGGGCTCGAGCACGTCGGCAAGCGCGAGCTCGTCGACATCCGTAAAGACCGCCTGCTGCGCGCCGCCAAATGGGAGGTGGTGCGCGTGCGCACCGGCAAGCTCAAGCCGATCGGCCCGTACGACGTGTCGGGCGGAACCTCGGGCCGCACGGTCGACCGCGTGCTCGACAGGCTGCGCGAGATCCGGGGCGATCTCATCGTCAACGCGTGGCTCGCGTGATCCATCACCGGCTCTCTGGCGGTTCATAGGAACCGCAAAGCCGCCGACGTCGTAATAGTCGACATGGAACAAGCAATCATGATCGGCATCGACCTCATCGCCATCGCGGTGATGACCTTCGGCCTCTACTTCCCCCGTCACCGCCGCCGCGACCTCGTGGTCGCCTACCTCGTCGTCAACGTGGGGGTGCTCGCCGTGTCGGCGATCCTCGGCACGACGACCGTGGGCCTCGGTGTGGGGCTCGGCCTGTTCGGCGTGCTGAGCATCATCCGCCTGCGCTCGTCGGAGATCACCCAGCACGAGCTCGCGTACTACTTCGCGGCACTCGCGGTAGGCCTCCTCACCGGGCTCTCGACGACCGTGAACCCCCTGATCGTCGCGCTCGTCGCGCTCGTCGTCGCCGTGGTGGCGATCGGCGACAGCCCCGCGCTGTTCCGCCGCTACCGGCAGCAGACCATCGTCATGGACACCGCCTACACCGACGAGACGACGCTGCGCGCGGAGCTGGAACGGATGCTCGCCGCCAAGGTGCACCGCGTGAACGTGCTGCACCTCGACACGGTCAACGACACCACCACGGTCGAGGTGCGGTTTCAGCTCGTCGACGGAGCGGATGTTGCCCGCACGCACGAATCGCTCGTGCGATGACGCTCACCGACCTCGAGCCCATCGGCCTCGACGAGCTCGTCGCGAAGGCTGCGCTCCAGACCCGCGTCGACCGCAAGTACGTGCTGGGCAGGCTCGACGCCGCGGAGGTGCTCGCCGAGCTCGACCCGACCACGCGCATCCTCGAGATCGAGGGGGCACGCCAGTCGGCCTACGAGTCGGTGTACTTCGACACCCCCGACCTGCTCAGCTACCGCATGGCGGCGCACGCGCGGCGCAGGCGGTTCAAACTGCGCACCCGGTCGTACGTCGACACCGACGAGGCGTGGCTCGAGGTCAAGACCCGGGGTGCGCGCAGCACCACAGTGAAAGACCGCTTCGCCTACGACACCGCGCACCGCGACATCCTCACCCCGGATGCCCGCCAGTACGCCGACGCGGCGCTCGACGGTCTCGGCCTGCGCGCCGGTGAGCTCGAGTTGCGGCCCACACTGGTCACGCGCTACAACCGCACGACGCTCTTCCTCCCCGCCTCGGGCAGCCGGGCGACGGTCGACACCGACCTCAGCTGGGAGGGCGACGACGGCCGCGTGCTGGCCACGCCCGACCTGGCGATCATCGAGACCAAGTCGGGCTCGCGCACCTCCGAGGTCGACCGGCTGCTGTGGTCGCACGGCCATCGACCGGCGACGATCTCCAAGTTCGGCACGGGTCTCGCCGCCCTGCGCGCCGACCTTCCCTCCAACAAATGGGCGCGCGTGCTGCGCCGATACTTCCGATCGGATGCGTCATGAAGCCCCGCTACATACTGACCACCACCGGCCTGCTCCTCGGGAGCGTCCTGCTCGCCGGTTGCACGGCCGCCGCGATCGAGGCGCCCGTTGCCTCGACCACACAGGAGACCGCGGTCACCACCGTCGCGGTGGACGCGACGCTCACTGCCGCTGACGCGATGGCCGCCAACGACGACTACACGACGACGAACGACGACGAGTGGTCGACGGATGGGGTGACCACCATCGACCTCGACTCGCAGAGCGGCACGGTCACGATCGACGCCGCCGGCACGTACATCCTCACGGGGAC
>CAIXMB010000131.1 GCA_903920435.1 uncultured Actinomycetes bacterium
CGATGGCGCCGATCACGACGACGCGGGCCGGCCCGATGCGGTTGGCGAGGATGCCGAACAGCGGGATCGTCACGAACTGCAGCAGGCTGCCGATGAGCGTGGCGAGCGCGAGGTCGGGGTACGAGAACCCGAGCACGCTGATGCCGTAGCCGATCGTGTACGTGTTCATGAGCGAGTACGACCCGATGCCGAGCAGGGCGGCGGCGATCGCCACGATGATCGCGACCGGGTACTTGCGCAGGGCGGCGAGCACCGGGATGCGCTCGCGCTTGTCTGCGGCGAGGATGCTCTTGAACACGGGCGTCTCGTCGATCGCGAGCCGCAGGTAGAGCGAGACGGCCAGCAGCGGGAAGGCGACGAGGAACGGGATCCGCCACCCCCACGCGAGCATGTCCGGCCCCGAGATGACGAGCGGCAGGATGATGAGCAGCGCGGCGGTCAGGGTCGTGCCGACCGGGGAGCCGAGCTGGGGGAGCGCCGCGAAGAACCCGCGGCGCTTGGGCTCGACCTGCTCGACGGCGACGAGGATTCCGCCGCTCCACTCGCCACCGAGCGAGAGGCCCTGCACGACGCGCAGCAGCAGGAGCAGGATCGGCGCCGCGAGGCCGATGGTCGCGAAGTCGGGCAGGAGGCCGATGGCGCCCGTCGCCAGACCCATGACCGTGATCGTGAGGATCAGGGTGCGCTTGCGCCCGATGCGGTCGCCGAGGTTGCCGAAGATGATGGCGCCGATGGGGCGCACCACGAAGGCGACGGCGATGAAGGCGAACGAGGCCAGGAGGCCCGCCGCGGGGTCGAGTTCGGTGAAGAACAGGGTGGGGGCGAAGATCGCGCTGAAGTAGGCGAAGACGTAGAAGTCGAACGCTTCGAGGGAGGAGCCGACGAGTGCGGCCCAGACTGCCTTACGGGCCTTGGCGGGCTCGTAGTGCGGGGCGGGTACTGCTTCTGTAGTGGTTGGCGCTTTGCCACTGGTGATAGTCACGCTCACAGTCAATCAGCAGGAACGCCATCCCATTCCCACCATTGTTCTAATTCAGCTATAGTAATTGCATGTACCTCACCGTCGACCCCGGCTCGGCGACGCCGTTGTTCGAGCAGCTCGTGTCGGGCATCCGTGCCCAGGTCATCGATGGCTCGCTCACGCAGGGCGAGCGCCTTCCCGCAGCCGCCGACCTCGCCGACTCGCTCGACGTCAACGTGCACACCGTGCTGCGCGCGTACCAGGTGCTGCGCGACGAGGGGTTCCTCGATCTGCGCCGCGGCAGGGGGGCGACCGTCGCTTCCCGCGCCCGCGACTACGCCCAACTGGGGCGGGACATCGAGCGCGTCGTCGCCGAGGCCAAGAAGCTCGACCTCACACCCGCCGCACTCGCGGCACTGATCAGGAAGGCCTACGAATGAGTGCTCGTACCCGGATGCTCGTGGCAGGCGTTATCGTCCCGCTCCTCATCGCCGCCGCCTCCGTCGTGGTGATGCTCGTCGCACTGCCCAGCCTTCCCGACCCCGTCGCCGTGCACTGGGGACCCTCCGGCGCGCCCGATGGCTTCGGCTCGCCGATCGGGTTCCTGCTGCTCGTGCCCATCGTCGTCCTCGCCTACAGCGCATTCGCCTTCGCCATCATCCGCGGATCGCGAACGGAGACTGTCAACCAGCGCATTGTGCTGGCCATCGCGCCATTCCTGGCGACCGTGCTCGGCGGCCTCTCCGCCGGGGGGCTGCTCACTCAGGCAGGTGTTGCGGATGCGCGCGACGCGGGTTCCATCCTCCCGGTGCTCATCGTCGGCTTCGGCGGCGGCATCGCGCTCGCGGTCGCTGTGTGGTTCTTCCTGCCCGCGCCCGCGCCGATTGCCGAGCTCGATCCCGCGACCCTGCCGACCCTCGAACTCGCCAGCGATGAGCGGGCAACGTGGGTTCGTCGGCTCGAGCCCGCCCGGTGGCTCGGAATCGTTCTCGGGGTACTGGCTGCCCTTGTCGTCGGTGGTGCAGCCGTGGTCTGGCTCGTCGCGCCGACCCCCGCGGCCGTGATCTACGTGCTCGCGGTGGGCCTTGTCGCGCTCCTCGGCGCCGGGTCTTTGTTCTGGACGGTGCGCATCGATTCCCGCGGAATAGTCGCGCGCTCGGCGCTCGGGTGGCCACGCTTCACGGTGCCCCTCGAGGACGTGGCGGGCGCGGCATCCGTCTCTGTCGACCCCACGAGTGGTTTCGGCGGGTGGGGCGTGCGCTGGGCGGGTAAGCGCCGCCTCGGCATCATCCTCAGCTCGGGCCCCGCCCTGGAGGTGCGCCGCCGGAGCGGCGGCGCCCTCGTGGTGACGACCGCCGACAGCGAACGGGCTGCCGCACTGCTGAACTCACTCGCCCGACGCGCATAGAATGGCTGCACAGGCAGTGATCCGCTATCGACGGGGAGCCTCCGGAAGAGCCGCGACAGCGGGGTAGAACCGGGCAGCAGTTTGAGTGGCGCAGCAGTGCGCAAGCGGGGTGGTACCGCGGCCGGGAGGTCGTCCTCGTACGAAGAGGAGACCACATGCCCTACCCCCGCCACACTCCCGACGAACCGGTGCAGGCCTCGCCGCGGTTCCCGGAGATCGAGAAGCGCGTGCTCGCGTTCTGGAAGCAGGACGGCACGTTCCAGGCCTCCATCGACCAGCGCGAGGGTGCGCCGGAGTGGGTCTTCTACGACGGCCCGCCGTTCGCCAACGGCCTGCCGCACTACGGGCACCTCCTGACCGGCTATGCGAAAGACCTCTTCCCGCGCTTTCAGACCATGCGCGGCAAGCAGGTGCACCGCCGCTTCGGGTGGGACACCCACGGCCTGCCTGCCGAGCTCGAGGCCATGCGCCAGCTCGGCATCACCGAGAAGTCGCAGATCGAGGAGATGGGCATCGCGGTCTTCAACGCGAAGGCCCGCGAGTCCGTGCTCGAGTACACGAAGGAGTGGGAGGAGTACGTCACCCGCCAGGCCCGCTGGGTCGACTTCGAGAACGACTACAAGACGCTCGACGTGACGTACATGGAATCCGTGATCTGGGCGTTCAAGCAGCTCCACACGAAGGGCCTCGCTTACGAGGGTTATCGGGTGCTGCCGTACTGCTGGCACGACGAGACGCCGCTCTCGAACCACGAGCTGCGCATGGACGACGACGTCTACAAGATGCGCCAGGACCAGTCGGTGACCGTGACCTTCCCGCTCGTGGGTGAGCGGGCCGAGGCGCTCGGCCTCACCGGCGTGAAGGCCCTGGCGTGGACGACGACGCCCTGGACACTGCCGACCAACCTGGCGCTCGCCGTCGGCCCCGACATCCAGTACGCCGTCGTGCCCAGCGGGCCCCGCGGTGCCGCGGACGGTTCGGCAGAGGGCGTGGCCGAGTTCCTGCTCGCGCTCGACACGGTCGCCGCCTACGCGAAAGAACTCGGATATGCGTCCTCTGAGGATGCCGCGGCAGCAGTTTCGCGTACTCTCACGGGCAGCGAGCTCGAGGGCGTGCACTACGACCGGCTGTGGGACTACTACGCCGACACCGAGCAGTGGGGCACGCAGAACGCCTGGCAGATCCTCGTCGCGGACTACGTGGCGACGGGCGAGGGAACGGGCATCGTGCACCAGGCGCCCGCGTATGGCGAGGACGACCAGGTCGTGTGCGCGGCGGCGGGCATCCCCGTCATCCTGTCGGTAGACGACGGTGGCCGGTTCCTGCCCAACATCGAGGATGTCGCGGGCCTGCAGGTGTTCGACGCGAACAAGCCGCTGATCCAGAAGCTGCGCGCCGACGAGCGCCTCTTCAAGGTCGCCAGCTACGAGCACAGCTACCCGCACTGCTGGCGCTGCCGCAACCCGCTGATCTACAAGGCCGTGTCGAGCTGGTTCGTGCGCGTGCCGGAGTTCCGCGACCGCATGGGCGAGCTCAACCAGGAGATCAACTGGGTTCCCGACAACGTCAAGGACGGCCAGTTCGGCAAGTGGATCGGCAACGCGCGCGACTGGTCGATCAGCCGCAACCGCTACTGGGGCAGCCCCATCCCGGTGTGGAAGAGCGACAACCCGGAGTACCCGCGCATCGACGTGTACGGCTCGCTCGACGAGCTCGAGGCCGACTTCGGCGTGCGCCCGACGGATCTGCACCGCCCGTTCATCGACGAGCTCACCCGTCCCAACCCCGACGACCCCACGGGCGCGTCGACCATGCGCCGCATCGAGGACGTACTCGACGTGTGGTTCGACTCGGGCTCGATGCCGTTCGCCCAGGTGCACTACCCGTTCGAGAACCAGGAGTTCTTCGAGGCGCACAACCCCGCCGACTTCATCGTGGAGTACATCGGCCAGACGCGCGGCTGGTTCTACCTGCTGCACGTGCTGTCGACGGCGCTCTTCGACCGGCCCGCGTTCACGAACGTGATCAGCCACGGCATCGTGCTCGGCTCCGACGGGCAGAAGATGTCCAAGAGCCTGCGCAACTACCCGGACGTGAACGAGGTGTTCGACCGCGACGGCGCCGACGCGATGCGCTGGTTCCTGATGTCGAGCTCGGTCATCCGTGGCGGCAATCTCGTCGTGACGGAGGAGGGCATCCGCGAGGGCGTGCGCCAGCTGCTGCTGCCGTTGTGGAGCACGTACTACTTCTTCACCCTCTACGCGAACGCCGACGGCTATGAGGCGAAGCTCGTGACGGATGCCCCGGCCAACGTGCTCGACCGCTACATCCTCGCCAAGACCGGCGAGCTCGTCGACGCCGTCACCATCGACCTCGAGAACCTCGACAGCCCCGTCGCGGCGAACAAGCTGCGCGACTTCGCCGACGTGCTCACCAACTGGTACGTGCGTCGCAGTCGTGACCGCTTCTGGCAGGGCGACACGGATGCCTTCGACACCCTGTACACCGTCCTCGAGACGGTCACGCGGGTTGCCGCTCCCCTCATCCCGCTCGTTGCCGAGGAGATGTGGCGCGGCCTCACCGGTGGGCGCAGCGTGCACCTCGAGGACTGGCCGGACGCGAAGCAGTACCCGTACGACCCCGAGCTCGTGGCCGAGATGGACTCCGTGCGCGAGATCGCCTCCGCCGGCCTCGCGCTGCGCAAGTCGCGCAACCTGCGTGTGCGGCTCCCGCTCGCGTCGCTGACCGTCGTCACGAGCCGCACGCAGTGGTTCGACGGCGTCGAGGGAATCCTGCGCGACGAGCTCAACGTCAAGAACGTGACCTTCCTCGAGTCGGCCGACCCCGGCGACTTCGGCATCACGCAGAAGCTCACGGTGAACGCGCGCGCTCTCGGCCCGCGTCTCGGCAAGCAGGTGCAGCAGGTGATCCAGGCCGCGAAGGCGGGCACGTGGGTGCAATCGGGCGTCAGCACGGTCGAGGTCGACGGCATCGAGCTGTACGAGGGCGAGTTCGACCTCGAGCTGGAGGCCGCCGACGAGTCGAGCGCCATCGCCTTCCTCGGTGACGGCGGGTTCGTGCTCATCGACACCGAGCTCACGCCCGAGCTGCTCGCCGAGGGCTTCGCGCGCGACATCATCCGTGCCATCCAGGACACGCGCAAGGCGGCGGGCCTCGAGGTGAGCGACCGTATCGTGCTCACGATCACGGGAGCGCACAAGGCCGACATCGGCGTGCTGGGCCTGTTCGTCGAGACGATCGCCGCCGAGACCCTCGCGGTCGAGGCGACGTTCACCGAGTCCGCCGACCCCGAGTCGACGGCGGCGCTCGATGCCGCCGCCCAGCGCACGGTGCTGGCTGTCGGCCAGTACTCGAATGCTGGTGTACTGGTCATCGACGTGACGAAGTCGGGAGCTGTTGATGTCTGATGACCGCGAGGACGACCTCGAACCCAGTGACCACCCGCTGGCCGACCTGAGCCCGTTCGCCAGTGGCAACGAGGGCACCAACCTCGATGACGACTCGGACTACGAGCTCGAGGACGCCGAGTACCAGGAGGACGCCGACCGCGTCTACGCCGAACTGCTCGCGCGCATCGGCGAGGCCGCCCCGCAGCCCCGCCTCGACGCCACGCGCCGCGCCCTTGAGCTGCTGGGAGACCCACAGCGCTCGTACCCGATCGTGCATGTCACCGGCACGAACGGCAAGACGTCGACGAGCCGCATGACCGAGAGCATCCTGCGCGCCTACGGTTTGCGCACCGGCCTCATGACGAGCCCGCACCTGGTGCGGGTCAACGAGCGCATCGTGGTCGACGGGCAGCCGATCTCGAACCGCGCGCTCGCCGCGAACTGGGACGACATCACCCCCTTCCTCGACCTCGTCGACGGCGAGCTCACGGACAAGGGCGAGGAGCCGCTGACCTTCTTCGAGGCGCTCACGGTGCTCGCCTACGCGAGCTTCGCCGACGCCCCCGTCGACGTCGCCGTCATCGAGGTCGGCATGGGCGGCGAGTGGGACTCGACGAACGTCGGCGACGGCCAGGTCGCCGTGTTCGCGCCCATCGCTCTCGACCACACCCAGCGCCTCGGCTCGACGGTCGCCGAGATCGCGCGCACCAAGGCGGGCATCATCAAGCCGGCCGCCGCCGTGGTCTCCGCAATCCAGGCACCGGATGCCCTCGCCGAGCTGGAGCGCGCGGCGGAGCTCACGGAGTCGACCCTCGCGGTGGAGGGCTCGGGCTTTGCGCTCGAGAGCTCGACCCTCGCGGTCGGCGGACAGGTCATCACCGTCCGCGGGCTCGCGGGCACGTACTCCGACCTGTTCCTCCCGCTGTTCGGCGACCATCAGGGCCACAACGCCGCCCTGGCGATCGCCGCCGTCGAGTCGTTCCTCGGCGGTGGCACGCAGCCCCTCGTGGGCGACGTGCTGGCCGAGGGCCTCGCGACCGCGACCTCGCCCGGTCGTCTGCAGATCGTCGGCACCGAGCCCACTGTCATCGTGGATGCGGCGCACAACCCGCACGGAGCCGCCGCGCTCGCCGCCGCCCTCACGAGCTACTTCACCTTCGACGAGATCGCCGTCGTGCTCGGCGTGCTGCAGGACAAGGATGCGCGCGGCATCGTCGAGGCGCTCGCCCCGGTGGCGACGGCCTTCTACGTGACACAGTCGCAGTCCGAGCGGGCGATCCCCGCCGACGAGCTGCTCGACATCGTCCGAGAGACCAGCGAGGAATCGGAGGACTTCGATTCCTTCGAGGAGGCCATCGTGCGCGCCCGCCACTGGGCAGCGGAGAGCGAGCGCCGGGCGGTCATCGTCACGGGCTCGATCACCCTGGTGGGCGAGGCCATCGAGCTCGCCGCGGCGGGGAAGTGGAAGCGATGAGGCGGGTTCGCAGCACCACAGAGTCCCTGCTCAGCATCGTGCTCGGCCTCGAGGCCGTGCTCATGTTCTTCGTGACGCTCACGGCCTTCGGCCTGAAGGCCGTGCCGCCCGTCACGGCGTTCGCGGGCGGGGGAGGGCTCCTGATCGCGCTCGTCCTCACCGCGGGGCTGCTGCGGTTCCGCTGGGGTGTGTGGCTGGGCTGGGTGCTCCAGGCCGTGCTCGCCGCCACGGGCATCCTGCTGCCCGTCATGTATTTCATCGCGGCGGGTTTCGTCGCGATCTGGGTCTACTGCTTCATCAAGGGGCGGCAGATCGACCGCCAACGATCACAACTACAGGAGAGCTGAATGTCAGTCGAAGAAACCCTCGTCCTCGTCAAGCC
>CAIXMB010000132.1 GCA_903920435.1 uncultured Actinomycetes bacterium
ACCTTCACATTGCGCCGCGGCGCCGTTGCGGCCGCACCGAGGATCGCGGTGCCGTCCGCGACCTCCAGGTGCACGGCCGCCTCGAGGTTGGCCTGGTGCACGACTCCGATGCCCTGGATGGGGTACCAGGTCTGGGTGAAGGTCTTGGTCTCGCCGGGCATGAGCCACGCGAAATCCGGCTGGTTGTCGGTGTAGACGCCCGCCATGAGCTCGACGTACGGGCCGTCGCCGTCGGTGAGCAGGTCGTCCCACGCGTGGCCGAACGGCGCATTGCCCCACGTCCACTGCTTCTTCCCGGGCGCGACGTGCCGGTCGGCGACGTGCACGAACCCGGCGCGCGCAGCGTGGTCGTACCCGCCGAAGAAGTCGTCGACGGTGTCCACGATCATGTACGACGTCGGCACCGGGATGTTGCGGTAGAAGTCGAGGCGATCGCCGCCCGAGGCGTGCCGGGCCGGGTAGTCCACCCCGTAGTACGGCCGATCGGCCTCGGGGAAGGCCGTGATCGCCCGGCGCGCGTGATCGGCGACATAGCGCACGTCGGTCGGAAAGAACGACTGGTAGTCGTCATGCACGCGGGCCGCGACGTTCGCCCACCACAGGAACGTGTGCACCTCGCTGGTTCGGTTGTGGAGGCGCACGACGAGCTCGACCGTCGCCCGGTCGGGGTGCAGGCGCACACCGTGCATGCCCTTCATGCGGTCGAACGGGTCGTGATCGGAGTTCCAGACGGTGACCGAGCCGTCGTCGCCCTCCTCGATGCTCACCTCGACCGGGAGGAAGGTTCCCGGGCGGTGGTGCTGCGGCCAGTTGAACTCGACGCCACCCGAGATCCACGGGCCGGCGAGGCCGACGAGAGCGGGCTTGATGACGTTGTTGCGGTAGAAGAAGTCGTAGCCGACCGTCTTGTCGAGACCGACGTGGATTCGACCGCCGAGCTCGGGCATCACCATGAGGCGTATCCACCGGTTCTCAAGGTGGACTGCCTGCCACTGCCGCTGCGTCGCCTCGGTCGCGATGCGGTCGGTGAACGGGATCGGGTAGACCCGACCGCTCGAGCCCTGGTACACCCGCCGGTCGAGGAACATCGGGTAGCGATCCGATTCCTGCGGCTCGTACGTCGGGATGACGACGGGCTCGCTCCACGCGATGGCACCCCCCGCGGCAAGACGGTCCGCGAGGTTCTCGGGGGCAGCGGGTAGCTCGAACGGGGCGTCGGGGTGGTTCATGGTCCTGCTAGTCAAGCGGGCGGGCATCCGGCTCGGAATGAGCGAACGACGACCCGGCATGGACGATCCGACGATGGTGCATACTGAGCCGGTGCCCATCCAGGAAGGCTTCAGAGACCAGCGCCTGAGCGTCGTGCCCCGCCGCACGGTGGTCGAGGCGCTCGCGCGCCCCGTTACCCGCCGCCTCGTCGTCACCGACAGCGGCCACTATCCGCATGCCGTCGATCACTTGATGCAGCGACCCTCTGGCATCGACGAGACGATAGTCATCGTGTGCGTGAGCGGCACGGGCTGGGCGAATATCGCGGGTGCGCAGCACCGCATCGGCTCCAATGCGGCGCTCGTGATTCCGAGCGGCACGCCCCACGCCTACGGCAGCTCCGACGGCTCCCCATGGACGATCTGGTGGTGCCACCTGCGCGGGAGCGACCTACCGGAACTCGTCGCGGAGATGGGCGTGAGCGCGGCGAAGCCGGTCGTTCCGATCCGCCATATCGACCGCGCCGTGGCACTCCTCGACGAGATCACGTCGACCCTCGAGCGCAACCACGCACCCGCGAGCCTCATCGGTGCCGCGGGAACCGCGTGGAAGCTCCTCACCCAGATCGTCATCGACCGGTCGCTCCCCTCGCCCGGCGACCCCCTGCAGCGCGCGATGCTCTACCTCTCCGAGCGGTTCGACAGCACGGTGCGCGTCTCCGACCTCGCAGCGCTCGTGGGCGTCTCGCCATCGCACCTGAGCGCTCAGTTCCGCCGCGCGACAGGCGGGGGCGTCCTCGCCCACCAGACCTCGTTGCGCATGGCGCGCGCCCGCCAGCTGCTCGATACCACCACGGTTCCCATCAACGAGATCGCGCGCGAGGTCGGCTACGACGACCCGTTCTACTTCTCACGGCATTTCCGACGCCTCCACGAGGCGAGCCCCACCGAGTACCGCGAGCGCGACAAGGGCTAGCCGACGAGACGGATGCCCCACCGGGCGGTCCACCGCTCGCCCGGCTCGAGCCAGCGCAACGAGTCCCCCGTGCGCAGCGCATTGGGCGGCGCCGTCATGGGCTCGATGGCGATGGCGCTCACGGCCCCGCCGCTGGCCGGGAAGTCGTCGGTCACGAACACCTGAACGTGTGAGAACACCGCTTCGGCCCACAGCCGCACCTCGCGCCCGTCGCCCGCGCGCAGCCGGTGCTGCACGAGCCCGTCGACCACCTCCAGGCCGGTGTAGCAGCCGTGCGGCACCACGTCGCGCACGAGCCGGCCCACGCGCAGGTCGAGCGGCGTTCCCGTGACGTCGACCGATCCGCGGGGGATGTGCCCGTCGTCGAGGTTCAACGCGCGGCCCGCCGAGAGCTGCAGCACGAGATCTTCGACGGCGAGATCGCCGATGCGAAGGTACGGGTGCGCTCCCAGCGCGACCGGCGCCGGGCGTGACGAGAGGTTGTCGATGATGTGCGTGACCTCGACGCCGTCGGCGCTCAGGCGGTACTCGACAGCCGTCGCGAGGTGGAACGGGTAGCCCGGCGCTGCGGGGATCGGCGCCGCGAGAAGCACGCGGCCGGGACCGCGCTCGCGCACCGAGTAGCGCTCGCGGGCGAGCAGGCCGTGGTGGGCATTGCCGAGCTCGGGCTCGGTCAGCTCGAGCTGCTGCGGCACCCCGTCGAGCGCCCACCGGCCGCCCTCCACGCGATTGGGCCAGGGCACGAGCACCATTCCGGCGCCGAGCGGCGGCTCGTCGTCGAGCGTGCCGCGCACGAGGTCGACGCCGCGCACGGTGAGCCGCCGTAGGCTCGCTGCGGTCTCCGCGACGTCCGCCGTGACCTCACCGGCGACGAGGCCGTGGATGCCGACGAGCCCGGTGCTCGCCTCAGTCACGCCGGACCGCGCGCACGAGCACCGACCGGTCGGGGTCGAGCGAGGGCGCCTCCACCCCCAGGGCGCCGAGCACGCGCCCGGTGAGGGTCACGCCGTCGTGGGTCCACGGCGGCTGGGCGCCGTGCGCCTCGACGCCGGGGTGCACGGTCTCCACGCGGTAGAGCACGTCGGGCTGGAGGCCCGGCAGGCGCATCCGGCCGGGAGGCCAGGTCGCGGGACGCTCGACGACGCTGAACGCGTAGAGGGCTGCCGAGGCATCCGTTGCGACTACGCCCTCGAGGCGCACCGCTGCGTCGGTGTCGCCGTGCACGACGGTGCCCGTGTGCAGCAACTCGCGGTTGGCCTTGTGGAAGTCGACCCAGCGCTTGAGCTGGGCGAACTCGTCGTCCGACGCCGTGAGCAGGTTGATCTCGACACCGAGGTGACCCCAGAGGGCCTTCTCGGCGCGGTAGTCGAGCGGGTGCGAGCGGTGGGTGGTGTGCGACTCCTCCGCGCCGATGTGCGTGCCCTGCAGCTCGGGCGGCAGCAGCAGGCCCGTCCACCGCTGGATCTCCAGCCTCTCGTGCGGGTCGTTGCAATCGCTCGGCCAGACGCGGGCGGCGAAGCGCATGATCCCGAGGTCGACGCGGCCGCCGCCACTGGCGCACGACTCGATCTCGAGGCCCGGATGCGCCGCCGTGAGCTCGCGCATCATGCGGTACACCTGCTCCACCTGCCGGTGCACGCCCGGGCGGCCGCTGGGAGTGCGCCCCGCATCGAGCAGGTAACGGTTGTGGTCCCACTTGATGTACGCGATGCCGAGCGAGTCGACTAGCGCCGAGACCTGCCCGAAGACATGGTCGTAGGCCTGCTCGTGGCCGAGGTCGAGCACGTGCTGGTGGCGCGAGGGCATGCCGACCCCGTGGCCGGCGTCGAAGATCCAGTCCGGATGCTCGCGCGCGAGCTCGGAGTCGAGGTTCACCATCTCCGGCTCGAACCACAGCCCGAAGTCCATCCCGAGCTCGCGCACCCGTGCCGCCAGCGGCTCTAGGCCGGAGGGCCAGACCGCTCGGTCCACCGACCAGTCGCCGAGGGACGTCGTGTCGTCGCGCCGCCCGAGGAACCAGCCGTCGTCGACGACGAAGCGCTCGGCTCCGAGCGCGGCGCTGCGTTCGGCGAGCCGCACGAGCGTGTCGGGATCGTGCTCGAAGTACACCGCCTCCCACGTGTTGACGATGACGGGCCGGGCGGCGGAGGGGTGCTCCGGCCGCGACCTCAGGTAGCCGTGGAAGCGCGCGGCGAGCTCGTCGATGCCGTCTCCCCACGAGGCGTACAGCCACGGGCTCTCGTAGCTCTCGCCCGTGGCGAGCACTACCTCGTCGGGCAGCAGCAGCTCCGCGCCGGAGAGGCGCCGCGAGCCGGCCGGAACCCGCTCGGCAGCGACGACCTGGTTGCCGCTCCAGGCGACGTGCACTCCCCACACGTGGCCGGAGCGGAAGCCGAAGCCCTGCTCGCCCGCCAGCATGAGCATGGTGTTCTCGAGACCGGGCTTGCCGCCCCGCGACTCGCGCACCCATGCGCCCACGTCGAACGAGTGGCGCTGCGGCACACGTTCGAGCGCCCAGCGCCCGGTGAAGTCGAGCAGCTCGGTCGCGTGCGAGGGCACGGGCACAGCGAGCTCGAGGGTCTCGACGCGCCACGGGTCGCCATGGTTGGTGATCGTTGCGCGCTCGCGCAGCACACCGCCGGGCAGCAGCTCGAGCTCGATGCGCAGTGCGAGGTCGTACTCGGCGTCGACGGCGTCGCACGTGAGGCAGGTGCCGTCGAGCGAGTAGGTGGCGTCGCGGAACAGCGGCGCCCAGCGGGTGCCCGCGCTCGACCCGACCACGCCGGGGCGGCCGAGCCACCCTTCCGGCAGCTGGGCGACGACCGGCACGGGCTGCGGGTAGGTGACCGCCGAGTCCCCGATCGCCGGGAGGCCCGCGCGTGCGAGGTCGGCGAGTGCGGCATCCGGCAGATCGCCGAGATCGACGCCCCAGTGGATGATGCGGGGCAGGCGGCCGCCGTCGGTGGCCACGACGAGGCTGGTGCCGCCGGAGCGGAGATGGACGACATCGTGCACGGGGGTCATCCTTTCAGGCCACTCGACGCGATACCGGCGAAGAACTGGCGCTGCAGCGCGAGGAACACGACGACGAGCGGGATGGTGCAGACCAGCGCGCCCGCCATGAGCGTCGGGTAGTCAGTGCCGAACTGGCCCTGCATGCTCGCGAGCCCGACCGTGAGCGGTCGGTTGCCGCCACCCGGCGACACGATGAGCGGCCACAGCAGGTCGTTCCACGAGTAGAGCGAGGTGAGCACGGCGAGTGCGGCGATCATCGACCGTGCCATCGGGAGCATGACGCTCCAGAAGGTGCGCAGAGTTCCGGCGCCGTCGAGGCGCGCGGCCTCCTCGTACTCCTTCGGCATGGTCATGAACGCCTGGCGCATCAGGAAGGTGCCGAACGCCGAGAAGATGCCCGGGATCGCGAGGGCCGGCAGGGTGTTGAGCAGGCCGAGACCCTTCATGAGCTCGAACTGGCCGAGCAGGAAGAGCTGGCTCGGCACCATGAGCATCAGGAGGAAGAGCACGAACAGCACGTTGCGACCGGGGAACCGCAGCCGCGCGAAGGCGTAGCCCGCGAGCGCGGCGATGAGCACCTGGCCGACGACGCGCATGATCAGCGACAACGCAGAGACGCTGAACTGCGCCCAGAACGGCACCGACGTGAAGAACGTCTCGAACGCGTGCAGCGTGGGATTGGCGGGGATGATCGTCGGCGGCAGCGAGGCCACCTCGTTGCTCGTCTTGAACGCCGTGAGGATCTCCCAGACGAACGGGATGACCATGAGCGTGACGGCGATGATGAGGATGACGTGGATGCGCCACTCCCCGCGGCTCGCCGCCGAGTTGCGGCTAGTCATAGGTGACCCATCTCTTCTGCAGGCGGAACTGGATGGCCGTCACGATCATGATGATCACGAGCAGCACGATCGCGATGGTCGCGGCGAAGCCCTGCTTGAACTGCACGAACGCGGCGTCGTAGAACAGGTAGACGATCGTCTTCGAGTCGGGCAGCGCGGTGTTGTTCACGCTGCCGAGCATGACGAAAACCAGGTCGAACATCTGGAACGCCGAGATGGTCGTGAGGATCGTCACGAAGAAGATGCTCGGGCTCAGCAGCGGCAGCGTGATCGAGAAGAACTGCTGCACGCGGTTGGCTCCGTCGAGGCTCGACGCCTCGTACAGCTCCGTGGGGATGGACTGCAGGCCCGCGCCGAGGATGATGAGGTTGACGCCCAGGCCCATCCAGATGCCCACGACGGCGAACGCGTAGATCGTGAAGCGCGCGTCGGCCACCCAGTACTCCCCGGGTATGCCGACCAGCGAGAGCACGAAGTTGAGGATGCCGAAATCGCCGTTGAGGATGAAGCGCCAGACCATGCCCACCGCGACCGGGAGCGTGACCACCGGCAGGAAGAAGAGCACGCGGTAGACGGCCCGCCCGCGAGACACCTGCTGGATGAGCGCCGCGAAGACGATGGCGAGCGGGATGCCGATGAGCACGAGCACCGTGTACAGGGCGGTGTTGCCGAGCGCCTGCCAGAACTCCGGGTCGGTGAGGAGCTTGGTGTAGTTGTCGACGCCGTTGAACTTGCCGGGCCCGAAGACCGGTACGTTCATGAAGCTCTTGAGGAAGGTGGAGACGAACGGCCAGAGGTAGAGGGCGGCAAGGCCGATGAGCGCCGGCGCGATCATCGCCAGCGCCCACCAGTCGGTGCGCGCCCCGAGCCCGGTGCGGCGGCGGGGCCGCCCCACCGGGCTCGAAACGTTGCTTGTCATCAGCCTTCGGCCAGGACCTTATTGATCGCCTCGGCGTAGGCCTTCGCGGCATCCGCCGCCGAGGTCTCGCCGTTCCACGCTGCGGTCAGGTAGTCGGCCTGCATGCCCTGCCACTCGGCGGCGTTGCCCTGCACGGGCAGCGGCACTGCGTAGTCGAGGGCGTCGATGAAGACCTGCAGGTTGGTGAACTCCGGCATGGCGTCCATCCAGGTCTGGGAGGTGCCCTTGAACGCGGGGAGGACCGCTCCGGACTCGGCCTGGATCTTCGCTGCCTCGGGGCCGCTCGCGAACATCACGAACTTCGCTGCCTCCGCGGGGTGCTTCGTGCCGGCGTATGCGACGTTCTCGATACCGCTCGTGACGGTCGCCTGCTTCTTGCCCGTGGGCAGGGGCGCGACGTCGACGTTCGGGCGGAGCTCCTCGTTCTGGTACATCTTGAGCGCCCAGTATGCCCCAGACATGTACATCGCGATCTTGCCCTGCTCGAATTGCGTCTCTGCCTCCGTGTCGGAGAGCTGCTGCAGCGTGGGCGAGGAGCCGTCGGCCATGATGTCGGTCCAGAACTTGATGCCCTCGATCGCCTCGGGGCTGTCGATCGCCGCGGTCTTGCCGTCATCGGAGATCACCTGACCGCCGGCCTGGAAGATCGTGTTGTAGTAGCCGCCCTGGTAGTCGATGGGCGCTGCGGTACCCCACACCCCTGCGGCGGGGTTCGTCAGCGCCTTGGCAGCGGCGCGGAAGTCCTCCCACGTCCAGTCAGCGGCGGGGTAGTCCACGCCCGCGGCGTCGAACAGCGCCTTGTTGTACCAGACGGCGTTGGTGTCGAAGTCCTTCGGGAGCCCGTAGAGCTTGCCGTCGCCCTGGTCGTACAGGTCCAGCACGGCCTGCGGGTAGTCCGCGAGGTCGACACCCGCCTCGGCCACCGCGTCGGTGAGGTCGAGCAGCTGGCCGCCCGTTGCGTATGGGCGCACGTTCTGCGCGAGCATCCAGAACACATCGGGGGCGGTGCCGCCCGCAGCGCCCGTCTGCAGGCCCGACCAGTACTGCGGCCACGGGAGCTCCTGCAGCTCAACGGTGATGTTGGGGTTCTCCTCGTGGAACGCGTCGGCGATCGCCTGCATCGCGGGCGTCTGGGTGCCAGCCCAGAGGCCGTACGTGATGGTGACGGGCTCGGTGGATTCCGGCTCCGCGGCGGTCGTCGAGCACGCGGTGAGCATGCCTACGGACACCACGGCTGCTGCTGCGGCTAGCCATTTCTTGTGCATGGGTTTCCTTTCATCGCGCCGGTCAACGGTGACCGGCAGTAGGGTGCTGGCCGTCGTCGACGGCAGTCACGGTGAGGAGGGCCTCGGCCCAGTCGATGTGCGGCTCGCGATCGGGCGACTCCACACGGAGTTCGAGCACTCGGCCGCCCGAGACGTCGACCGACACGGCGAGCGCGGCTGCGCCCTGCACGAGGTCGAACGAGGCACGCTCGATTCCGTCGACGAGCACGATGGCGCGCGCCGTGAGGGGGTGGTCGGGCACGGGGTGCGGCTGCTGCCCCATCCCCACGAAGGGCGGCTCGTCGTCGATACCGACGCGCGCGGTGAGGGTCGCTGCGACACCCCCGAGGTGGAACTGCACCCACGCCGGCGCGGCCATCCCGATGCCGTGGTCGAAGCCTTGGCCCGCAATCGCCTGCCGCACGCCGTCCTTGGGGTTGCCGCCACCGTTGGACTGGTCGCGCTCGACCGGTCCGCTCGCGTTGCGGAAGGCCAGGAACGGCAGGCCGGAGAGCCGGTGCTCGCCAGGGGCGAGTCGGCGCAGCACGCGCGCGTGGGCGACGACGGGCACGCCGTCGTCTCCCGGCGCCTCGACGGTGATGACGCCGAAGTCGGCGCCGGCGAGCGGGCGCACGGTGTGGTTGTCGCCCGCTGCGGTCGACGTCCAGCCCGGCGGCAAGCGCACGGATGCCCCGGCACTAACGCTGATCGTCGCCTCGCCATCCACGAGCTCGACGATCGCGGGCGTGACCGTGGGGGGATCGACCGTGGTGCGGGGCGTCGCCCGGTGGATCGACGTTCCGCTCGCGACCACGATCGCCGCGAAGCCGCCGTCGTCGCCGAGCTCGACGGTGAGGTCGGTCACGCCGGATTGGGTCTGCTCGGCGAGGTCGGTGCCGGCATCCGTGATCACCCACGCGTCGGCGGCGCCCAGCCCGAGTCGCTCGAGCGGCACGGTAAGGGTGCGCGCCGCGCCCGAGGCGATGCCGCCGACGAACCAGCGGTCGCCGTGACGGCGCGCGAGCACTGCCTCGGTGTCGGGGTCGCCCGCCAGCAGTCGCGTCTCGTCCCACGAGGGAGCGAGTTCCGCCAGGAAGCGCGCCGCGAGCGGTCGGGCGAGATACACCGACGTGTCGTCGGCGAAGTGCGTGATCCCGCACTCGAACGCCACCGAGAGCGCGAGCTCGTGCGCGTCGCTCGTTCGGCGGCTCGGGGCGGAGAATGCGACGGGCGTGTAGTCCATCGCGCCGAGCACGTTGCGGGTGAACGGGAGGATCACGTTGTGCGCGGGCTCGAGCGGCTCGTCGTAGAAGACGTAGTACTCGGCACCCCGCGCCGCCTCGTAGCCGATGAGGTGGGGCCACGTGCGGGCCCACCCGCGGGGGATCACGGATCCATGGACGTTCACCATGAGCCCCACGCGTGCAGCCTCGGCGAAGAGGGCGTCGTACCAGCGGTAGCGGTCCTTCGACTCCGACTCCATGAAGTCGACCTTGATGCCGGCGACACCCCACGAGCGCCAGAGCCCCAGCCTGCGCAGGTTCTCGGGGCCGTTCAAGTCGCGCCACACGGTCCAGATGTGCACCTGGATGCCGCGGCGGCTGGCGTAGGCGACGACCTCCGGAACCCAGCTGTCGTCCCAGCCGCAGTCGATGAGCAGGTGCTCCCAGCCGAGCTGGGCGGCCTCGTCGACGAAGCGCATCTGGTGCTCGAGCTGGGCGCCGGAGTAGAAGTCACTCCACCACGACCACGCGGCGCGGCCCGGCCTCACCCAGGCAGCGTTCGCGAGCTCGGGCACCACGGGCGGGGCGAGCTCGTCGACGAGCTGCGACTCGACGATGTCGGCGAGCCCGCCGATGATGAACACGCGCCACGGGCTGACCTCGCCGCGCGTCACCTCGATGGCGGAGTCGGCGGGTACGAGTCGGAGGCCGGCGGGGGTGCGGTCGAGGTGCGATCCGCTGAATCGACCGTCGATGCCCGACTCGGTCACGAGGACGTGGTCGCCCGCAGCGGTGCGGATGAGGGCGGGCAGGCCGTAGGCGCCGGGGGCGAGGGCCGCGGCATCCGTGCCGAAGCGCGTGGTCTCGTACCAGGTCTGGTAGTCGAGCATCCAGAGTCGCTCGCTGCCGTCGAGGGCCAGCTCGATGCGGTCGCCCTCGACGCTCGCCACACCGTCCAGCAGGGGCAGGCGGTAGCGCACTGCGACTCCGTCCGCGGCGACTCGGACGACGAGCTCCCACGGGGTTCCGTCGGGCTCGTGGAGGGTGAGCACCGATTCGGTGTGCTCCGCGACCCGCTCGCCCCGCGCCTTGCCCGACGTGGCGGTGAAGCGCTCGGTCACCGTCTCGTGCGTGACGCCCGCGACAACCGGGGCGGTGCCGTAGGCGGATCCGCCGACCACCGGCCCGCACGGTACCCGGTCGAGCACCGTGCGGCCCTCGCGGGTGACGGTGAGCGCTACCCCCCGGTCGTCGACATGGACGATCGCCGCAAGCAGACCGCGTCGCTGGAGCGACGCGGCACTCGCGTCAACTGCGTCGATCATCGGGCTCTCCATTGGGCTGGGTCGGGTACTCCAGCGACGCTACCCGCGGCCCCGAGGCGCGCGACATGACTGTATTGAGATGTGGCATGGACATTCCGACAATGTGCGAGAGCGAAACCGCCATGAGTGCCGGGGATTCGGCACCGGCGCATGGACATGCGGTGATTCAGACCACGGTGATGATCAGGTCGTCGACGGCAGAGGTCATGCTCCAATCCTCGCACCGGCAACCGGCGTGGACTCCGGCCGCGGGATGGGCGGGCGACGCTACCGAATGGTATTTTGATCTCGTCGGTCGTCGGCCTGGTCACGGATCCCTGGTCGCCGGCCGACTTCGCTTGTGCGCGGCATAGGCTTGTCGGGATGCTTACCGTCAACGCCTACGCCGCCCCCTCCGCCACCGAGCCCCTCGTCAAGACGACCATCGAGCGCCGCGATGTCGGCGCCCACGATGTGCTCATCGAGATCCGCTACGCGGGCATCTGCCACTCCGACATCCACACCGTGCGCGGCGAGTGGGGCGCCATCGCCTACCCGCAGGTCGTGGGCCACGAGATCGTCGGTGTCGTCACCGAGGTCGGCACGGATGTCTCGAAGCACAAGGTCGGCGACCGGGTCGGTGTCGGCTGCATGGTCAACTCGTGCCGTGAGTGCGAGAACTGCCTCGCCGGCGAGGAGAACTACTGCCTCAACGGCAACACGGGCACCTACACGGCGGTCGACCGCGACGGCACGATCACCCAGGGCGGCTACTCGACCCACATCGTCGTCGACGAGGATTTCGTGCTGCGCGTGCCGGAGTCCATCCCCTACGAGGCCGCGGCGCCGCTACTCTGCGCCGGCATCACGACCTACTCCCCCCTCGCCCACTGGAACGCCGGGCCCGGCAAGCGAGTCGCCGTCGTCGGCATTGGCGGCCTCGGCCACATGGCCGTCAAGATCGCCCACGCCATGGGCGCCGAGGTGACCGTGCTCTCCCAGTCCCTCAGCAAGAAAGGCGACGGCCTGCGCCTGGGCGCCGACCACTACTACGCGACAAGCGACCGCGAGACCTTCAGCACCCTCAAGAACTCGTTCGACCTGATCATCAACACGGTGAGCGCGCAGATCGACATCAACGCCTACCTGAAGCTGCTGCGCCTCGACGGCACGCTCGTGAACGTGGGCGCACCGCCCGAGCCCCTGCCGATCAAGGTCTTCACCCTGTTCGGCAACCGCCGCACCTTCGCGGGCTCGAGCATCGGGGGCATCCGTGAGACGCAGGAGATGCTCGACTTCTGCGCCGAGCACGGCATCGCGCCCGAGGTCGAGCTCATCGATGCGGACCACATCAACGAAGCCTACGAGCGCGTGCTGAACTCCGACGTGCGGTACCGCTTCGTCATCGACATTGTCAGTATGAGATAGCAGCATGGGGGTCATGGACCTCCTTGCCTGGATGCTCGACACCGATCCCTCCCTCCGCTGGCAGGTGCAGCGCGACCTCGCCGACGAGCCCGAGGCCGTCTGGCAGGCGACGCGCGCGCTCGTGCCCCAGGTCGGGTTCGGGCGAATGCTGCTCGACCGGCAGGACCCGGATGGGCAGTGGGCGGGCGGCTCGTTCTTCCCCGCCGGGTTCTTCGACCTCACCGACGAGCAGCGCGGTCCGGGCCAGCCGTGGACGGCCACCACCTGGGCGCTCAACGACCTGCGGCTCTGGGGCGTCGACGCCGGCGCCATGGGCGACACGGCGCAGAAGGTCGGCGCCAACAGCACCTGGGAGTACAACGACGGCCCGTACTGGGAGGGCGAGGTCGACGTGTGCATCAACTCGTGGACGCTCTCGAGCGGCGCCTGGCTCGGCGTGGACGTCTCGACGATGGTGCGCTGGTTCGGCGAGCACCAGATGGCCGACGGCGGCTGGAACTGCGAGTGGGAGGAGGGGTCGACCCGTGGCTCGTTCCACTCCACGCTCAACGCGCTGCGCGCGATCCTCTACTACGAGCAGGCCACCGGCGACACGTCACTGCGCGAGGCGCGCCACCGTGGCGAGGAGTACCTGCTCGAGCGCAAGCTGCTCTACCGGCTCTCGACGGGCGAGCTCGTCGGAGACTTCGTCACCCGCTTCACCTACCCGTTCCGCTCGTACTACAAGGCGCTCACGGCGGTCGACTACTTCCGAGACGTGGCACTGCACGACGGCACCGCACCGGATGCCCGGCTCGCCGACGCCGTCGACCTGATCCGCCGCAACCGCCAGCCCGACGGCACGTGGTTGCAGCAGCCGAGGCATCCGGGCGCCCAGTGGTTCGAGGTGGATGTGCCGCCCGGCGAGCCGTCGCCGTGGCTCACGTTCTACGGAACGCGCGTGCTCGACTGGTGGGAGAACAGCTCCTCGCGCAAGAACCTGGCGTAGCCGCCCGGAGTGCGGCCGAATCGTCGCGCCGAGGTGACGACCTCGGCCTCGTCGGTCGCGATCACCCGGTAGCCGTCGAGCCGCGCGACGAGGTCGGCATCCTCGTGCTCGGGCAGCGCGAGGTAGCCGCCCACCGCCCGGTACACGGATGCCCGCAGCCCCAGGTTCGCGCCGTGCACATGCCCGTTCGGCTCCCCTGCCCGATGCGTCGCGAGCCACGCCGCGCGCTGCCCGGCGTCGAGCTCCGCGAAGTCCGGGCGGACCGTGCCGACCACCGCGTCCCACCCCTCGCGCTCGAGGGCGACCTGGTGCGCGAGCCAGTTCGGCGGCACCACCGAGTCCGCGTCGGTGTTGGCGAGCCAGTGGGCGCCCCTCGCCAGCACGGCCTCGGCGCCCGCGGCACGCGCGGCCCCGACGTTCGACGACTCGAGTTCGAGGATGCGCACCCCGGGGAACGTGCGGGCGATCGGCACCGTGCTGTCGAGGCATCCGTCGGCGACGACCTGGATGTCGACGTGCACGAGCACGTGGCGCGCGGCCTCGAGCACGGAGGTGAGGCAGCGCGCGATGAGCGCCTCCTCGTCGCGCGCGGGGATGATGACCGCGAGGCTCACGCGAGGCCCGTCCGTTCGGCGACCGAGCGCCCGTCGCGGCGGAACACCCCGAGCACGAAGTCGCGCTCGAAGTGCTCAACGGTCATGGTGAGCGCGCGCTCGCGCATGATCTCGTGCACCTCGTCGCCCGTGAGCGGGTAGTCGTCGACGGGGTGGCGCCAGTGGCACGCGAGCAGCACGCCGTCGTCGGTGAGGTGGCGCTCGATGCCGTCCAGCACGCGCTCGAGACCGCGCCTACCGAAGTAGTAGCCGACCTCGGAGAGCACGACGAGGTCGAACCGTCCCTCGGGAAAGTCGTCGACGACGTCGGCGAGTTCGACGCGCGCGCGGGCCCCGAGCCGTTCCCTGGCCCGCTCGACGGCGGTCGCCGAGACGTCGACGGCCAGCAGATCGCCCACCCGCCCGGCGAGAACGTCGGTGAGCACCCCGATCGAGCAGCCGATCTCCAGCCCCGAGTCGTAGTGCTCGTCGGGCAGCGCAGCCAGGGTCACGTCGCGCTTGCGCTGCTCGTACCAGCGCGTCTCGAACCCCCACGGGTCGTCGCGCCGGCCGTGCACCGCCTCGAAGTAGTCGGCTTCGAGGCGGTCGGACACCACGTAGAGCTCGTGACGGGCGAAGTTCTCGAGGAAGTCGTCGCGCAGCAGCCCCGACTGCGAGCGGTACTCGGCGAGTGCCGCGGCCTTGCGGCCCACGTCGATGCGCAGGCTGGCGAACTGCTGCCACGGCACGTCAGCCGAGTCGGGCGAGCCCCAGTGCCACAGCCACACCGGGTACTCGACGAGCCTCCTGCCCACCGCGAGCTCGGCCACGACCTCGCCCACGACCCGGTGGTCGCGGTGACCGTCGCCGCGCCAGGGCGCCGCGATGAGGGCACCCCTGCCGAGCCGCTCGATCATCGGCCTGAGCGCCTCGGCGATGCCGTCGCGCTGCTCGCGGGTCTGCCCGTCGCCGAAGCCGAGGGACTCCGCCGCCGCACCGAGCACGCCCATCGCCGCCGCCAGCTCGGGCACCCGCTCGGTGCCGCCGAAGGTCACCACGACGACGCGCACCCGGATGCCCCGGCGCACGCACTCCGCGATCAGCCCGCCCGCGCCGAGCGTCTCGTCGTCCGGGTGTGCCGCGACGACGAGCACCTCGTCCACGCCCGTGAGGTCGAGCGGGGGGCGGTCGTGCAGGCGGGGGTCGGCCTCCCAGGTCGCGGCGGGAGTGCTGGGCTCGGCCGCGTCGAAGCTCACCACGGGGCGTCCGTCGCCGCGAGGTTCGCGCCCAGGGAGGCGAGGTCCTTCTCGGCGTGGTGCTGGCGCACGTAGAGCCCGAGGTCGGCGACGCGCTTGGCATGCGCCCGGTCGAGGGCGAGCGGAGCGGGGCCGAGTGCGTGGCCGGAACGCGCGAGGATCTCCTCGCACGCCCGCGCGACGGTGGCACGCACGCGCTTGGCGAGCACCTTCGGCTCGGGGTCGCCCGTGTCGATGAGGTCCGCGGCCTCGGCGAGGGCGCGGCGCGACGACTGCAGCAGCTCGTCGATGGAGCCCAGGTGCTCGAGCAGGAAGGGGTTCGGCTTCGCCGCCGCCGCGGCGTGGACGGTGCGCGCGATGCCGACGGCGCCGCCGTGCCAGCAGGCCGCGACGCCGATACCGCCCCACGCGAAGCCCGGGCGGGTGAGGTACCAGCCGGGCTCACCGACGGGAGTCGCGGGTACCGAGTCGAACCGCACGGGCCCGCTCGGAATCTCGCTCAGGCCGCGCGCCAGCCAAGCACCGGGCAGCACCTCGACACCCGGCCGCTTCAGAGCGACGGCGAACAGGCGGCCGGATGCGGTCACGAGCGCACCGTCGAGCCGGTCGGCGAGCGAGCACCACGGCTTCGTGCCGGTGAGCGTCCACCCGCCGGATGCCTCGGTCGCCACCAGTGGGTCGTCGCCCCCCTCGGCGGCGAACACGCCCCACCGGCCGACGGGCAGCTGGAACCCGGCCTGCGCGAAGATCGCGTCGGCATCGAGGTGCGGCTCGATGGCGCGAGCCACCCCGAGGTCGTGGGCCGCGAGGGTGGCGAGCGTCTCCCAGAGGTCGCGGGTCGAGGTCGACTCGTGGGCGGCGAGTTCCCGCGCGAGGGCGAGCGCACCGTCGACGTCGTCGGGGAGCGCGGGCGGCAGCGAGCGGGAGAGCGCGCCGGGCGGGCCGGCGCCGAGGGAGACGTTCACCTCTCCAGCGTGTGGGTGCGAACTCGTTCGGGGTAGGGGTTGCACCCGCGGGAGCACCACGGTAGACCGGGGAGCGCAACCCCCTGACGATCACGTCGTCTCCTGCGTAGCGTCGCGTACATGGACAACGACAAGAACGCCGACCTCGAGACCAACCCGCCGGACACCGCATCGGGCGGAGCGCCCGAGGAGCCCGACCGCACCGAGGAGGACGGCACGCCCGTCGAGAACCCGTCGGGCTAGGTCAGCACTCCACGACGTTGACGGCGAGACCGCCCTCGCTGGTCTCCTTGTACTTCGTCGACATGTCGATACCGGTCTGGCGCATCGTCTCGACCACGGTGTCGAGCGACACGTAGTGCGAGCCGTCGCCGCGCAGCGCGAGGCGCGCGGCGGTGACCGCGGTCGAGGCCGCGATCGCATTGCGCTCGATGCACGGAATCTGCACGAGACCGCCGACCGGGTCGCAGGTGAGGCCGAGGTGGTGCTCCATCGCGATCTCCGCGGCGTTCTCGACCTGCTCGGGTGTACCGCCCATTGCCGCGGTGAGTCCGCCCGCGGCCATCGCGCACGCCGAGCCGACCTCCGCCTGGCAGCCGCCCTCGGCGCCCGAGATCGAGGCGTTCGCCTTGAACAGCGAGCCCAGGGCCGTCGCCGTGAGCAGGAACTCGCGCATGCCCGGGGTGGGGTCGTCGGCGTCGCACACGAACTCCGACCAGTAGCGCGCGACGGCGGGCAGGATTCCCGCGGCCCCGTTGGTCGGAGCGGTGACCACGCGGCCGCCGGAGGCGTTCTCCTCGTTGACGGCGAGGGCGAAGGTGCCGAGCCAGTCGCCCGGCAGCGCCTTGCCGGAGCCGGCCTCACCCTCGAGCTGCTCCCGGATCGCGCCAGCACGGCGTCTGACCTGCAAGAGGCCGGGCAGCAGGCCCGTCGCGTGCAGGCCCGCGTCGATGCATCCGGTCATGGCCGCCCAGATCGCGTCGAGCCGCTCGTCGACGTCGGCGCGCGAGCGGCGCGACTCCTCGTTGAGGCGCGCGACCGCCGCGATCGACAGGCCGTGCTCTGCACACAGCGCGAGGAGGGCGTCGGCGGTGCGGTACTGGAACGGGTAGGTGTGGTCGTGCGCGTGCGCGTCCTCCCCCTCCCGACGGATGAACCCACCGCCCACCGAGTAGTAGGTGTCGCTCGCCAGCAGGGCACCCGACGCATCGCGCGCAGAGACGGTCATCGCGTTGGGGTGGCCGGGGAGTCGCGTGAACGGCTCGAACGAGATGTCCTTCTTCACGAACATCACCGGGTGCGTGCCCGCCACTGAGAGAGTGTCGCCGTCCCGCCAGCGCTGCCAGCGCTCGCGCACGTCCGCCGGGTCCACGGTCTCGGGGGCGAGCCCCTCGAGCCCCGCGACGATCGCGTCGGGGGTGCCGTGGCCGATGCCCGTCGCCCCGAGCGAGCCGTAGAGCACGCAGTCGATGCGGGCGACGCGCGGTAGAGCCCCGGAGGCGCTCAGCCGGTCGGCGAAGTCCCGCGCGGCCCGCATGGGGCCGACGGTGTGCGAGCTCGAGGGTCCTACTCCGATGGAGAACAACTCGAACGCCGAAACGTACGCTGTCACGACAGCCACGCTACGCCCTGCCGCTGCAAAGGTCACGGATGCCCGTGACCCACGTCAACCGCGGCGCGCTCGCGCGGCAGCAGCTGTGCAAGACCCGCGCCCGCGAGGGCGAGCACCACTGCCACAGCGAACCCGACGCGGAACGCCGACGACTCCGTCACCCCGATCGTGGTGATGATCGACGCGACGACCTGGGTGGCGAGGGCGCCGCCCACTGCCCGGGCGATGGTCACGAGCGCGGTCGAGACGCCCACTTCGTGCTCCCCCGCTCCACTCGCCGCCGAGGAGAATGCGACGGTGGATGCGGAGGCGGCGCCGACTCCGGCGAGGGCGAGGGCGACCACGATGAGCGCGGGGGCGGTGGAGATCAGTGCAATCGCGGCACCCAGCGCGAGCACGAGCATGCCGGTGATGCCCACCGCCCTAGTGCCGACGCGCTGCGCGACCTTGCCCGCGAGGGGCGACGCGAGGAAGCCGGCACCGAACGCGACCGCCAGGAAGAAGCCCGTCTGGGTCGCCGTCGCGCCGAGGCCGACGCCGCCGGCGGGCTGGGTGATCTGCTGCGGGATGAGGTAGACGATCGATGCGTAGCCCGCACCGATCCCGACGCCCACGGCAACCGCACCGCCGACTGAGCGCGAGCGTAGTGTCGCGATGTCGATCATGGGCTGCGCGACCCGGCGCTCGATCGCCACCCACGCGACGACGAGGCCGAGAGCCACGACGAGCAGCACGAGTGACGAGAGAGCCAGCCAGCCCGCCGCCGAGGTGCTCGCAAGCCAGGCCACGATCACTACGAGCGTGAGCGCGAGCACGGATGCCCCCGCCCAGTCGATGCGCGTGGGTGCATCCTGCTCGCGGATTGCCAGATGCGCACGCGCCGCGAAGAAGAGGACTCCACCCACGACGACGATCGCCGTCGGAACGCCGAACAGCACCGCGCGCGACGTGCTCTCGATGATCGGCCCGGCGACGAGCACGCCGAGGCCGGCGCCTCCCACCGTCATGGCGATGAACAGTCCGCCGACCGTCTTGATCGCCTGGTCGTCGAACAGGCCGCGGATGACGACGAAGCCGACTGGGATGATGCCGAGGGCGAAGCCCTGCAGCACCTGCCCGAGCACGAGAACCGGGAACACGGGGGCGAACGCGCTCGTGATACCGCCGGCGATGACAGCGGCTAGCAGCACGGCGAGCGTCCGGCGCGCGCCGAAGACGTCGGCGAACCGGCCCGCGAGCGGGGTGATGATGACCGTCGTGAGGGTCGGAGCCACCTGCGCGAGAGCGCCGGTGGCGGCATCGACGCCGAACTCCCGCTGGATGTGCGGCAGGGCCGGGAGCAGGAAGCTCTCGAGCGACGCGACCGCGATCACGATGAGTAGCAGGCCGACGACGGTGACGACGCGCTGGCTCTGGGTGGCGGGGATGGTGCTGGTGTTCATCGATCTCCTTGAGGGGTGCGGTGGTGCCAGGGCAGTTCGTGCTCGAGTCGCGCTGAGACAGCGAGGAGCAGGTCGTCGCGCCCCCAGCGCGCGGTGAGCATCACACCGAGGGGCAGGCCGTCGTCGGTCCACCCCAGCGGGAGGCTGATCGCCGGGTATCCCGTCGCATTCGCGAGAATCGTGTTACCCGTGAAGAGGGTCATGGCCTCGAGCTCCGCGGCGGGGTCGGCGTCGTTGCGCAGCTCGCCCACAAGCGCCGGCGGGCGCGTGATGGTGGGGGCGATCACGATGTCAGCCTCCTCGAACCGCTGCGCCCACGCCGCAGCGCGCGACTGCACGGTGAGCACGGATGCCGCGAGCTCCCCGGCCCCGACCGCCCGGGCCGTGGCGCGCAGGTGGCGCACGATGGGCCGCAGGTCGCCCTCGCGCCCCTCGGGCACGGGCTTGGCGGCCGCGAGGGCGCTGAACATGAGGGTGAAGCCGGCGACGAGTGCGGCATCCCGGGGCTGGTCGCGGCGCTGTACGCGGTGGCCGAGCCGGGCGAGCACCTGACCCGCGCTTGCGCACGCCATAGCGATGCGCTCGTCGACGAGGCCGCCCGAGACCGACCCGTCGGCAATGACGACGGTGAGCCTCTCGACGGGCTCGTCGCACGCAAGCAGGAAGCCGCTGCGGCGGGCCGGATGCACGGTTCCCACGGGCCTCGCGGTGGCCATGGCATCGAGCAGGGCAGCGGCGTCGCGCACCGTGCGCGCGATCGGACCTTTCGATGAGAGGCCCAGCCCGTCGCTGCCGAGCAGTCCGCCCGTGAGCAGACCGCGACTCGGCTTGAGGCCCACGACTCCGCACGCGCTCGCGGGCGAGCGGAGCGAACCCGCCGTGTCGCTGCCCTGCGCGACGGGCCCGAGTCGTGCACCGACGGCGGCGGCGGCGCCCCCGCTCGATCCCGCTGCCGATCGCGCGCGATCGAACGGGCTCCGGCTCGGGGGCGCCGTGTCGGGCTCGGTATAGCAAGCCGCACCCAGCTCGGGCACCGTTGTCTTGCCGATGCTCACGAGGCCCTGCTCGCGCAGCGTGGTCACGATGATGTCGTCGACCTCGGGCAGCCAGTCCGCGAAGACCGCCGAGCCGAGGGTAGTGCGCACACCCCGGGTGGCCTCGAGGTCTTTGATCGCGGTGGGCACGCCCGTGAGCAGCGGCGCACCGCCCGCATCGAGCCTGCGCTGCGCATGCGCCGCCTCGGCGAGCGCGCGGTCGGCGGTGATCGTCGTGAAGGCGCCGACGGTTTCCGCGGCTGCTCGCTCCAGGGCGGACGTGATCACCTCGACGACACCGAGCTCCCTCCGCGCGTACGCGCTCGAGAGCTCGAGGGCAGTCAGGTCGTGCGGTTCGGTCATGTCCCTTGTCGTTTCGTTACGCGTAACGGTATTGTGTGGGAATGGTACAGGAACCCGTCGCCACCGCAAGAGCGGGCCGCAAACCGGCAGTCACGCTCGACGTGCTGCTTGCCGCGGCGGCGGAGCTCGCCGACGACTCCGGCCTCGAGTCGGTGAGCTTCCGGGCCCTCGGCGAGAAGCTCGGCGTCTCGCCCATGGCCGTGCACCGCGCGACCGGCGGAATCGATGCGCTGAGGCACGCCCTCGTGGCGGGCCTCGTCGAGGAGGCGATCGCCTCGATCCGCTGGCCGGAAGAGTGGCAGGGCGTCGTGAGCACGTTCGCGTACGGGCTCCGGGATCTGCTGCTACGGCATCCGTTGGTCTTGGAGGCGCACCGCACGGCGTCGCTCGATGCACCCGGCGCCGACGACGTCGCGCATCGCGTGGTCGCTGCCCTCACGTCGGCGGGCCTCGGCCCAGAGCAGGCGGCCTACGGCTACGCGGCCCTGCACGACTTCGTCACGGGCCACGTGTCCATCCGGCTGGGCCGCGGAGAGCTGGAACTGCTCGAGGTCGCGCCCGACCGCCGCGATGCTTCCGTGTTCGCCGAACACCACGACTACGACCGGCGCTTCGAGACCGGCCTCGCCATCCTCATCGCAGGGCTGGAGTCGCTCGCGTGAACCTCCCTGAGACCCACGCTGTCGAGGATGCCGCGGGCCGCACCATCGCCTGGTGCGAGCTCGGCGATCCGGCGGGTGCGCCCGTGCTCGTCGCGCACGGATCACCCGGCTCGCGGTACCAGCTGCTCGCGCTCGACCCCGCGGCCCGTGCCGCGGGCATCCGGATCATCGCTCCCGACCGACCGGGGTTCGGCATCACCGAGCCCAACAGCGCCCGCGGGTTCCATTCCTGGGACCCCGACGCCGTCGCCCTGCTCGACCACCTCGGGCTCGCTGCGGTCACGGTGCTGGGCTTCTCCGGCGGAGCGGGCTACGCCCTCGCGCTGGCGCTCGCGCAACCCCAGCGGGTCTCTCGTCTCGTGCTCGCGTGCGGAATGATCCCGGGCGCCCCTCGGGCAGCTCTCCGCGACCGGATGCCCCTCATCTCCGCGCTGTACGCGATGTCGCGCTGGCTACCCGCCGTCGCGGTCGCCATGCTCGAGGGCCGGGGGCCGTTCCGCAACACGCGTGAGGCGAACTACTCGGCCTGGCCGGAACCCGATCAGCTGGTGATGACCGACCCGACGCTCAAAGACCTCACGGCCCCGGACGGCAGGGAGGGCATGCGGCAGGGTGCTCGTGCGGCTGTTGCGGATCTCGGGCGGTACCACCGGTCGATCGACCTGGGATCGGTGAGCCAGCGGGTGGACATGCTGCACGGCACCGCGGACGTGAACGTTCCGATCGCCGTGGCACGCTGGGCGCGTGACCGACTACCCCACGCGCGACTCGAGGAAGTCGAGGGCGGCGGTCACTACTTCGCCGCGATCGACCCCGGGCTCGTCATCCGTGCCCTAAGCCAGCCGACCTAGCGGCGGCCCTCGGTGCGACGGAAGAAGACGCCCGCGACCACCAGGGCCGCGCCGAAGGCGAGCGCCACGACGGTGCCGAGGCTGCCGAGCGCGAGGGTTCCGATGACGGCGAGCAGGTAGATCAGGCCGAGGGCCATGGCCACAATGAAGACGATCGCCGCGCGGTTGGTGATCTCTTTGCCGACGTACAGCACGATCGCAGCGACGAGACCGGCGACCCCCGCGACCACGGCGGCGATCGTGAGGAGCGCGCCGGGAAGCGCGATGCCGAGCCCCGCGATGGCGAGCACCGCCCAGCCGACCGCGGCGGCGAAGAGGGCAACCTTGGTGACCGTGCTGTTCACGGCGCCGAGGGCGAGGATGACGAGCGCCACGGCCAGTGCGACATCCGCGAGGACGACCAGCCAGGTCAGGCTCACGCCGACGTACGGGAGCAGGAACGCCAGGAGGAACAGTGCGCCCGCGACGATCAGGGCGATTCCGGAGGTAGAGCGGCGTGAACGGGAAATGGCAGCCATGACTTCTCCATCGTTGGGGGTGGCGTCAGTCTAGGGGCAAGACACTTTCGCCCGCGGGATGCGGTGTTTTACGATTTTCTTATGACGAACACACCCGTGACGGGGAGCGTTCCACCACAGGACGACCCCGTAGCCGACGCACCGCACGAGGCCACCCTGCAGCGGGCACTGCGCGATGCGTTGGAAGCGAAGAGCGACCAGAATTCGCGCGAGCTCGAGGACATGGCCGACGGCAACTGACCGACTAGCCGGGCCGCGTCATTCGGGGAGCGTTTCGGCTTCCGCCGCCGGGAACAGGATGGGACTGAGCAGATAGCGGGATCGTCCCGGGCCGCTCGTGTGACCGAGTCTCGGAACGATTGCCTCTCGTAAGTCCTCGATGAGCGCCTCTCGCTCGGCAGGGTCCAACCACAGGGCGTGCTGCCGATATCCCACTTGGTCGTTTGCGGGGTCACTGCCGACCTGCGCGAGGTACGCGTCGAATTCCGCCAGCAGTATGGCGACCGCGGTCGCGAATACCCGACGGTGGTCGTGCGCTGACAGCGCGCCTGCAGCATCGAGCAATCCCCTTTCGGCGCGGAGCGCGAAACGCCGCTCAACTGCGCCGCGGATCTTCCGCTCGCTGTCGACGAACACGATCGCCGCCTCTTCCAAGACGCCCACCTGGCGATAGAGGGTGGCAGTGGAGACATCCGGTATGCGAGCCGCGAGGTCGGCGACGGTCAGTGGCGCCGAGCCCGTAAGGGCATGGACGATTCGCAAGCGCACGGGATGGGCGATGAGGTCGAGATTCTCCACACGCAAATGCTTTCACATTCGCTAACATTCTCACTACTGAAGTTAATGGAGGCCCACGGTGGATGACCCTATAGGACTGGTTCTGAGCCTCGCCGGCGCGGGCAACTTCGGACTGCTGCGTAGGGCATTCGCTCCCGCGCAACGACGACGCCTGCGAGCCGAGAATCTTCGCCGTGCTTGGAAACAGCATGTGTCTCGCCACGGCGAGATCCACTCCGTCGAGGCCGTTGGCGTAACCACGACGGGCGCGGTGCGCAAGCATGAGGCCGTACTCGTCAGCGGCGAGAAGCTCCACCTCGTCGTCTCGACCGACGAGCGGGGTCGACTTGTGAACATCCAGGTGAATCCGGTCGCGAGCGAGTGGGACTGGCCGCAGTACGCCAACCCCGAGTCGTTCGACGAGCACGATCTCCCGCTGCTCGGGGTGCGCGCAACGCTAACGACCCCGCGAATGAAGGGCAACTCGGCCGCTGTTGTACTCCTCGCCGGAGGAGGACCGTTCGACCGGGACATGACCATGGGCCACAACAAGATCGGGAAGGACCTCGCGGCCGGCCTTGCCACGCGGGGGATCGCCTCGCTGCGGTATGACAAGCCCGTGTCCGCGGCGACGCCCACCGAGGAGTACGTCCCATACGCGCACGCTGCCCTAGGGCTGCTGCGTGCCGACAGCCGCGTCGATCCGGCCCGTACGTTCATTCTCGGGCACTCGATGGGGGCGAGCTGGGCGCCTCGGGCCGCCGAATCGGACCCCGCGCTAGCGGGCCTCGTGCTCCTCGCGCCCCAGGCTCAGCCCATGCACGAGGCCGCGGTGCGGGTTCTCGACTACCTCGCGGCGCTGGATCCCACGGACAGGGATGCACGCGCCGCCGCCACAGCCATGGCGCGGCAGGCCCGCAAGGTGGGCAGCGCCACCCTTTCTCCGCGAACGCCGCCGCGCAAGCTCCCGTTCTCCTATTCGACACAGTATTGGCTTGACGTTCGAGACCACGACCCCGCCGACGTATTCGAGCACCTCGAGCTCCCCGCGCTGATCCTTCAGGGAGGTCGGGACTACCAGGTGACCCCGGAAGACGACTTCGCACTCTGGCTCTCCGCCGCCGATCGGCGCCCGGGCACCACGACGACCCGCCTCTACCCTGAGGACAACCACCTGTTCTTCGTGGGTTCGGGGCGGCCCGACCCGGCCGAGTACGACGCCCCGCAGCATGTCGACCCGCGGGTGGTCGACGACGTCGCGCTTTGGATAGACGGGGTCGGCGCAGACTGAAGATGCGGCGGGTCTCGCACTCGGTAGCTGAGGGGGGCGTCGATCCCCCGACCTCACGATTATGAGTCGTGCGCTCTAACCATCTGAGCTACTCAGCCATGGCCCCGCTGATGACATCTGCGGAACTCAGAGCCCCCTGTGGGAATCGGACCCACTACCTCTTCCTTACCAAGGAAGTGCTCTACCAATGAGCTAAGGGGGCGCACTCCAGCGGCGAACCGGCCGAAGGCACCGGAAAAGACTAGCATCCGCCAGCCACCCTCAATGAATGCAGAACTCGTTGCCCTCCGGGTCGAGCATCACGTAGTGGTATTCGCGGATCGGGCCCCACTGCTCGTCGTGCAGGTGGTCGACGGTGGCGCCGAGCGCGACGATGCGGTCCTTCTCCTCATCGATCTGCTCGGGGGTCGCCTTGCCCTCCAGCGACGGGTTGATATCGAGGTGCACGCGGTTCTTGACCACCTTGCCCTCGGGCACCCGCTGGAAGAACAGCCGCTGGCCGACACCGGTCGGATCCATGGCGACGCTCTTCTCCTCCAGGTCGGCCTCGGTGAGACCGGATGCGAGGAGCTCGGCCTTCATCTGGGGCGGCCAGTCCTGCCACGGATACCCGAGGACGGCAGCCCAGAACTGGGAGAGTTCCCGCGGGTTCGCGCAGTCGAACGTGATGTTTCCGATCTTGCCGGTCATGGGCATCCCTTCGTCTGTTTCGACTGTATGACGACCCTGTGACGGTTCCCAGTCCCCGGTTCGTGCAAGCGTTTGCAGTGCCGTATCGTGTGGGGCATGACTCTTGAGAGCGAGCTGCCGGAGACCGCGACGGTCATCACCGCCACGGGCGACGAGTGGTGGCGCAGCGCGGTGATCTACCAGATCTACCCGCGCTCGTTCGCCGATTCCGACGGCAATGGCATCGGAGACCTCCCCGGCATCACCGAGCGCCTCCCCGCGCTCGCGGAGCTCGGCGTTGACGCGATCTGGTTCTCCCCGTTCTTCACGAGCCCCCAGAAGGACGCGGGCTACGACGTCTCCGACTACTGCGACGTCGACCCGCTCTTCGGCACCCTCGCCGACTTCGACGTGCTCCTCGAGACCGCGCACGGCCTCGGCCTCAAGGTCATCGCCGACATGGTGCCCAACCACACGTCAGACCAGCACGAGTGGTTCAAGGCAGCACTCGCGGCACCGGAGGGCTCGCCCGAGCGCGACCGCTACATGTTCCGCGAGGGCAAGGGCCCGAACGGCGACATCGCCCCCAACAACTGGGAGTCTGTGTTCGGCGGTTCGATGTGGGAGCGCGTCACGCGCCCCGACGGCACGCCCGGCCAGTGGTACCTGCACATCTTCGACAAGTCGCAGCCCGATCTCAACTGGGAGAACCCGTGGGTGCGCGAGCAGTTCTTCGGAATCCTCCGCTTCTGGCTCGACCGCGGTGTCGACGGATTCCGCGTCGACGTCGCCCACGGCATGATCAAGGAAGCCGGCCTCCCCGACTACACGCCGCCCGTCGAGGGTGCGAGCATGGGCGGCGTCACGTCCGACGACACCGCACTGATCCCCGGAATCGCCGACCTCACCCCCGACCCGCCCTACTGGGGCCAGCCGGGCGTGCACGAGATCTGGCGGGGCTGGCACGGAGTGCTCGCCGAGTATCCGGGGGATCGCGTGCTCGCGGCCGAGGCCTGGCTCGACACCCTCGAGAAGACCGCCCTGTGGGTGCGCCCGGATGAGTTCAGCCAGGCGTTCAACTTCGCCTACATGTTCACCGACTGGAAGGCGAAGAAGCTCCGCGCCGTCATCCAGGAGTCCATCGACGCGTTCTCCGGCGTCGGCGCCCCGAGCACGTGGGTGCTCTCGAACCACGACGTCGTGCGCCACGCGTCCCGCCTCGCGCTGCCGAAGGACGCCCCGCCCCAGGGCGCGGGCATCGGCCCGAAGACGCCCGGAAAGCCCGACACTGCTCTCGGACTGCGCCGGGCGCGCGCCGCGACATCCCTCATGCTCGCCCTCCCCGGCAGCTCGTACCTGTACCAGGGCGAGGAGCTCGGCCTGCCCGAAGACATGGAGCTGCCCGACTCCGCCCGCCAAGACCCGACGTGGTTCCGCACCAAGGGCGAGAAGTACGGTCGAGACGGATGCCGCGTGCCGATCCCGTGGGAGGCCGACAAGCCCGCCTACGGCTTCAGCACGACGGGCAAGAGCTGGCTGCCCCAGCCGGTGAACTGGGCCCCCTACGCCCGCGACTCGCAAGACGGAGTGCCCGGCAGCACCCTCGAGCTCTACAAGAGCGCGCTGAAGCTGCGCTCCGCGCACGGCCTCGGCACGGGGTCGCTCGAGTGGGTGGGCGACTACGGCAACAAGGTCGTGGCGTTCCGCAACGGCGACATCACCGTGATCACCAACCTCGGGAAGGTAGCGGTCGAGCTGCCCGTGGGTGACATCGTGCTCGCGAGCGAGGAGATCGTGGGCGGCGCACTGCCCGCCGACACGACCGTCTGGCTGCGCGCCTGACGAGGAGCGGCTCTGCCTAGTTGACCGCGTTGGCCTGGAGCCACGCGAAGGGGTCAACCGGCACCTTGTCGATGTGGATCTCGAAGTGCAGGTGCGCGCCGTACGCGATACCCGTGTCGCCGACGAGCCCGAGGAAGTCGCCGACCTTGACCTGCTGACCGACCACGATGGGGCTCGAGCCCTCGATCATGTGGCCGTAGAGGCTCTCGACGTCGACCCCGCCGAGGTTGTGCTGCAGCACGACGTGCTGCCCGTAGCCGGAGTTGTCGAAGGTGGCCGTGGTGGCCACGCCGTCCGCGATCGCGTAGATGGGGGTGCCAGCGCCGGGCACGAAGTCGACGCCCTTGTGGAAGCCGCCGTCGCGAGGGCCGAAGCCGTCGGTGATCGGCACCGCGTAGGGGAACGGCCAGCGCACTGCACCCGTCGTCACCGCGTAGGAGTAGTCGACGCCGGCGTACTTGAGCGCGAGCGCCTGGGCGTACGAGATCGCCTCGGGGATGTCGCGGACCGGGGCGTCGTCCTTCGCGTCTGCCGAGACCTTGAGGCTCTGCGATCCGACGGCGGCAACGGGTGCCACGTCGGCGACGGCACTCGAGCTCGACATGAAGAGGTTCGAGGGCACGGAAACGGCGACGACGAGGGTTCCGGCGAAGAGCAGCGCGACCACGGAGATCAGTCGCGACGCGATGCTGCGGCGGCGCGGCCCGCCCGTCGGCTGGAGCGACTTCGACACTGCGCGGCGCGTGGAACGGGACATCCGGCCGCGGCCCTTGGGGGCGATGAGGCTGCGCTTGGGAAGCGAGGAGGGTCGCTCGTTGCGAAGCTGCTCGCGTTCGCGCAGCTCCCTGCGGGTGAGCGCAGGCTGGTCTCCCAGCGACAAGTCGGTCTCCTCTAGACAGCAACCGCGGGGGTACCTGCGGTCCAATTCTTCGGGCATCGTTGCGCGGAGCAGGATGATGCGCGCGCATGCAACGGGTAACTCAAGGCTAACGGCTGGCCACCCGGTTGACCAGCGTGCGCCTACACTCCGAGGCGCACAAGCTCCCGTTCGAGGCGCAGGGCCAGCTCGGGGTGGGCGGCGAGGATGAAGTCGCGGCTCGGCGCGGCGTCTCCCAGCCCCTTGACGGTGGCACCCGCCTCCCGTGCGATCAATGCACCCGCGGCGTGGTCCCACGGGCTGAGGGTGCGCTCGAAGTAGGCGTTCATGCGCCCGCTGGCGACGAAGCACAGGTCGAGCGAGGCCGTGCCCAGACGCCGGATGTCGCGCACCGACGGCAGCAACTGCGAGATCACGCTGCCCTGCCGCCCGCGCTCACCCGAGTCGTAGGCGAAACCGGTGGCGACCAGCGCCTGCGAGAGTTCGACAGCGGGTGCGACGTGCAGCTGCGTGCGGCCGAGGAACGCTCCCCCGCCCGCTGTCGCGGTGAAGAACTCGCCGCTGGCGGGGTTCACGACCGCGGCCGCGAGCGCCGTCCAGGTCAGCGGATCGGGCTCACCCTCGACGACCGCGATGCTCACCGCGTAGTGCGGGATGCCGTACAGGAAGTTGACGGTTCCGTCGATGGGGTCGACGACCCACGTGAGACCCGAGGTGCCCTTCTCGGCGCCGCTCTCCTCGCCGAAGAAGCCGTCATCGGGCCGGGCGGCTTTGAGCGCCGTGCGGATGAGCTGCTCGGTCTCGCGGTCGGCCTCGGTGACGATGTCGACGGGCGACGACTTGGAGGCGGCGACCGTCACGCCCTCCTCGCGTCTGCGCTTCGCGAGTGCACCCGCCTCGAGGGCGATGCGGTGGGCGAGGGCGAGGAGTTCGGCGTGGGGCACCGTTCAAGCGTAGGTGCCCCACGCCCGGCGGTTACTCCTCGAGCGCGGCGTCGAGCGTGATCTCGACACCGGTGAGGGCCTTGCTCAGCGGGCATCCGGACTTCGCGCTGTTCGCAGCCTCGAGGAACGTGGCCGAGTCAATACCGGTGACCTCGCCGCGGACCGTGAGCAGGATGCCGGTGAGCTTGAAGCCGCCCGCCGGGTCGGCGCCGAGCGTGACGTCGGCCTTCACGTCGAGGGCCTCGACGGTGCCGCCCGCAGCGCCGAGCACCGCGGAGAGCTGCATGGCGTAGCACGCGGAGTGGGCGGCGGCGAGGAGCTCCTCGGGGCTCGTGGCGCCGTTCGCGTCGTCGGCAGCGCGCTTAGGGAACGACACGTCGAACGTGGCGAGCTTCGAGCTCGTGAGCTCGACCTGGCCCTCGCCGGCTTCGAGGCTTCCGTTCCAAGCGGTGCGTGCGGTGCGTGTAGGCATGATTCTCCTTCTATCTGGCCGAGGGCTCGAGCGAACCCCGGACGTGTGTGGCGAGCTCCGCGATCTGGTCGCGCAGCGCGCCCAGATCGTCGAGCCCGAGGCCGGTCGCCGCGCAGATCTGCGCAGGGATGCCCGCCGCCTCGCCCTCGAGCGCAACGGCCGCCGCGGTGAGGTGCACGAGCACGACGCGCTCGTCGTCGGCGGACCGGGCCCGCTCGACGAGACCCATCGCCTCGAGTCGGCGCAGCAGGGGCGACACGGTTCCCGAGTCGAGCTGCAGGCGGTCGCCGAGCGCGCCGACGGTCATGGGCGCCTCGCGCCACAGGACCAGGAGCGCGAGGTACTGCGGGTACGTGAGGCCGAGCGGCGCGAGCAGGTCGCGGTAGCGCGCGGTGAGCGAGCGGGATGCGCTGTACAACGCGAAGCAGATCTGCTCATCGA
>CAIXMB010000133.1 GCA_903920435.1 uncultured Actinomycetes bacterium
CGAGGGCACCTACCCGCTGCCCGAGGCGCAGCTCGACCGGTTCCTGCTCAAGCTCATCCTCGACCTGCCCGAGCGCACGGACGAGATCGAGGTGCTCACGCGCCACGCCGCGGGATTCAACCCGCGCGACCTCGCCGCCGCGGGCGTCACACCCGTGCTCGACGCCGACACGATCGCCCAGGCGCAGAAGGCGGTGGCCGCGGTCGGCGCCTCCCCCGACGTCATCGGGTACGCGGTCGACCTCGCGCGCGCGACACGGCAGAGCCCGTCGGTGAAGCTCGGCGTGAGCCCCCGCGGCGCCGTCGCGCTGCTCGCCGCCGCCAAGGCGTGGGCGTGGCTGCAGGGCTTCGACGCGATCACCCCCGACCACGTGCAGGCCATGGCCCTGCCCGTGCTGCGCCACCGCATCCAGCTGCGGCCCGAGGCCGAGCTCGAGGGAGTCTCGGCCGACGCGATCCTGCGCAGCATCCTGCAGCAGGTGCAGGTGCCGATCTAACGCCATGCGCGCTGGAGCTATGGGAATCACGCCAGCGATTCCGCGACGCCAGCGCCGAGGGAGCTTGCGACCGAGGTTGAGAAAGGACCGCACGAAGTGGCAGTAAGCGGGTGGTTCGTCGCCCTCGTCGCGCTCGGCATCGTGCCGATCGCCGTGACGGGGCAGCCCGTCGTGCTCGCGCTGTGGCTCGCGCTGCTCGTCGTGCTCGGCGGCGTGGACCTGATCGTGGCGGGCTCGCCGCGGCGCGTGGCCCTCTCGCGCGACCTGCCCGGGCGGGTGCGCCTCGGCGAGACCGTCGAGTCGACCCTGTACCTGGCGAACCAGGGCCGCCGCCGCGTGCACGGCATCGTGCGAGACGGCTGGCAGCCGTCGGCCGTCGCATCGCCGAGTCGGGCGCGCGTCGACATCCCCCGCGGGGAGCGCCGCGCGATCACGACGACGCTCACTCCGTTCCGCCGGGGCGAGCGCCGCGCCGCCCACGTCACCATCCGCTCGTTCGGCCCGTTGCGCCTCCTCGCCCGCCAGGCGACCATCGCCGTGCCCGGCGCGATCACGGTGCTGCCGCCCTTCAACTCGCGCAAGCATCTGCCCTCGCGCCTCGCCCGCCTCCGCGAACTCGACGGCGCGACGAGCGTGATGGTGCGCGGCCAGGGCACCGAGTTCGACAGCCTGCGCGACTACGTGCGCGGCGACGACGTGCGCTCCATCGACTGGCGTGCCACGGCCCGCCGGAAGGATCTGGTCGTGCGCACCTGGCGCCCGGAGCGCGACCGCCGCGTCGTCATCATCATCGACAGCGGCCGCACCTCGGCCGCCCGCATCGACAACGAGCCCCGCATCGACACCGCGTTCGAGTCCGCTCTCCTGCTCGCGGCCCTCGCCTCGAGCGCGGGCGACCGGGTCGACCTCATCGTGTTCGACCGCCGCGTTCGCGCCCGCGTGCAGGGTGCCACCGGCGCCGAGCTGCTCTCACGCATGGTCTCGAGCATGGCGCCCGTCGACCCCGAGCTCATCGAGATGGACTGGTCCTCCGTACCCGGGCTGGTCCGCTCCGTAACGTCGCAGCACTCCCTCGTCGTGCTCGCCACCACGATCGACGCGCCCGGCGCATCACGCGGGCTCCTGTCTGTGCTGCCGCAGCTCTCGCGCAAGCACACGGTGGTGGTGTCATCCGTGACAGACCCCGCGGTGCTGGATGCGACGCGCTCGCGCGCGACCCGCGACGACGTCTACCGCGCCGCCGCCGCGGAGCGCGCGATGCTCGACCAGGCGCGCGTGGCCGCTGCCGTGCGCCAGCTCGGCGCGGAGGTCGTGACCGGAGCGCCGCAGGACCTGCCCCCGGCACTCGCCGACCGTTACATTGCCCTCAAGGCGGCCGGCCGCCTGTAGGGTCGATGCGATCAGAACTTTCACAGAAAGGTCCTCACGTGGCCCAGGTCGAAAACTCCACCCCCGTTACCAACGCCGACGTCGCCGTCGGTGCCCCCTCGCTCATCCAGCGGCTGGTGGCCGAGTTCGCGGGAACATTCATCCTCGTCTTCAGCGTGATCGGCACCGCGGCGTTCTCGTCGAACTACATCGCCGTCGCCCTCGCGGCCGGCATCGCCGTGCTCGCCTCCGCCTACGCGGTGGGCCACATCTCCGGCGGCCACTTCAACCCTGCGGTCACCCTCGGTGCCGCGGCATCCGGTCGCTTCGCGTGGGGTGACGTGCTGCCCTACATCGGCGCGCAGGTGGTCGGTGGCGCCCTCGCGACCACCGTGCTGCTCGGCATCCGCGCCGGCGCGGGCGGCGACGTCTTCGCTGCCTTCTCGGGCACCTCGAACGGCTACGGCGAGCACTCGCCGGGCGGGTTCGGCCTCGCGTCCGTGCTGCTCGCCGAGGTCGTCGCCACGGCGATCTTCGTCTACATCATCCTGGGCGTGACCGACCGCCGCGCCCCCAGCGGCTTCGCCCCGCTCGCGATCGGCCTCGCCCTCGCGGCGCTGCACCTGGTCACGATCCCCGTCAGCAACGCGTCGCTCAACCCGGCCCGCTCGATCGCGACCGCGATCTACGGCGGCGGCGGAGCGCTCGAGCAGCTCTGGGCGTTCATCGTCGCCCCCATCGTGGGCGCGCTCATCGCGGGCTTCACCTACGGGTTCCTGTTCGACCGCAAGCGCGCGTAGTACCCAGCTCGACGGATGCCCGGGGCCGGTCGGCCCCGGGCATCCGTGCGTTGGGGCGGGCACCGTGCGAACAACTCAGGCAGGGGTGGCCGTGTGAGCGTTCGCCTGGCCCGCCGCGTCGACTCCAGCCTGAGTTGTTGACGCCCCGACTTACACCAGCGGGTCGCGCGTGGTGCCCGCTTCGTCGCCGGCGGTCTCCACGTCCTCCGCGATCTCGGCTGGCGCCACGGGCACGGACGCCGCGAGCTCCGTCGGGAGCACGCGCATGGTCGTGAGCGGCGAGAAGAGCACGAACGCGCTCGCGAGGAAGCCGCCGACCACCCCGATCCACATCGTGGGCAGCACGCCGATGGTGCTCCCGAGCACACCGGCGAGCAGTGCGGAGAGCGGCATGACACCCCAGACGACGAAACGGATCGAGGCGTTCATCCGGCCGAGAAGCCGCGGCGGGGTTAGGCGCTGCCGCATCGTGACCTGGGTGATGTTGTAGACGAGCACGAGGAACGAGACGATGAAGGCCCCCGCGATGAGGATGGGGATGGCCGCGCCCGGGAAGACCGCCGAGAGCGGCACGGCGACCACGCCCACGGCCATCGCGACCGCCGAGAGCGAGATGGAGGTGCCCTCGCCGATGCGCCTCTGGATCCACGGGGTGGCGAGTGCACCGAGCAGGCCGCCGACCGAGCCGACGCCGAGGATGATGCCGAAGGCCGCGGGGCTGAGCCCCAGGATGCGCAGGATCAGGATCGACTCGAGCGTGAAGATGAGCGTGCTGAAGAAATTGGAGGTGCCCGTCGTGGCCGTGATGCGCCACAGCAGCGGGTGACCGAACACGAAGCGCAGCCCCTCGGCGATCTCGCGCGGCAGGCTCTGGCGGTCCTTCGGGTCGGGGAGGGTCTCGGTGTCGCGCACGCGCCAGAGGGCGAACGCCGAGACCAGGTACGAGATGCCGTCGGCGAGCAGGAGCACGGGTGCGCTCACGACGGTCAGGAGCGCCCCGGCGAGGCCGGGACCGCCGATGTGCGCGATCTGCGAGGTGGCCTCGAGCTTGGAGTTGGCGCTGCCGATCTGCTCCCCGGGCAGGAGCACCGGGATGAAGCTCTGGTACGACACGTCGAAGAAGACCGTCGCCACGCCGACGATCGCCCCGATGACGTAGAGGTGCCAGATCTCGAGCGTGCCCGTGAACCACAGCAGCGGCACGAGCGCGAGCGTCACGGCGCGCACGAGGTCGGCGACGATCATCACGCGGCGCTTGAGCATGCGGTCGATCCACGCCCCCGCGGGCAGCCCGACGACGAGGAACGCCGCGGTCTGGGCGGCGCCGAGCACCCCGACCTGCCACTCGCTGGCCTGCAGCAGCGTGACCGCGAGCACGGGCAGCGCGAGGTTCGTGAACTGCGCACCGAGCTGGCTGATGCCCTCGCCCGCCCAGAACCAGAGGAAGTTGGTGTTGCGCAGGAGGGGTCGGGGTGTGCTCACGCCCCCAGTATCGAACTTGCGATTGAGGAATGTCAATCGCTTCATTGGTACTCTGGGAGCATGACCGACGCCGTGGAGGACGCCGCCGTGCAGGCACGGGCGCGAGCCCTCGCGTCACCGCTGCGCATGCGCATCCTGCGGCTGTGCCTGCACGAATCGCGCACCAACAAGGAGCTCGCCGAGCTGCTCGGTGTCAACCCCGGCAGCCTGCTGCACCACGTGCGCTCCCTCGTCGCGAACGGCTTCCTGCGCGCCGAGGAGCCGCGGCGCGGCACGCGCGGCGCCCGCGAGGTTCCGTACCGCGCGACGCGCCGGTCGTGGGGCCACTACGTGCCCGGCGTCGGCACGCTCCTGCTGGAGACCTTCCTGCAGGAGATCGAGGGACTAGCGCCGGATGCCCTCAACGCCACCCGGCTCGGCCTCAAGCTCTCGCCCGCACGCAGGAAGGAGATGCTCTCGCGGTTCGAGGCGCTCTTCCAGGAGTACGCCGCGGCGGAGTCCGACCCCGACGGCGACCCGATCTCGCTGTTCTTCGTCGAGCACCCCGACCAGCAGGGAGGCTAGCCGGCCACCAGCTGCTTGGCGCCGGCCTCGAACTCCTCGAGGTCGCCCGTCTCGCCCGCGCGCGCGGCACGTCGCCCCACCACCCACTGGTAGGTGAGGAATGCGGCGAGGGCCACGGTACCGATGCCGATCTTGATCGGCCACGGCCATGGCTGGCGTGTGACGAAGCCCTCGATGATGCCCGAGACGAAGAGCGAGATCGCGAGACCCACGACGATGGTGAAGTAGGCGCGGCCGTCTTCGGCGAGCGCGCGGAGGCGCCCGCGGTGGCCCGGAGCGATCCACGACCAGAAGATGCGCATGCCCGCGGCTCCCGCGAGGAAGATCGAGTACAGCTCGAGCTGGCCGTGCGGCGAGATGTACAGGAAGAACGTGTCGAGCTGGCCGAGGTGGCCGAGCCCCGCGGCGGCGAGGCCGACGCTCTGCGCATTCTGGAACATGATGACGGGGGTGAAGACGCCGAAGATCCCGAGGAAGACCGATTGCGCCGCGATCCAGGCGTTGTTGGTCCACACGAAGCCGGTGAACGACGAGCCGGAGTAGTTCGAGTAGTAGGCGACGAAGTCCTTCGAGTACTGCTCCATGTCGGCTTCGCTGCCGTTCGTCGCCGCGAGCACCTGCGGGTCGCTCGAGGCCCACGCGCCGTAGATCACGGCGATGAGCACGGAGGCCGCGGTCACCACGAGGGTGAGCCACCGGATGCTGTAGAGCGCGGCCGGCAGCTGGTTGACGAAGAACCGGGGCAGCTGGCTCAGCACATTGGTCGAGGCGCCGGTGAAGCGCAGGCGGGCGCGGCTGAGCCAGAGCGAGAGCCGGTCGCCCTGGATCGACTGGCCCGCCGTCGTCTTGATCGCCGAGAGCTGGCTCGCACCCGCTTGGTAGTGATCGATCAGCTCGTCGGCCTCGACGCCGGTGAACGAGCTCTTCGATCCGAGCCGGGCAAGCTCCTCCCACTCATCGCGGTGGGCGGCGGAGTAGGCGTCGAGATCCATCTGCTTAAATGATCGCATGGCAAGCCCCTCCCCCGTCTACGTCGTCGACCACGACGACGACCAGAACGAGCTCGTCACGGGCGAGGCGGTAGCCCTCGATCTTCGACCGCAGAGCTTCGTGCTCCGGGCGGCCGGCGCGATCATCGATTACCTCACCTACTTCGGCAGCTACATCGCCATCATGCTCGTGCTCCTCACCTTCGCGCAGCAGCTCGGCATCGACGACGCCATGATGCAGGCCATCGCGGTCGCGGGCATCGTGCTGTGCATCGTCGTGATCCCCATCACCGTCGAACTGCTGAGCCACGGCAAGTCCCTCGGCAAGCTCGCCATCGGGGCGCGGATCGTGCGCGACGACGGCGGGGCGATCGGGTTCCGGCACGCCTTCATCCGTGCGCTCCTGGGCGTCATCGAGACGTACATGACCTTCGGCGGCCTCGCCGCCCTCACCGCGCTGCTCAACGGCAAGGCCAAGCGCATGGGCGACCTCGTCGCGGGCACCTACAGCCAGAACGAGCGCGTCTCCAAGCTCGTCACGCCCGTCTACGGGGTTCCGGTGGCGCTCCTGGAGTGGAGCCGCACCGCCGACGTCGCCAAGATGCCGGATGCCCTCTCGCGCCGCATCGCGCAGTTCCTGGCGCAGGCCCCCGGCCTGACACCCGTGTCGCGCGACCGCCTCAGCCGGGAACTGGCCACCGAGGTGTCGGTGTACGTCTCACCGGTGCCGTCGACGAATGCCGAGCTGTTCCTGGCAGCAGTGGCCGCGGTGCGGCGCGATCGCGAGTTCGCGGCACTCGAACTCGAGAAGGCGGGCTTGGACAGGCTGGCGCCCGTACTCGACGGCCTGCCGCGCGGCTTCCCCGACCGGGGCTGATCTCGGCTCCGCTCGATCACCGGTGATCGAGCGAAGCCGAGATCCAGGACCCTAGTACCGGTAGTGGTCGACCTTGTACGGCCCCTCGACGGGAACGCCGATGTAGGCTGCCTGCTCCGGCGAGAGCACGGTGAGGACGACGCCGAGGGCGTCGAGGTGCAGCCGAGCGACCTTCTCGTCGAGGTGCTTCGGCAGCACGTAGACCTGGTTGCCGTACTGCGCGTCGGCGTTGTTCGCCCACAGCTCGATATGCGCGAGCACCTGGTTCGTGAACGAGTTGCTCATCACGAACGACGGGTGGCCGGTCGCGTTGCCGAGGTTCATGAGGCGCCCCTCGGAGAGCACGAGCACGCTGCGACCCGAGGGCAGGCGCCACTCGTGCACCTGCGGCTTGATCTCGACCTTGACCGCGCCCGGCAGCTTCTCGAGCCCGGCGATGTCGATCTCGTTGTCGAAGTGGCCGACGTTCGCGACGATCGCGAGGTGCTTCATGCCGAGCAGGTGGTCGGTGGTGATGACGTTCTCGTTGCCGGTACCGGTGACCCAGATGTCGACCTCGCCGAGGGCCTTCTCGATGGTCGTGACCTGGTAGCCGTCCATGGCGGCCTGCAGGGCGTTGATGGGGTCGATCTCGGAGACGATGACGCGAGCGCCCTGGCCGCGCAGCGCCTCGGCCGCACCCTTGCCCACATCGCCGTAGCCTGCGACGAAGGCCACCTTGCCGCCGATGAGCACGTCGGTTGCGCGATTGATGCCGTCGGGCAGCGAGTGGCGGATGCCGTACTTGTTGTCGAACTTCGACTTGGTCACCGAGTCGTTGACGTTGATGGCGGGGAAGAGCAGGTTGCCCGCGGCGGCGAGCTCGTACAGGCGGTGGACGCCCGTCGTGGTCTCCTCGGTGACGCCCTTGATCTCCGCGGCGATGTTCGTCCAGCGGTCGGTCGACTCGGCGAGCGAGTTGCGCAGCACGTCGAGGATGACGCTCCACTCGTGGCTCGCGCCCTCGGGCGTCGCGGGCACGGCGCCGGCGAGCTCGAACTCGCGGCCCTTGTGCACGAGCAACGTGGCGTCGCCACCGTCGTCGAGGATCATGTTGGGGCCGACAGCGCCCTCCGCCGACCAGTCGAAGATCTGCTCGGTGCACCACCAGTACTCCTCGAGCGTCTCGCCCTTCCAGGCGAAGACGGGGACGCCCGCCGGGGAGTCCACGGTGCCGGTGGGGCCGACGGCGATGGCCGCGGCCGCGTCGTCCTGGGTGGAGAAGATGTTGCAGCTCGCCCAGCGCACCTGCGCGCCGAGTGCCACGAGTGTCTCGATGAGCACACCGGTCTGAACCGTCATGTGCAGTGAGCCCGCGATGCGTGCGCCGGCGAGCGGTTTGCTTGCGCCGAATTCCTCGCGCAGCGCCATGAG
>CAIXMB010000134.1 GCA_903920435.1 uncultured Actinomycetes bacterium
CGCCCCGCCGAGCTCTCCGGCGGGCAGCAGCAGCGCGTGGCCATCGCACGGGCCCTCGTGAAGGAGCCGGACGTGCTCCTCGCCGACGAGCCCACCGGCAGCCTCGACGAGCAGACCCGCGACGAGATCATGGGGCTGCTCGAGGGCATCTGGAAGGAGCGCGGCCTGACGCTCATCGTCGTCACGCACGACTCCGCGGTCGCGAAGCGCGCCGAGCGCCGGCTCCAGATCAAGCAGGGCAAGGTCACGGAGAAGAAGTAGGCCCCCGCCGGTTGAGTAGGCCGCCCGCGGCCGTATCGAAACCCAGCTGGTTTCGATACGCGCTGGCGCGCTACTCAACCGGCGTCGGTGCGGTGGCGCAGACTAGACCCGTGACCATGCAGCCGGAGCTCGACCTGTGGGAGCCGGTGCCCCAGGATCACCGGGATCGGGTAGTGGCCCGCTCGGAAGACCGGGTCGCCTGGATCCGCGCCCGCAGCCGCGGGGTGACGGCGACGGATGTCGCGCGACTCTCGAGCGAGCGGGCGCTGCAGGCCGTGCTGCAAGACAAACTGCTCGGTTCCGGCTTCGGCGGCAACGCCTTCACCGACCACGGCCGCGCCCGGGAGCCCGAGATCGCCCGCTGGGTGCACCGTACCCACCGCATCGAGCCGAGCTCGACGCTGTACCACGCCCATGGCGAGCCCTTCCATCTCGCGACTCCTGATGGAGTGGCGGTGCACGACGGCGTCGTCGTGCTGTCGGAGATCAAGACGACGGGGCACGCGTGGCGGAGCATCCCCCGCTCCTACCTCCGCCAGGTCTGGTGGCAGCAGTACGTCCTGGGCGCCGAGCGCACGCTCGTGGTGTGGGAGCAGCACGAGGGCTTCGTGCCGATCGCGCCCGAGCCGAAGACCCGGTGGGTCGAGCGTGACGACAACGAGATCCACGTCCTCGTGGGGCTAGCCGACCGCCTCCTGCGGCTGATGCGTGGCGATGCGCGCCGCTAACACGGCACCGAAGACCACCAGCCACGCGATCGCGAGGGTCGTCGCCACGAACTCGAGCTGGCTGCCGAACGCCACCTGGTAGCGGAACAGCGACAGCAGTCCGCCCGTGCCCGCGATGACGGCGACGGCGATGCCCGTCGCGCGCGAGAAGATCGCGAGCACGCGGTGGTTCTGCGCGAACGACGACTGCAGCATCGCCCAGCACGCGGCCGCGAAGGCGAGCACGGCCGCGAGGGTGTGCAGGAAGTCCTGCAGGTTGAACGAGGGCCCGTACGGCAGCGGGCAGCCCGCGGTGCACGTCACCTGCGACGCGAACAGGAACAGCGCGCACGCGATCCACAGCGAGACCGCCGGCGTCCACGCCCGCAGCACGCGCGCCTCCGACCGCACGCGCCTGCCCGCCCACGCGATGGCGCTGCCGCCCACGACGATCAGCAGCAGCGCGACCTCGAACCAGCGCGCGGTCGGCATGCCCTCGGCACCGAGCTCGCTCACGTAGAGGGCGCGCGGGATCGACAGCCGCGCGGCCCAGATGATCACGAGAGCCACGACGACGAGAACGCACCCGCCGACAGATGCCGCGAGCTCAGCCCTGCGCACTGTGCCCACCCGCGCTGACGGGCCCCCGCAGCACCGACCACTGCAGCAGCATGATCGTCTTGGCGTCGACGATGCGGCCATCGTCGACCATGCGCAGCGCCTCGTCGATCGGCAGTTCGACCACGGTGATGTGCTCGCCCTCGTCGGCGAGGCCGCCGCCCGCCGAGCGCCGGGTCGAGGCGTCGTACGGCGCGGCGTAGAAGTGCAGGCGCTCTGTGACCGATCCGGGGCTCATGAACGCGTCGAAGACGTGGGTGACCGCCCCGATCTCGTGCCCGGTCTCCTCGATCGCCTCGCGGCGGATCGCGGTCTCGGGCTCGTCGTCGTCGAGCAGACCCGCCGCGGTCTCGAGCAGCATGCCGTCCGGATGCCCGTTGACGTACACCGTGTACCGGAACTGCGACGTCAGCAGCACCGTGCGGCGCGCGGCGTCGTACAACAGGATCGTCGCGCCGTTGCCGCGGTCGTACGTCTCGCGCGACTGGGTGGTCCAGACTCCGTCATCGCCGAGGTAGTCGAACGTCGTGGTGTGCAACCGGTACCAGTTGTCACTGAGGAGTCGGACATCCGTGACTCGGACTCTCGGGTTGGGCACCATCGAAGACTAGCCGCGAGCGAGAGTTTGCAATCAAGTGACACCGCCGTAACAGGGCCGACTCATTCTCAGCCTTTACTGTTCAGAAGAAGGCTGGGGAGGCCGAAGATGACCACGATGCGCGCGAGCGTCATTGACGCGACCGGGGGGCCGGATGTGCTGCACGTCGCCGAGGTCGCGCGACCGACGAAGGTCAACGCCGAGTTCCTCGTGAAGGTGGTCGCGGCGAGCGTCAACCCGATCGACGCGAAGTCGCGGTCGGGCTCGGGCACGTCTGCGGCGTTCGGCGAGTACCCGGTGATTCTCGGCAACGACTTCAGCGGCATCGTCGTGGAGTCGTCGTACGAGGGGCACCCGATCAAGCCGGGCGACGAGGTCTACGGCATGACCATGGTGCCGCGGTTCGGCGGCACCTACGCCGAGTACATCACGGTGCCCGCGACCTGCATCGCGCGCAAGCCCAAGGCCCTCTCGCACGTCGAGGCCGCGGCCGTGCCGCTCGCCGCCCTCACCGCGTGGGGTGCCGTCGTCGAGGTCGCGAAGGCGCACGAGGGGCAGGTCATCCTCATCCACGCCGGGGCCGGCGGCGTCGGGCACTTCGCCATCCAGTTCGCGACGTACTTCGGCGCCCGCGTGATCACGACCGGGTCCACCCGCAACGAGGGCTGGCTGCGACAGCTGGGCGCGAGCGAGGTCATCGACTACTCGACGACGCGCTTCGAGGACGTGGTGCACGACGTCGACGTCGTGATCGACCTCATCGGCAACGCGAAGGACGACACGGGAACCCGCTCGCTCGGCGTGCTCAAGCCCGGTGGGCTCATCGTCAACGTCCCCACGGGCAGCTGGCCCACACTCGCGGCCGACGCGGCGGCGGCCGGCGTGCGCGCCTCGGGCTACCGCGTGCCGGCCGACGGCGCGACGCTCGCCGTCATCTCGCGCCTGCTCGAGTTCGGCGACGTGCGCGTCTTCGTCGACCAGGTGTTCACCCTCGACCAGGCCGCGCAGGCCCACTCGGCCCTCGAGACGGGCCACACCCGCGGGAAGATCGTGCTCACGGTCTCCGACGGCTAGCGGGTGCGCTTGGCCCAGTCGAGCCAGTTGAGGATCCTCTTCCGCTGCAGTCCGGTTATGGGCAGGTCGTTGATTCGCGCGATCAGGATGCCCAAGTCCAACAAACGAGATTCGAGCAGCGCGAAGACGAATTCGAAGTCCTTCTCCCGCCCAGCCACGAGCTTCGAGAGCGCGAGATCATGCGGTTCCAGGCAGCGACCCATGCCCGAGGGACTCGGCAGGTCGACCAAGCGCTCTCGCCATCCGTCGGGCAGTGTCGCCACCGAGAGGTCCACGCCCTGCCCGTAGTAGCCGCGTAGTGCGTCGAAGCTCGAGCCTTCCCCGATGTCCATGTCGACGCGGTCGCTCTTGACGTTGTCTACGTCGTCGAGGAACGCCAGGTCAGCTTCGACTGACATCGTGGCGCGCGCAGGCAGTTCAGATTCGCGGAACGTTCCGAGGATGGATTGGCTCCCAATGACGATGACGTCGTCATCGGCGATCAAGGAGGCGATCTCGATCAGTTGCCGCAGTTCGTCTCGAGTCATTTTCTCCCCGCGTCGGACCGCGCCCGGACGAAGGAAGTCAGCACCCGCTCCCTTTCGGCGGCCCCGAGCGCTTCCGTGAATGGCGAGTTCTGGCGCATCTCCCTACTCTTGGGCGATGGCGACACGAGTGTCTCAAGCACCTTGTCGAGGGGTCCGTCGAGCAATGTGCGCCACTCCTCGATCCATTTGTTGCGCGAGGGCATCGAGTCAAGGCGACGACGAGCCTGTTCGACCTGAAGCTCCGGGTTCTCCACTATGCGCCCGGCCGTGGCGTAGGCAACCCAGAGGCTCCGTCTCTGGTCGCGAGTCAACTTGGTCGTGCGCTCCTTGGCGCGCTCCAGGTCAGCCCGTCTAATCCGACGGTGGGTTCCCACCGTCGAGAAAGGAAGCTGTCCGCTGTCGCAGAGGTCGACGACGTGCTGGCGGGAGACACCGAGCAGTAGCGCCGCTTCGCCGGTGGTCAGCAACTGTTCGCTGTCCGCCTCATCGAGGATTGACTTGAATGATTCCCGCATGCTTAAGGATAACTTCGTAAACACCAAAAACACTACTAGAGGGCATATTTGGTGATTTTGGTGTTTACGTGATAGGTAACGTTTGCATAACGGCGACGGATGGCGCATGCTATCCAGACCCGTTATCACCGCCTCTCCCAGGCTCGACGAGAGGAAGCGCAGTGCACGTCGTCCGTCGCGTCCTCCACGTGCTCATCACGACCGCCGGGCTCGTCTCGCTCACCGCGCTGGCCCCGGCGCCGGCGAGCACGCGGATCACCGACTACGCGATCCTGGCCGAGCAGGTGACGGATGTCGCGGCCTTCGTCGCCGTGCACCAGGGCCTCGCCGCCGACGCGCTGAGCCGCGACCCCGCGGTGGTCGCGGCGTGGTGGCAGGCCCTCCCCGAGCGGGACCGGCTACGGATGCCCGGCCAGATGCCCGACGTCATCGGCAACCTCGCCGGGGTCGACTACGCCTCTCGCGATCGCGCCAACCGGTCGGAGCTCGCCTCGCAGATCGCCGCCCTCGACGAGCTCTCGGCCCACCACCCCCTCGGCGGCGTGATCGCTGAGCGCCTCGCCGCGCTCCGGGCGATCGAGAGCGCGCTCGGCGCCGGGGGCGTGCCCCGGTTCCTCCTCGAGCTCACCACCGACAGCCCGCCGCTCGCCGCGATCTCGATCGGCAGCCTCGACACGGCTCGCCTCATCACGTTCGCCGTGCCGGGCATGGGCACCTACACGACCGACATGCAGCTCTGGACCCGCGCGGCGAAGAACATCTACGACGCCCAGACCGCGGCCGGGGCATCCGGTCACGCGGTCGTGGCGTGGGTCGGCTACCGCACCCCGCCGGTCGGCATCGAGGCGACGCGCGATGCCTACGCCGACCGGGGCGCGCAGCTGCTCGCGCGCGACATCATCGCGCTGCACGCCTCGCGCGGGGAGGGCGCGCAGCCGCAGGTCAACGTCGTCGCTCACTCCTACGGTGCGACGACCGCGGCAAAGGCGCTGCGGGCCGATCTGGGAGTGCGCTCGTTCGTGATGCTCGGGTCGGCGGGGGTCGACCCCTCGATCCGCACGGCGACCGATCTCAAGGCCCAGTTCGTGTTCAGCGGCGAGGCGGTGCACGACCTGCAGGCGCGCTGGGGCCGCGTGGACAGGGCGGATCCGGGCGACCCCTCCTTCGGCGCGCTCACCCTCCCGGTCGACGGCGACACGGACGACGGGCTGCTCGCGGTTACCGGTCACGCGCCGATCGTGCACTCGCCGTGGAACGACGACCCCGCCTCCGCGGCGTGGACGAAATACTCCGACGCTGACGTGCGCACCCGCCTGTACGACAACCACATGGTCTCGTTCGGCTACCTCGACGCCGGTACCCAGTCACTCGCGGCGGTCGGGCACGCCACGACGCCGCCGACCCTGCGCGCGCATCACGCGAGCGGGAGCACCCTCACGAAGTCGTTCTCGTAGCGCGCACCGACGAGGAACCGCTTGGTGCCCGCAAGGGCGAAGCCCTGCTTCTCGTAGAACCGGTTGGCGCGCGCGTTCTGCTGGTTGACGCCCAGCCAGACGCTCGCGGCACCGCGGCCGCGCGCGGCCTCGACGGATGCGGCGACGAGCTGGCCAGCGAGTCCCCCACCGTGGAATCCCTCGCGCACGTAGACCCTGCTCAGCTCGGCGGTGGGGCGCACGGTCACCGCGGCGGCGACATCCGGATCCGCCGGCTCGCCGAAGACGACCATCGTGTAGCCCGCGGCCTCGGTACCTGAGCCTGACGAAGGGTCGACCTCGGCGATGAACAGGGCGCGCTGCGGGTCGGCGAGGTAGCCGGTGAACGAGTCCACCGAGAGGTTCGCGGCGATGAAGGCGGCTATCGACTCGGGCAGCGTGTCGGGCGGGCACGCGAGCGGGAAGGTCTCGGCGGCCACCGCGGCGAGGCGCGCCGCGTCATCCGGCGTTGCAGGTCTGATCATGGCCTCTCCCGGGATGCAGGAAAGGGGCCGACCGAAGTCGACCCCTTTCCGTTCAGTGTGTTACAGCGGCTCAGACGAGCGAGTTGACGTCGAGCGGGATGCCGGGGCCGAAGGTCGTGGAGACCGTGCCCTTGGTGATGTAGCGGCCCTTCGACGAGCTCGGCTTCGAGCGGACGACCTCATCGATCGCCGCCTTGATGTTCTCGTCGAGCTGCTCCTGCGAGAAGCCCGCCTTGCCGACCACGAAGTGGACGTTGGCGTGCTTGTCGACGCGGAACTCGATCTTTCCGCCCTTGATGTCGGAGACGGCCTTGCCGGTGTCCTGGGTCACGGTGCCGGTCTTCGGGTTGGGCATGAGACCGCGGGGGCCGAGCACCTTTCCGAGACGACCGACCTGGCCCATGAGCTCGGGCGTCGAGACGGCGGCGTCGAACGCGGTGTAACCGCCGGCCACCTTCTCGATGAGCTCGGCGCCACCGACCTCGTCGGCGCCGGCGGCGAGAGCCGCCTCGGCCGCGGGGCCCGTCGCGAACACGATGACGCGGGCGGTCTTGCCCGTGCCGTGGGGCAGGATGACGGTTCCACGAACCATCTGGTCTGCCTTGCGGGGGTCGACACCGAGCTTGAGCGCGACCTCGACGGTGGAATCGAACTTCTTCGACCCGGTCTCCTTCGCGACTGCAACGGCCTCAGAGGGGGTGTAGAACTTGCCCTCTTCGATCTTCTCCGCGGCGGCGCGGTATGCCTTTGACTTCGTAGCCATGATTACGCCTCCACCGTGATCCCCATCGAACGGGCGGTGCCCGCGATGATCTTCATTGCACCCTCGACGTCGTTCGCGTTGAGGTCGACCATCTTCTGCTCGGCGATCGAGCGCACCTGCTCCTTGGTGAGCTTGGCCACCTTGACGGTGTGCGGGGTGGGCGAGCCCTTGCCGACGCCAGCAGCCTTCTTGATGAGCTCGGCGGCCGGCGGGGTCTTGAGGATGAACGTGAACGAGCGGTCTTCGTAGACCGTGATCTCGACGGGGATGACGTTGCCGCGCTGCGACTCGGTCGCGGCGTTGTACGCCTTGCAGAACTCCATGATGTTCACGCCGTGCTGACCCAGCGCAGGCCCGATGGGCGGTGCGGGGTTGGCGGCGCCGGCCTGGATCTGAAGCTTGATCAGACCCGTAACCTTCTTCTTCGGTGCCATAGTTTTCCTTTGTTTCGTGTCGCCCGGAGGCGACGCTCCCGTCACCCAAGTCGGGTGCGGTGGATAGTTGCGGGCGCACGAGATCGCCAGCACAACTTGTCTATCTTAGCCGGTGAGGCCGAGCACGGGAATCCCCTCGTCGCAGATGCCGCGAATCGCAGCGAGAGGGGAGTTGTGACCGTCGCGGGAGATGCTCGCGCAATAACTCCCCGCTCGGCGAGGTTTGAGGCGCAACCGCAAGGGCACGTCCGAAGACGGGCCCTCTGCGGAGTTTCGATACGGCCGCGGGCGGCCTACTCAACCAGCTACAGCTTGGTGACCTGGTCGAACGACAGCTCGACCGGGGTCTCGCGCTCGAAGAGCGAGACGAGCACGATGAGCTTGCCGCTCTCGGCCTTGATCTCGCTGATCGAACCGGGCAGGCCCGCGAACGAGCCCTCCTTGATCGTGATGGTCTCGCCGACCTCGAAGTCGATCTCGGCGGGGATGACGCGCGCGGCGCTCTTGCCCTTGGTGGACGAGCCCTTGGCCGCGGGGGCCTCGACGATCTGCACGAGGCTCTTGAGCATGTTGAATGCCTCGTCGAAGCGCAGCGGGCGCGGGTTGTGCGAGTTGCCCACGAAGCCGGTGACACCGGGCGTGTGGCGCACTACCGACCAGCTGTCCTCGTTGAGGTCCATGCGCACGAGCACGTAGCCCGGGATGCGCACGCGGTTGACGAGCTTGCGCTGGCCGTTCTTGATCTCGACGACGTCCTCCATGGGGACCTCGACCTGGAAGACGTAGTCCTCCATCGCCATCGACACCTTGCGGTTCTCGATGTTCTGCTTCACGCGCTTCTCGAAGCCGGCATAGGAGTGGATGACGTACCACTTGCCCGGCTTGGCGCGCAGCTCGGTGCGGAACGCCTCGTACGGGTCGGCCTCGAGGGCGTCGAGCTCGTCGCCGGGGTCCGGACCCTCGTAGGGCGTGACCTCGGGCTCCTGATTGGCCTCTTCCTCGGCCTCGATGTCTGCCTCGTCGTCGGTGGCGGCGACGGAGGCGTCGGCCTCGTCGAGCGAGTCGATCTCGAGCGCGTCGTCGACGATCGCGTCGGCCTCGGGGTCGATGGCGGCGTCGAGCGCCTCGAGGAGACCGGCGAGGTCGGGCTCGAGGTCGTCGTCATCGTCGTCCTCGACGACGTGCATCGCCTCGTGCTCGGCGGCATCCTCCGAGCGGTCGGCGGCGGCGAGCGTGTTACCCGTCTGCGCCTCGTCGTCCTCGGCGGACTGCTCGGCGGCCGTCGCGATCTCGAAATCGTCGCGGGGGTTCTCAGACACAGGAATCTCTTTTCATCGCTGTTGGCGGCTCTCGCCACCGGAGTAAAGGGGGCGCTTAGCCCGTGACAGTCGGGTCGCCGAACAGGAAGTTCACGAGCGCGCTGAATCCGAAATCGAGTCCGGAGACGAGCAGCATCATGATCACCACGAAGACCAGCACGACGCCGGTGTAGCTCAGCAGCTCGCGGCGCGTCGGCGTGACCACCTTGCGGAGCTCACCCACGACCTGGCGCAGGAAGAGCGCGATGCGCGCAAAAGGACCGCGTCGCTGTGCGCGGTCTTTCTTGGCATTCGCTACGACGTCCTCGCTGGGTTCGTCGATGACTTTTCTCGCCACTCTTCTACTACCTTCTGTTCGCGTCCCATGCCTGTGTGAAAACACAGGATGGTCCAGCAGGGCGGACAGGACTTGAACCTGCAACCTGCGGTTTTGGAGACCGCTGCTCTACCAATTGAGCCACCGCCCTTTGCGCTTGCGCGGCCCGCAAAACACTCGGCAGGCGCGCAAAAGCTTGGCAGATTTCAACTACCTCCACCAGTGTACGTCATTCGTGGCCAACCCAAGAAGTCGCCGCCGGATGCCCTCCGCCGCCCTTCCCCGAAGATTCTTCGCACATCCGCGTCATAGCCCCGCCCCTCCCCAGTCTCTTCAAGTAAGCGGAGGCCAACCACCCCTACTACTGGGGAACCAACCATTTCCCGGTGCACAACAACCGCATTGCAAGCATGGGCATTACGAAGCTGAGATCAGGCAGTATTCGTCAACCTCAAGCTCCCGAGTTGAGATCGATGTAGATCGCACCACAGCTTCCTAGTCCCTCATAAGGATCAGGAAGGTACCAGTCGTGTTCACCAAACACATCCCGCGCACTGGAAATCCAGTCGGGAACTCCCACTCTGTTGTCACTCGCGTCGGCGCCGGAATCGGCACCATCGCCCTGGCCGTTGGCTTCTCGGTGGCTGCGGCCCCGGCCGCCAACGCCGCCAACCCCAACGCCGCCTGGGCTCAGGCGAAGTTCCTGTCGGGCGACGTGCTCGGCATCAACCTCGACGACCTCGTCGCACTGCAGGCCGCGGAAGCCGCTAACAACGGCAACCAGGACAAGCAGTGGCAGGATGACCCGCTCGAGGTCGAGCTGCTCGGCTCGATCCCAGTGAGTGTCCCCGGCGGAGTGCAACTCAACCTGGGTGACGTGCTCGACTCCGGAGTCGTGGGCCAGTACGCGGAGGCCAACAAGAACGGCACGTCGATGGCGGCCACCGGTGCGGTGGGCGACGACGGCGGTGTCGGTGTGGGCAACACCACGGTCGGTGCCGCGGGCGACCTCGATGTCGACCTGGATGCACTCCTCAACTCCTCGTTCGCCTCGGTGCTGACCGACCTCAAGCTCAACCTCGACGGCATCTCGTCGCAGGCCGCGGCGGAGCTCACGTCGGCATCCGGCGCGTACACGATCGCTGACGCGACGCTCACCTTCACGAGCCCCGCCGTCGCCAACCTGTCGAGCAAGGTCGCTTCCGCGCTCGCCGGCGTCGACAGCGACCTCATCGCCATCGGAAGCGATGACGGCGAGCTCGGCAACGCCGTGGACAAGGTCCTCGACCCGGTCCTCGGCGCCATCGGCTCGTCCGCGGTCGTGACCGTCGACATCGACACCGATCTCCAGAGCGTCGTCGACAAGCTGCTCACGAGCCGCTACGGCAACGGCGCGGTGTCGTTCGACCTCCAGACGGGCGCCGTGCGCGTGGACCTCGAGACCCTGCTGGGGGGAGACATCAACTCCCTCGCGCCGAACACGGAGATCCTCTCCGACACGGTGATCAACCAGGTGCTCAAGGGCATCACCGACACGGTCTCGACCCTCGCCGACAACATCGTCGACAAGGTGCGCGACGAGCTCCACGACTCGACGGTGACCGTGCACGCGGCACTCGACCTGCTCTCGCCCCAGGACGGCGGAAGCAGCACGGTCTGCCACGTGGTCGACCTGCCGGTCGTGGGCGACATCCTCGGTGATGTGCTCGGCGGCGACCTCGGGGGTGTCGGCGACCTGCTCGACCTGCCGGGTGTCAACCAGCTGAGCGACCTCACGGGCGTGCTGAGCACGACCCAGCTCACGCAGCTGACTCAGGCGCTCGGCGTCTCCGACCTCAGCCAGCTCGACGGCCTGACCGATCTCTCGTCGGTGACCGACGCGCTGACCGGCAGCGGTGGCCTGGGCGGCGGACTGAAGGGACTGTTCGGACGCACGCTGCCGAACCACACCCTCGCCAAGCCGACCCTGTGCGAGGTGGTGCAGAACCTGGTGCCCGACCTGCACAGCACGGTGAACGTCGACATCGTCGGCACCGTCGATGACCTCATCGACGGCACTGCGGCCAAGGCCACTGTCGCCATCTCGCTGCTCGACGGCACGGTGCCGGTCAACCTCGACGCGAATCTGGTGGTCGACTCGCTCGGCGCCGGCCTCGAAGACAGCCTGTTCGGTGACGACGGCAGCGTCCAGAAGCTCACCGACAGCCTCAACACCGGTCTCGTCAACCCCGCGGTCACCGGACTGCTGGGCAACGACGACAGCGTCTCGACGGTGCTGACCGACCTGGTGTCGCTCAAGGCGAACGTGCAGGAGCTGACGCCGATGGACGGCGGCAACATGTTCACCGAGACGGCCCTGCGCCTGACGGTCCTGCCCACGCTGAGCGCGGGGCGAGTCGCCCAGGTGAACCTCGCGCAGTCGTCGGTCGGGCCGAACGCCACGGTGGTCATCCCGCCGGACTGCACGACGACGGGCAACTGCACGCCGTGCGTGGGCAGCAACTGCACCCCCGACCCCGACCCGTGCATCGGCAACTGCAGCAACCCTGCGGCTGACCGGCTCGCGTACACGGGCGTCGGCATCGCAACGCTCATCGCCATCATTCTCGCCCTGTTGGCAGCGGGTGCCTACCTGGCGCGAGAAGGCTACCGACGCAATCACCCTAAGTCCCTCACCTCGGACTAGTCGGTAGTAGCAGTGGCCGGAGCCGGTCGGTCCCCCAGGACCCGGTTCCGGCCACTTTCCCCGGCCTGGGTCGGTTCCTCGGGGGAGGAGCCGACCCAGGCCATTCTCGTTAAGATTGACCCGTGACCCACAAGCGCATCTCCGCCCGTATCGCCGCCATCGCCGAATCCGCCACCCTCAAGGTCGATGCCAAGGCCAAGGCACTCCAGGCCGAGGGCCGCCCGGTCATCAGCTACGCGGCGGGAGAGCCCGACTTCCCGACGCCCCAGAACATCGTGGATGCCGCCTCCCGCGCGGTCCTCGACCCCAAGAACTACCGCTACACCCCCGCAGCCGGCTTGCCGGAGCTGCGGGAGGCGATCGCCGCCAAGACCGCCCGGGACAGCGGCTGGGCGGTCTCCCCCGCGCAGGTCATCGTGACCAACGGCGGCAAGCAGGCCGTCTACCAGTCGTTCGCCACCATCGTCGACGAGGGTGACGAGGTGCTGCTGCCCACCCCGTACTGGACCACCTACCCGGAGGCCGTGAAGCTCGCCGGCGGCGTGCCCGTCGACGTGTTCGCGGGTGCCGACCAGAACTACCTCGTGACCGTCGAGCAGCTCGAGGCCGCGCGCACCGACAAGACCAAGGTGCTGCTCTTCGTGTCGCCGTCGAACCCCACCGGCTCGGTGTACTCGCCCGAGCAGACGAAGGCCATCGGCGAGTGGGCCCTCGAGCACGGTATCTGGGTCATCGCCGACGAGATCTACCAGAACCTCGTCTACCCTTCGAGTGCCTCAGGGCAGGCGACGCCTCCGAAGGCGGCGATGTCGATCGTCGAGGCGGTGCCCGGGCTCGCCGAGCAGACGATCCTCGTCAACGGCGTCGCCAAGAGCTACGCCATGACGGGCTGGCGCCTGGGCTGGATGGTCGGCCCCGCCGACGCCATCAAGGCCGCGAGCAACCTGCAGTCGCACCTCTCGAGCAACGTGTCAAACATCTCGCAGCGCGCGGCGATCGAGGCGCTCACCGGCCCGCAGGACCAGGTCGAGGTCATGCGCCAGTCGTTCGAGCGCCGCCGCAACATCATCGTCGCCGAGCTCAACAAGATCGACGGCGTGGTGTGCCCGAACCCCGAGGGCGCCTTCTACGTCTACCCGGATGTCACGGGCCTCCTCGGTCGCGAATGGGGCGGCGTCACCCCCACGACGACGCTCGAGCTCGCCGATCTCATCCTCGAGCAGGCCGAAGTGGCCGTCGTACCCGGAGAGGCGTTCGGCCCGAGCGGCTACCTGCGCCTGTCGTACGCCCTGGGCGACGGGCCGCTGCTGGAGGGCATCCAGCGACTGCAGAAGCTCTTCAGCTAGACGAGGTTTCGATACGGCCGCGGGCGGCCTACTCAACCAGCCTTGCCCGCGCCTCCGCGAGTACGGACGCCGCGACGGCGTCGAGCAGGTCGGAGCGCAGGTTCCACTGCTGCCAGTGCAGCTCGACCGTGATCGAGGCACGGCGGTCGAGGTCGACGAGGGCGCCGGCGGCGCGCGCGGCGTCGGCCTGGGCATCCGGCAGCATGCCCCAGCCCAGCCCGAGGAGCACGGCCTGCGCGAAGTCGGCCGACGCCGGCACGTAGTGGCGCGGCGGCGACGCCTCGCCGGCGGCCGAGCGCAGGTAGCGGCCCTGCAGGTCGTCTTTGCGGTCGAAGTCGACGACGGGGGCGAGGACGAGGGATGCCGCGTCCGCGCCGTTCGGGAACCACCTGGCCGCGAACTCCGGCGTCGCCACGGGCCGGTACGTCATGCTGCCGAGCGGGGTCGACGTGCAGCCGGGCACGGGAGCGGCCTGCGACGTCACGGCCGCCATCACCGCCCCCGAGGCGAGCAGTGTCGCCGTGTGCTCCTGGTCGTCGCGGTGCAGGTCGACGGTGATGCCGCGCTCGGCGGCGACCCGCGCGAGCGCGGGCAGCAGCCACGTCGCCATCGAGTCGGCGTTGACGGCGATGGGGATCGCCACGGATGCCCCGCCCTCGAGCCCGAGCTGTGCACCCGCGTCGTGCTCGAGGAGGGCGAGCTGCCGCGCGAGCCGCAGCAGCGGCTGCCCCGACTCCGTCGCGCGGATGGGCTTCTCGCGCACGACGAGCACCCGGCCGAGCTCCTGCTCGAACGCCTTGATGCGCTGGCTCACGGCGGAGGGCGTGACGCCGAGCAGCCGGGCCGCGGCGTCGAACGTGCCGGAGTCGACGACCGCCGCGAGCGTCTCGAGCTGGTCGCGCTGCGGCTTCACATTAGCCAGACTAACGCTGCGTGAGGATTGTTAGCTGGCATGAAGTGCCCGGCGCGCCTAGATTCGCAGGGTGATCCTCGCTGCCCTCTCCGGCCTCGGCCTCGGCCTCTCGCTCATCGTCGCCATCGGTGCGCAGAACGCGTTCGTGCTGCGGCAGGGGCTGCGCCGCGAGCACATCGTCGTCGTCATCGTGATCTGCGCCGCGTCGGATGCCGTGCTCATCGCGCTCGGGGTCGGCGGCGCGGGCTGGGTGTTCGGGCAGGTTCCGTGGCTCGTCGAGGTGGTGCGGTGGGCCGGATTCGTCTTCCTCCTGGTCTACGGCCTGCTGGCCGCGCGGCGGGCACTGCGGCCCCAGGCGCTGGCCGCGGCATCCGGCGAGGAGAAGGGGATGTCGCTCGTCGCGGTCGCAGGAACCGTGCTCGCCCTGACCTGGCTCAACCCGCACGTCTACCTCGACACCGTGGTGCTGCTCGGCTCCGTCGCGAGCACGCACGGCGAACTGCGCTGGGCGTTCGGCATCGGTGCCATGATCGCGAGCGTGCTGTGGTTCACGGCGCTCGGCCTGGGTGCGCGCCTGCTCGCGCCGGTGTTCGCGAAGCCGCTCGCCTGGCGCATCCTCGACGGAGTCATCGCCGTCGTCATGATCGTGCTCGCCATCTCGCTCGTCCTGCCGCACTGAGCCTGACGCATCAACCGATCGGTTGATGCCAGTCTCATCCGGTGCACCGCTGTCGCGCGGCCCCCACCGCGGCCACCATGGACCCATGACAACTTCAGCCCCGGTCGTGAGCGTTCGCGACCTGCGCAAGACCTACGGCGGGGTCACCGCCCTCGACGGCGTGAGCTTCGACATCGAGCGCGGCGAGACCTTCGCCCTGCTCGGCCCGAACGGCGCCGGCAAGTCCACGACCATCGAGATCCTGGAGGGCTACCGCGACCGCACCGGTGGCGAGGCGACCGTGCTCGGCGTCGACCCCGGCAAGGGCGGGCTCGACTGGAAGGCCAAGCTCGGCATCGTGCTGCAGTCCAGCGGCGAGAGCGGCAACGTGACGGTGCGCGAGCAGCTCACCCACTTCGCCGGGTACTACCCGAACCCGCGCAGCGTCGACGAGGTGATCGCCGCGGTCGGCCTCGAGGACAAGCAGAAGACCCTCATCCGCAAACTCTCGGGCGGCCAGCGGCGGCGGGTGGATGTCGCCCTCGGCATCATCGGCAAGCCTGAGCTGCTCTTCCTCGACGAGCCCACGACAGGCTTCGACCCCGAGGCGCGCCGCCAGTTCTGGGAACTTATCGCGCGGCTCAAGCACGAGGGCACGACGATCCTCCTCACCACCCACTACCTCGACGAGGCCGCCCACCTGGGCGACCGCGCGGGCGTGATCGCGGGCGGGCGCCTCATCGACATCGGCGACATCGACGAGCTGGGCGGGCCGGATGCGCGGGTTCCCGTCGTCCGGTGGCGCGAGAACGGCGTGCCCCGGGAGGAGCGCACCACCACCCCCGGCGCGGTCGTCGCACGACTCGGCGAGCCGGACGACCTGCAGGTCATCCGGCCCTCTCTTGAAGACATCTACCTGACCTTGGTTTCGACGGGCACACCCAGCGAGGACGCATCATGACAACTCTCAGACTCGGCTACAGCCGCATCGGCTACGAGGTGAAGACCTACTTCCGCCAGGGCGACTCGGTGTTCTTCACCTTCCTGTTCCCCGTAGTCATGCTCACGATCTTCTCGGTCGCGTTCAGCGAGCAGAGCTTCGGCCCTCCCGGCGCCGAGATCAGCGCGGCCGCGTACTACCTGCCCGGGATGCTCGCGGCGGGCCTGCTGCTGAGCGGTCTGCAGAACATGGCGATCGACATCGCTGGCGAGAAGGGCGACGGCACGCTCAAGCGCTTCGCGGGCACTCCGCTGCCGGTCTTGAGCTACTTCATCGGCAAGATCGGGCAGGTGTTCGTCACCGGCATTCTGCAGGCGGCGCTGCTGCTGCTCATCGCGCGGTTCGTGTTCCAGGTCGACCTGCCGACGGAGCCGGGGGCGTGGCTCACGTTCGCGTGGGTGTTCGTGCTGGGCGTCACGACCGCCGCGATCCTCGGCATCGCGCTGAGCGGCCTGCCGCGCAGCGGCAAGAGCGCGACCGCGGTCATTATCCCCATCGTGCTCGTGCTGCAGTTCATCTCGGGCGTCTACCTCGGCTTCTCGCAGCTGCCCACGTGGCTGCAGAACATCGCGAGCGTGTTCCCGCTCAAGTGGATGGCGCAGGGCATGCGGTCGGTCTTCCTGCCCTCCGATTTCGAGGCGGTCGAGCCGGGCGGGGAGTGGAATCTCGCCGGCGTCGCGATCGTCACGGCGATCTGGCTCGTCGTCGGGCTGATCGTCACCCGCGTGACCTTCCGCTGGATCCGCAAGGATAGCTAGATGACCGAGCAGCGCTGGTGGCACGTCGCGGTCGTCGGGATCGCGGTGCTGCTCGGCGCGCTCGCCTTCGCGAACGCCCGTGGCGAGTTCTTCCCCACGGGCGCTCTCGCGTCGGTCGCCGCGATCCTCGTCGGCTGGTTCGCGATCGGCCAGTTCGCCGGGCGCAGCCGAGCGGCGCGCTACGCCTTCGTCGTGCTGCTCATCGTCGCCAGCGGCGTCGGCACCGCGTTCGACCCGAGCTTCGCGACCGTGCAGTGCGTGGCGTATCCGCTGCTGTGGACGCTCACGGAGGGCCGCCGCAACGGCGTGCTGTCGAGCATCGCGGTCGCGGTCGCCGTGGGGATCGGTACCTACTGGAGCACCGGCTCGCTCGCCCAGGCGCTCGCGATCGAGGGGGTCTCGCTCGCGCTCAGCATCGGCCTCGGGCTGTGGATCTCGAGCATCGCCGACCAGAGCCACGAGCGGAAGCGGCTGCTCGACGAGCTGCGGTCGGCACAGGAGAAGCTGAGCGCCCTCGACCGCCAGGCGGGGATGACGAGCGAGCGGGAGCGCCTCGCGCGGGAGATCCACGACACGATCGCGCAGGACCTGACCGGCATCGTGATGCTCTCCCAGCGCGCCCAGCGCGAGCTGGCCACCGGTGGCGGCGCTACCGAGACTCTGGCGCTGCTGGAGGAGAGCGCCCGGACGGCGTTGGCCGAGACGCGCGCGCTCGTGGCATCCAGCGCGCCCGTCGCCCTCACCGCGGGCGGCATCGCCGACGCGCTCACCCGGCTCGGCGACCGCTTCGAGCGCGAGACGGCGGTGACCGTCACCGTGCACGCCGAGCTGCCGGCCCTCGACCGTGACACCGAGGTCGTGCTGCTGCGCTGCGCTCAGGAGGCGCTCTCGAACGTGCGCAAGCACGCGAACGCCTCGGCCGTGCGCCTCGACGCCTGGACGGGCGACGGCTCGGTCGGCCTGCGCATCGCGGACGACGGCACGGGCTTCGACCCGCACAGCGCGGCGGACGGCTTCGGCCTCACCGGGCTGCGCGACCGCCTCGCACTCGTCGGCGGCACCCTCGAGGTCACGAGCTCCCCCGCCGGTACCCTGCTCACCGCGACCCTGCCGATCGGGGTGCTCGCGTGATCCGCGTCGTCGTGGCCGACGACCACCCCATCGTGCGCGGCGGGATCGTCGCGCTGCTCTCCGCGGCGGACGACATGACGGTCGTCGCCGAGGCCTCCGACGGTCTCGAGGCGGTGCGGCTCGCGGCCGAGCACGCGCCCGACGTCGTGCTCATGGACCTCCGGATGCCCGGCCTCGACGGCGACGAGGCGACAGCCCGCATCCTCGCCGCCACCCCGAACGTGCGCGTCGTGATCCTCACGACGTACGAGTCGGATGCGAGCATCCTCACGGCCATCGAGGCAGGGGCGAGCGGCTACCTGCTCAAGGCGGCGCCGCAGGAGGAGATCCTCGCGGGGGTGCGCTCCGTGGCCCGGGGCGAGGTCGCGCTCGCGCCCTCGATCGCCGCGATGTTGGTGCAGCGCGTGGCCCGGCCGGCGGTGACCCTCAGCCCGCGCGAGACCGAGGTGCTCGCGCTCGTGGCGCAGGGCTCCAGCAACCCGTCGATCGCCGCCGCCCTGTTCGTGAGCGAGGCGACGGTCAAGACCCACCTCCTGCACGTCTTCGAGAAGCTCGGCGTGAACGACCGCACCCGCGCGGTAACGCGCGCGATGGAGCTGGGGCTGCTCGGTCGCTGAGGCTCTCGAAGCGCTAGAGCTCCACGCCGATGCCCACCGGTTCCGGCTGCAGTGCGACGCCGAACCGCGAAAGCACCATCGCCTGGATGTAGCGGGCGAGCTCCCCGACCTCCTCTGCGGTGCCGCCGCCGCGGTTCGTGATCGCGAGGGTGTGCTTCGACGAGATCGCCACGTTCGACCCGGGCAGCCGGAAGCCCTTCGTGATTCCCGCGTGCTCGATGAGCCAGGCGGCGCTGAGCTTGACCGCCGTGTCGTCGACGAGCCACTGCGGCGTCTCGGGTGGCAGCCCGCGCGCGAAGTTCTCTCCCACGATGGGGTTGGTGAAGAACGAGCCGCAGCTCACCGAGTCGGGGTCGGCGGTGTCGAGCACCATGCCCTTGGCTCGGCGCAGCGCGAGCACCCCCTCGCGGATCTCGGCGATCGGCGCCGACTCGACGCCGATCGCGGAGGCGAGTTGCGAGTAGCGGATGACGCCGCTCGCCGATTCCTCGAGCCGCAGCTCGAGGCCCAGCACAACCCCCTGCCGGCCGGCCTTCATGTCGGACATGCGGTAGCCGAGACCGAGGTCGGCGGCGGGCAGTCGCTCGCTCTGCCCCGTCACGTAGTCGAGGAAGTCGATCGCCACGAGCACGTCGGAGAGCTCCTGCCCGTACGCGCCGATGTTCTGGATGGGCGCCGCCCCCGTGGAGCCCGGGATTCCGCTGAGCGCCTCGATGCCCGACCAGCCCTGCGCGACGGTGTGCGCGACAAGCTCGTCCCAAGGCTCGCCGGCCTCCACGCGCAGCAGCACGCCATCGCCGTCGAGCCGCTCGATCCCGCGAGATGCGGCACGGATGACCGTGCCCCCGAATCCCGCATCGCCGACGACCACGTTGCTGCCGCCGCCCAGCACGAGCCACTCGTCGCCGGTCTCCCAGGCCGCGAGTGCGGCATCCGTGAGCTCGTCGCGCGTCGTCGCCGTCACGACCGCATCGGCGGGACCGCCCACGCGCATCGTGGTGAGCTCCGCGAGCGTCGTCACGTCAGGCTTACCCGTACCTGCGCCTTGCCGAGCACCGTGGCATCCGCGTACGTCACGGTCAGGTCGATGCGCGTCTCGCTCTCGTCGAGCGCGCCCACCTTGGCGACGACGGTGACCGTCGCGCCATCGACGGGATCCACGACGACGGGGCGCGTGAAGCGCACGCCGTAGCCGAGCACGACGCCGCGGTTGTCGAGCCAGTCGACGACCGGCTGCACGGCAAGACCCATCGTGAGCATGCCGTGGGCGAGCACGCCCGGGAGGCCGACCGACTGCGCGACGTCGTCGCGGTAGTGGATCGGATTGAAGTCGCCGGACGCGCCCGCGTAGCGCACGAGCGAGTCGCGGGTCAGGTGGAAGGTCCGCTCGGCGACGATGTCTCCGACGTTCATGAGTCGCCCCTGACGACGAGGGTGGACGTGGCAGTGACGACGTGGGCACCGTGCGCGTCGACGATCGTGGACTCCGCGGTCACCATCGAGTTGCCACCGAGGGACTTGATGCTCGTCACCTCCAGGGTCGCCACGAGCTCGTCACCGGCGACGATGGGCCGGGAGTAGGAGAACGACTGCTCACCGTGCACCACGAGGGAGAAGTCGATGCCGCCGTCCGGTTCGGCGAGCAGCTGCGCGAGGGTCGCCTCCTGCACGACCACGGGGAACGTGGGCGGCGCGACGACGTCGTCGTAGCCGGCGTCCCGCGCCGCCTCCGGGTCGAAGTTGAGCGGGCTCGTCGCGAACACGGCGCGGGCGAATTCGCGCACCTTCTCCCGGCCGACGAGGTAGGGAGCGGTAGCGGGGAACACCCGGCCCTGGAGATCTGGGTTCACTGGCACCCGATTAGCTTAACGAGAAAGCCCCCGCGACCATCTCGGTCGCGGGGGCTTCCCTTACGTATTTACGTCGTTACTGGCAGCTGTCGCACTGCAGGAGATCCATGGGATCAACCGGAACCGCGTAGCCGCCGACGTTGTCTTCGTTCTCCATGTCGGACCTCCCCAAAAGTTATGTACCCCGCGTCGTGCGGGGGTGTTTCACTATATAACCGGAATGACACCGTTGTCATTCCCCTAGATGTAGTGGTTCGGCGTGTCGCCCGATTTCTTCGAATCTACCGCCCGCCACCGACATTCCTTCGAGTTCGCCGTACTCACTCGACAACCGGGCGCGCGAGGCGTTTACTCATCGGTACAGCACGCACCACCCGCACCAGCACCGGATGTCCCGCAGCTTTCAATGACGAAAGTGAAGGAGCACGACCATGACCATGACCTCACCCGCGCGCACCGCGATCCAGTGGACGGCAGTGCAGGCAGGGCTCTGGGTGGGCAAGATCAACGGCGAGTTCGCCGGGATGATCGAGGCCCAGTGGGGCGAAGGTTTCTCAGCTACGACGCGTCTGGCGAAGAACCTCGGGTTGTTCGCGACGGTCGAGGAAGCCATGGCGAGTTTCCGCGAGTAGCCGTACATTTCGCGGTGTTCTTTCGCCCTAGACTGGCGCTCTCAACCCGACCCCACAGACCGGAGCACCAGTGTCATCCGACGCGACCACCGAGCGCCCCCAGGGCCTTTCCTTCCTGCGCAAGCACACCGAAGTCATCATCGCGATCCTCTTGGGCATCGTGTCGATCGCGACAGCGTACGCCTCATTCCAGAGCTCGCTCTACGGCGGCCAGCAGGCGCAGGCCTACACGGTGGGCACGAACCTCTCCACCGAGGCGGAGTCGCTGTACCTCGAGAACAACCAGACCTTCGTGCAGAACTCGCAGCTCTGGCAGACGCTCACCGAACTGCGCCTCGACATCGCGAACCCCGACCCCGCGATCTCCGAGGCTGCGCAGATCAAGTACGACACGATCTACTTCCAGTCGGTCTCCGACGACTTCGGTGCTGCCATCGAGCGCGCGGACGCCGAGAACGAGGCGAACCCCGACTTCTACGTCGACCCGAGTGACGACGAGGACTACCAGGCCTCGCTGTTCACCGAGTATGCCGACACCAAGGACAAGGCCGACAAGACCATCAAGGAGGGCGACCTCGCCAACACCTATGGCGACCGGGACACGCTCGCCACGGTCATCATGGCGGTCTCCCTGTTCCTCCTCGGTATTGCCGCCGTTGTCACGGCCTACCGCGTGAAGCTCATCATGGGCGCCGTGGCCGTGGCGATCTTCGTGGTCGCTATCGTTATTGCCGCCGCGGTGCCGCAGCTGCCCCTCTTCTAGCAGGCGAACGAGGAAGGCCCGGTCGCTCTGCGGCCGGGCCTTCCTCGTTCCTAGGTGAGGGCGGCGAACTCGTCGTCGCTGAGCTCGATGAGCGCGGCGGCGGTGTTGTCGTCGAGGTGCTCGACGCTCGAGGTGCCCGGAATGGGCAGCATGACCGGCGAGCGCCGCAGCAGCCACGCGAGCGCGAGTTGCGACGGTGTCGCGTCGTGCCGCTTCGCGGCGTCATCGAGCGGCCCGCCCTGCTTCGCGAGCTTCCCGGTCGCCAGCGGGAACCAGGGGATGAACGCGATGCCGTTCGCCTCCGCGTAGTCGAGCACGTCCTCCGACGCCCGGTCGGCGAGGTTGTACCGGTTCTGCACCGAGACGATGTCGACGATGGTCCGCGCCGCCTCCAGTTCGGCCACCGACACCTCCGAGAGGCCGAGGTGGTGGATCTTCCCCTCGGCCTGCAGTGCTCCGAGCTCTCCCAGCTGGTCTTCAAGGGGCACCGCGGGGTCGATGCGGTGCAACTGCAGCAGGTCGATGCGCTCGAGGCCGAGGTGGCGCAGGTTCAGCTCCACCTGCTGGCGCAGGTACTCGGGGCGACCGACGGGCGTCCACTTGCCGGGGCCCTGGCGCGTGAACCCGACCTTGGTCGCGATCACCAGGTCGTCGGCGTACGGATGCAGCGCCTCACGGATGAGGTGGTCGGCGACGAACGGCCCGTACGAGTCGGCGGTGTCGATGAGCGTGATGCCCAGTTCGACCGTGCGCCGCAGCACGCGGATCGCGCCCTCGGGGTCGCGCGACGGCCCCCACACTCCCGGGCCGGGCAACTGCATCACGCCGTACCCGAGCCGGTGCACGGGCAGGTCCCCGCCGATCGAGAAGGTTCCGGACGCTGCGGCGGGCTTCGTGGTCATAGTTCCATTACACACCGCGAGTGTTCACGCGGATGTCACCGCTATGGTGCACGATTACCCCTCGTGACCTACACGGAGCACTTCTACCTCATCGAGGACGGGCATGGTCGTTGGACGATCAGGCACCAGATCACTGACATCGTCGCAGGCACGATCCTGCGCACCGCCGGGGGTTTCCGGCTCAAGAACGAGCACGCGCGCACCATGGGCAACTTCGAGTCGATCGACGCCTGCCTCGAGGGGCTCTACGCCGTCGTGTGAGCCGGGCTGTGTCAGACGCTCACTGCCGGGGCGGGTCGAAGAGCAGCAGCTCGGGCAGCGACGTGGCGAAGTAGTCGGGAGCGGCACCCTGCTCCGGCGCGACGGGATACGCCGCCTGCACCACCTCGTCGGCTCTGCCGAGGGCCCTGAGGGCCACGGCACGCACCGCCTCGATGTGGCCCGTGGGCGCCAAGGGGTGGCGGGCCTCGCCGAGAGTGCGGGGCGGAACGAGGGCACGGTCCGCCCACGCGAGAGCGGCCACCGGCTCGTGCTCCGCTCGAGCAAGCGCGAGGCAGGCGTTCTCCCAGGCCGAGAGGGTGCGGCCCTCCCCGCCCTCCCACGGGGCGAAGGAGCGCGACTGGAGTACCCCGAGGGCATCGCGCGCCCGACCCACCGCGACGAGCAGGTCGCAGTACTCGACGGCGAGATCGTCGCGTTCGAGTGCGATACCCGGCTCGAGGCGGCCGAGGCGCTCAGCAGCGGACGCACCCGTGCGCGCGAGCAGCTGGTCTGACTCGTACCAGAGGCGCGCGTCGCGCGGGGCGAGCACGAGGGCCCGCGCGTAGAGCGCGGCCGCCTCGCGGGCATCCCCGGCAGTGTTGTACGTGGCGATCGCCGCGTTGCGCAGCGCCACCGGGTCGAGGAGCCCGCTCGTGAGTGCGGTTCGCCACAGCTCCAGTGCCTCGACTGCACGACCGCGGTCGTACAGGAGCATCGCGAGCAGGGCGCGGGCGCGGCCATCGAGACGGTCGGCGGCGACGGCGCTGACGAGTGCGTCGTGGTCGTCGAGCCCGTGCGGGAAGCAGCGGTCGGCTGGCGCTCCGGTCGCCTGCTTGCGGGAGCGGGTGGCGCCCACCGGATCTCCGTGGCGCTCGAGGAGCGCGGCGAGGTGGTAGAGCGCAAGCGGCCGGAACTCACCAGTAGCCGCGCGCTCGAAGAGCTCGGTGGCGCGGCGCACGTCGCCGAGGGCCGCGAACTCGAGCCCCACATCGAGCAGCGTGCGGGGGTCGCGCGTCGCCGGGTGGCCGCCCAGCACGAGGGCCATCTGGTCGAGGGGATCGCGCGCGAGGGTCGCCTCGATCACCGCAGTCGCCTCGTCGTGCCTGCCGAGCGCCCGGAGCATCGCGGCCTCGATACCGAGCGCCCGCGAGTCGTCCGCACCCACGGCATGGGCCCTGCGGATGCGCTCGAGCGCCTGGGCGCTGCGGCCGGCCGCGGCGTCGGCCCGCGCGAGCTCGACGAGCGCCGCGTGCTCCCACTTGCCATCCCATGCCGCCTTCGCGAATGCGTCGTACGACTCGGCCGCCCGACCGAGACGAGCGAGAACGAGCCCGCGCAGGTACGACGCCTCTCCGTCTGACGGGTTGAGGTTGCGCGCGGTGAGCCGCGCGAACGCGGCGTCGAGACGGGCGAGCGCGAGGTCGTACTCACCCGAACGGTAGTGGTGGTCGGCAAGGGCGATGTTGCTGCGCACGTCGTTCGCGTCCCGCGCGATGGCCTCCCGCCAGTACGGCAGGGGCGAGCGGGTCGGATGCCGGTACTGCGCGAGGTGCACGCCCGTGAAGTACAGCTCGTCGACGCTGGCCACCTCGTGTGGCAGCGGCGGCTCGGTGGCGGGCGCGGGCTCGGGCTGCACGGATGCCTCGTCCCGAGGCCGCCAGCGCAGCAGCTCCGTTGCGCCGTCGCTCACCACCATGACGAGCTCGCTCGCATCACGATCGCCCACCTCGACACGCTCCTCGTACGGGGAACCCGGCCCGAGGTCTCCCTGCCACAGCGAGAGCACCTCGTCGGTGGCCGCGTCGCGCAGCACGACCTTCACATTGCGCCGCGGCGCCGTTGCGGCCGCACCGAGGATCGCGGTGCCGTC
>CAIXMB010000135.1 GCA_903920435.1 uncultured Actinomycetes bacterium
CGCTCACCGAGCTGCACGAGGCCGGGCTCGCCATCCACGAGAGCGTCGTACTGCTCGACGGGTCGCACGACTGGCTCAGCCCTGGCCTCGCGAAGCCGCCGCGGGTGCGCACGCGCGTCAAGGCCGACCGCGACTGCGCGTCGGTGGCCGCGGCATCCGTCATTGCCAAGGTGCACCGCGACCGCATCATGATCGAGGCGGATTCCGCGTTCCCCGGGTACGGCTGGCGCGGCAACAAGGGCTACGGCTCGACGGAGCACTTCGCCGGTCTCGACCTGCTCGGCCCGTCGGAGCTACACCGGCAGACGTGGTTGCACGAACGCACCGCTTAGACTGGTCGAAGCATGGATGAAGACGAGTTCGAAGACTACGACCGCGAGGTCGAGCTTGCGCTGTACCGGGAGTACCGGGATGTCGTAAGCCAGTTCCGCTATGTCGTCGAGACCGAGCGCCGGTTCTACCTCGCCAACGAGGTCGAGCTCGTGCGGCAGGACACCGAGCACGACTTCTACTTCGAGCTCACCATGAACGATGTCTGGGTGTGGGATGTCTACCGCTCCGACCGCTTCGTCAAGTCGGTGCGCGTGCTCACGTTCAAAGACGTGAACGTCGAGGAGCTCTCGGCCAAGGAGCTCGAGCTTCCCAAGGAACTCGCCCTAGACGAGTGATCCGGGCCGTTGTGTTCGACATCGGCGGCGTTCTCGAGATCGTCGACGATGATCGCTGGCAGGACCAGTGGATGTCCCGCTGGGAGTACGCGCCCGGCGCCATCCGGTCGTCGCCGTACCTGGGCCCCACCGAGGTCGACTTCCGCGCCCGCATTGCGCCGTTCGTGTCCGACGTCGACGCCGCGATGGCCGATTTCTGGGATGCCTACTGCGGCCAGCTCGACGTGGCCATGCGCGACTTCGTGGCATCCCTGAAGCCCGCCCTCATCGTGGCGTCCCTCAGCAACTCGGGCGACGGCGCCCGCCGCGAGGAGCAGCGCCGCTACGGCTTCGAGCAGCTCTTCGACCTCATGGTCTACTCGCACGAGGTCGGTGTCGAGAAGCCGGATGCCGCGATCTACGAGCTCACGCAGCAGCGGCTGGGCGTGCAGCCGGACGAGATCGTGTTCCTCGACGACCGGGAGGCGGCGGTCGAGGGAGCGCGGGCGGCCGGGTGGCACGCGGTGCTGCACGTGTCGACGCCGGAGTCGATTGCGGCTATTCGCGCGATCATCGCCCATCCTCCCCAGCTCGCCTGACCGGGAGGTCGGCACCGGTTGCCTGATCCGGCGGAGGTGAGGCGCCCCAGCCCCGCACCCTTGACCCATGGCAGCGAAAGACGCCCTCGGGCGCAGGGGCGAGGCGATCGCGGCGCGGCACCTCCGGCAGTCGGGGTTCGTCATCGTGGAGCGCAACTGGCGCTGTCTCCACGGTGAGATCGACCTCGTCGCGCGGCAGGGCGACGAGCTCGTGTTCGTGGAGGTCAAGACGCGGTCGAGCGTCGAGTTCGGGCATCCGTTGGAGGCGATCACGCCGCGCAAGCTCGCTCGGCTGCGTCGGCTCGCCGGGGCGTGGTGCCTCGCCCACCCGGCGGAGGTGGGGGCGATCCGCATCGATGCCGTGGCGGTCATCGCACCGCGCGTCGGGCCGATCGAGGTCGAGCACCTCGAGCGGGTGTTCTGATGGGCATCGGTCGTACCTGGTCCGTGAGCCTCCTCGGCCTGCGCGGTGCGGTGGTCGAGATCGAGGCAGACCTGTCTGCGGGTCTCCCGGCGTTCGTGCTCATCGGGCTTCCCGACGCCGCCCTCGGTGAGGCGAAAGACCGGGTGCGCTCCGCCGCGACGAATTCCGGATGCGGTCTGCCGACCCGCAAGATCACGGTGAACCTCTCCCCGGCGGCACTGCCGAAGCACGGCTCGGGCTTCGACCTCGGCATCGCGCTCGCCGCGCTCGCGGCAGCGGACTCCGTGCGAGCGGAGTCGATCGAGCGCGTGCTGCATTTGGGCGAACTCGGTCTCGACGGGCGGCTGCGCCCGATCGACGGAATCCTGCCGGCGGTACTCGCTGCGTCGCGCGCGGGGTTCGAGACGGTCATGGTGCCGGTCGGCAATGCCGACGAGGCGTCGCTCGTACCGGGGGTGCGGGTCATCCCGGTCGCGTCGTTGCGTCAGGCCGCGATCTGGCACGGCGGCGAGTTCGAGCCGGAGCCCATCGAGCCGATCCTGCGAGCGGCGCTCCCAGTAGCCGATGAGCATGAGCCCGACCTTGCCGAGATCGTCGGCAGCGACGACGCGGTCGAGGCGATGCTCGTGGCGGCCGCCGGCGGCCACCACGTCTTCCTACTTGGCCCGCCCGGCGCGGGCAAGACCATGCTCGCGTCGCGCCTGCCGGGTCTACTGCCCGACCTCGATGCCGACGCGGCGCTCGAGGTGAGTTCGCTGCGCTCCCTCTCCGGGCTGCCCGTGGGTGGGTCCCTGTCGTCCAGGCCGCCGTTCGAGGCGCCGCACCACACCGCCACGGCCGCATCGCTCGTCGGGGGTGGCAGTGGGCAGATCCGACCGGGGGCGGCCGCGCGCGCCTCGCACGGGGTACTCTTCCTCGACGAGGCGCCGGAGTTCCCGAGCTCGGTGCTCGACGCGCTACGCCAACCGCTCGAGTCGGGCGTGATCAGCATCCACCGCGCCAACGCGGTCGCGCACTTCCCCGGCCGGTTCCAGCTCGTCATGGCGGCTAACCCGTGCCCGTGCGGGCAGTACGGCGCCCGCGACTCCGAGTGCACGTGCCCGCCCCACTCCAGGCGTCGCTACGTCGGCAGGCTCTCAGGCCCGCTCCTCGACCGCATCGACATCCAGTTTCGGGTGCAGCGCATCACCGCCGCTCAACTCCGTGTCGCGGGTGATGGGTCGCCCCGTCTCACGAGCGTGGCTGCCCGCGCGCGTGTGATCTCGGCGCGCGCGCGTGCCGAGCAGCGGCTCGCAGGCACACCCTGGACCCTCAACTCGCACGTCCCGGGTTCCTGGCTGCGGGGTCCGCAGGCCCGGCTGTCGGCAGCGACCACATCGACCCTCGACCGTGCTCTCGAACGCGGGGGTATCACGATGCGCGGCTACGACCGCGTGCTGCGAGTCGCCTGGACCATCACCGACCTCGCCGGCGACGACCGGCCGACCGCCGACCACATCAATCAAGCGCTGTACCTGAGAAGGGCTACCTCGACATGACCCTGTTCGGACTGAAAGAGGCCGAGGTCGCGCAGCTCGTGCGATCGGTGACGAGGGAGGGCGTCGAGCTCGATCGCGACGAGATCGAGACCAGGTTCGCCCGTGCGGCCTGGTCGGGAATCGCGGAACCGGGCGACGGCACCGCGGGGCTCCTCATCGGAGCGCTCGGCGCGGCGGGAGCACTCGCCGCGCTCGTGGAGAAGCGCCCGGCCGACGAGCTCGCTCCGGGCATCGTGCCTACCGACGACGCCCAGCAGGCGATAGATCGGTGGATGCCCCGGCTCGCCCCCGCGATGGTTCTCCAGTGGCTCCGCCAGGCGGTGCGCTACGGAGTTCGGCTCGCGATTCCGAGTGACGAGCTGTGGCCCTCGGGGTTCGCCGACCTGCGGGAGCATGCGCCGCTCGCGCTGTGGACAAGGGGGCGCGACGAAGCCCTTGGCGCACTGGGACGCTCGATCGCGCTCGTGGGCGCGCGCGCCGCCACGGGGTACGGCGAGCACGTGACGATGGAGGCGTCGGCCGGTCTCGTCGATCGTGGCTTCGCGATCGTGTCCGGAGCGGCGTACGGCATCGACGGCATGGCGCACCGTGCGGCGCTGGCAAGCCGCGGCCACACCATCGCCTTCCTCGCCGGTGGTGTCGACCGCTTCTACCCCAGCGGCCACGACGCCCTCCTCACGCGGATCGTGGAACACGGGCTCGTGGCATCCGAACTCCCGTGCGGGTCCGCGCCGACGCGCTGGCGGTTCCTCCAGCGCAACCGGCTCATCGCCGCGGCGAGCCTCGCGACCGTCGTGGTCGAGGCGGGGTGGCGCTCCGGTGCGCTCAACACCGCAAACCACGCCGGTGACGCTGGCCGGCCGGTGGGCGCGGTGCCCGGTCCCGTGAGGAGCGCGGCGTCCGCCGGATGCCACAAGCTCATCCGCGACGGAAAGGCCGTGCTGGTCGCCACTGCCGACGACATGGCCGAGCTCGTGGGCGGCATCGAGCCGGAAGAAGCGCATCCGTACGTGCGTGAGAACACCCGGCTGCTCGACGCGCTGAGCACCCGGGTGCCGCGCACGCCCGACGACATCGCCGCGCGCTCGGGGCTGTCGGTGGCCCAGGCCCAGTCCGAGCTCGCGCGACTTGAGGTCGAGGGCGCCGTGCGCGCGGGGGAGCGCGGCTGGACGAAACGCGGTGCGGCTCGTGAACCATAGGCGCGAGGCGCCCGCGAGCCTAGGCTTGTCGGGTGATCCAACTCGGGCAGTACCCCGCACCGTCCCATGTCATCGCCCACGTGAGCGACACCCATTTGCTGGCGGGAGGTCGCCCGCTCTACGGCAAGGTCAACACGATCGAGCACCTGACGCAGGCGCTGCTGCAGCTCGAGCGGTCGATCGCGCACCCGCAGGCGATCGTCTTCACGGGAGACCTGGCCGACCTCGGCGAGCCCGACGCGTACGTGCGACTGCGGGAGCTGGTCGAACCCGTCGCCGCCCGCATGGGCGCACAGGTCATCTGGGTGATGGGCAACCACGACGAGCGCGCGGACTACTCGCGGCTGCTGTTCGACCAGGAGTCCGACGCTCCGCAGGACCGGGTGTACGACGTCGACGGCCTGCGCATCATCTCGTTCGACTCGACGGTGCCCGGCTACCACCATGGCGCGATCACGGATGACCAGCTCGACTGGCTCGCCGACGTGCTCTCGAGCCCGGCGCCCCACGGCACCATCCTCGCGCTGCACCACCCGCCGATCCCGACCCCGCTGCTCGAAGCGATGGGGATCCTCGAGCTCAACGAGCAGCCCCGCCTCGCCGAGGTGCTGCGCGGCAGCGATGTGCGCGGAATCCTCGCCGGCCACCTGCACTACTCGACGCACAGCACGTTCGCGGGCATCCCGGTGTCCGTCGCGTCGGCCACCTGCTACACGCTCGACCTGAGCGCGGAAGACCGGCTGCTCTCGGGCGTCGACTTCGGCCAGGCCTTCAACGTGGTGCACGTCTACGAGGAGCAGCTCGTGCACTCCACGATCCCCGTCGGCTGCCCAGTCGAGGTCACGGGCCAGCCCGCCGCCGCCTGGGGCCAGATCGAGGCAATGACCCACGAGCAGCGCATCGAGGTGCTCTCCGCGAAGAACTCGTCCTTCAACGCGGCCGAAGTCGCCAGCTCCGAGTAGGAAACGCGCGGCGGCGCTCGCCGCCGCAGCCCGTGCGGTGGAGCACGATGGAGCCATGGCACTGGAGCGGACGGTCGACGACTTCGCGTCGCACCTCGCGGCCGACCGCGGGTTCAGCCCGCACACCGTGCGCTCCTACCGCTCCGACCTCGTCCAGCTCGTCGAGTTCGCCGAGGCGCGCGGCGCCACGGAGCCCGACGACCTCGATCTCGAACTCCTGCGGGACTGGCTCTGGCGCGCCTCGCAAGACGGCCTCGCCAAGACCACGCTCGCGCGCCGCGCCGCATCCGCCCGGGCCTTCGCGGGCTGGCTCGCCCGCACGCACGCAGCCAGCACGGATGCCGCGGCGCGCCTCAAGGCGCCCAAGACCGATCACCACCTGCCCCGGGTGCTCTCACGCGACTCGATGGACGCGATCCTCGCCCGGGTGTCCACGCGCGCGGAGACCGATGACCCCGGCGCCCTGCGCGACCTCGCGATCATCGAACTGCTCTACGCCTCCGCGCTGCGCGTGAGCGAGCTCACCGGCCTCGGCCTGGGTGACGTCGACCTCGGTCGCCTCACCGTGCGCGTGCTCGGCAAGGGGTCGAAGGAGCGCGTGGTGCCGTTCGGCGTTCCGGCGCGCACCGCGATCGTCGCGTGGCTCGAGCGCGGTCGGCCCGTGCTCACCGCCGAGGCGGGCGGGCAGAGCCCGCTGTTCGTGGGGGCTCGCGGCGGCAGGCTCTCCAGCCGTGCGGTGTACGAGCTCGTGTCGGGGCTGCTCGCGACGGTGCCGGGCTCAGGCCCTTCGGGCCCGCACACCTTCCGCCACACGGCGGCGACCCACCTGCTCGATGGGGGAGCAGACCTGCGCGCCGTGCAGGAGATGCTCGGCCACGCGAGCCTCGGCACCACGCAGCTGTACACGCATGTCTCGACGGAGCGCCTCAAGGAGAGCTACCGCCTGGCGCATCCGCGCGCCTAGCGTGGTTCGGCGGGGAGGGCTTGCCGGTACGCGTGCGAGACCTGCAGCAGATAGCGGGTGATGGTCTCCTGCTCGCTGTCGTCGAAGTCGTCGAGGGTGGACTCGATCGCGCGAACCACGGGCAGGATCGTCGACATGGCCTGCAGGGTCGCCTCGGGGGTGGGCTGCACGATGACGGCGCGCCCGTCGTGCGGGTGCTTGCTGCGGGTGGCGTGGCCGAGCGCGACGAGCCGGTCGACCACCGTGGTCACCGCCGCGGTGCTGAGGCCCAGCTTGCGCGCGAGCTCCGTCGGGCCCATCCCGTGGTTCATGAGGATGAGCTCCATGGCGGCGAGGTCGGTGCTGTTGACGCTGAGCTCTCGACTCATGAGCAGCTGGAACTCTTTGCTGATGTCGAGGATGTCGCGCATGAGCTGCGTGGGCTCGCGCACTCCCAGGCGATAGGGCGCGCCGGGGGACTGCGATTCGGGTGGGATCGCCATGCGTCCCACCGTACCGGGAGGGGCTCGGCAGTCCTAGGCGTCGGGAATGGCGGCGGCCTGGCGCGCAGTGACCGCTTCGAGGTACCGCCGGATGAGTTCCTGCTCCTCGGGCGTGAAGTCGTCGAGGGCCCCATCGATGGCCTGCGCTACGGGAATGAGCGTGCGCACGGCCCGCTCAACCGACTCGGGCGTCGGCGTGACGAGCACCGCGCGGCGGTCGGTGGGGTGCTGGGCCCGGCTCACGTGGCCCGTCGATTCGAGCCGGTCGACGATCGTGGTGACGCCGGCGGTGGAGACCTGCAGCCGCCGCGCCAGCTCGGTCGGGCTCAGCGGCCCGGACATCATGACCTCGCCGAGCGCGGCCATGTCGGTGCCGTTGAGGCCGATCTGCCGCGCTGTCGCCGACTCGAACTGCTTGTTGAGCTCGATGGCCTGCTGCACGAGGAGAGTGGGCGGCCGCAGAGCCACTCGATAGGTCTCGCCGAACAGGGTGGAGTTGTCGGGAGCCATTCTCCGAGGCTACTCGCAGGTCACACGCTTGCCGAATAGCTAATTTTTCTAATAACATGTTGTTACGCGCTTAACTGTCATGCAGCTGGTTACTGACAGCAGCCTGGGCGCGGCGCACCCGTCCCCTTCGCAGGTGGAGGGGTGAGCGCTCGCCCACGCAGACCGAGGGTTTGCCCTGATCCGTGACTCTCGGCCGTGGGCGGGCGCTCGCGCATTCTCCGCTCACCGCCGCTCCGCGTCGGCAGCAGCACGGCTCGTTCGAGCCCACCCAGCCAAGCCAGCGGCGACGTGTACACCCCTGCAACGCGCACCCCGAAATGCAGGCAGACGGATGCGCAGTGCCCCGCCAGCACCGCACCCACAACCTGCCCGCGCTCGACGGCGTCGCCCGCGACCAGCTCGGTGGAGACCGGCTCGAAGCTCGTGATCACGCCGCCGGACTGCTCGATCGACAGCACCGGCCGGTCCACCACGACCCCGGCGAAGTGCACCACCCCGTCGGCGGGTGCGTAGACGACGCCCGAGGGCGCGGCGAGGTCGACCCCGCGGTGGCCCGGGCCGTACGCCGATTCCGGTGCGCGATAGGGGTGCACGACGACATGCGGCGGGTCGACCGGCCAGACCCACGGAGGAGCGAGGAGCACGACGGCAGCGAGAGCGAGGGCGTGGGGCATCCGTCAATCGTGGTTCGCCACCCCCGCGGGGTCGGCGACCGGTGCGCAAAGGGTGCAGAGCCGCGGGAACAAGCGGAAGCGGGGGAGCGGTGCTATCCTTTTCGAAGCGCTCGGAGTGATCCGGGCGACTACGCGTGCCCGTGAGTGTCTTAGCAGACGCAATGGCCGCCACCTCCACCAGTCGCTGGAAACAGTGCGGAGATGCGCGTCCGGGCACCAGGTTCCGCGCCGACCGGTGCGGATGACAACTGAGTAGGTGCGCCTCGGCGTGCCAGATAAAGGAGAACGGCCATGGCCGTCGTTACCATCCGCCAGCTGCTCGACAGCGGCGTTCACTTCGGACACCAGACCCGCCGCTGGAACCCCAAGATGAAGCGATTCATCCTGACGGAGCGCTCGGGCAGCCACATCATCGACCTGCAGCAGTCGCTCAAGCACATCGACGCGACCTACGACTACGTCAAGGAGACCGTCGCGCACGGCGGCACCATCCTCTTCGTCGGCACCAAGAAGCAGGCACAGGGCTCCATCGCCGAGCAGGCGCAGCGCGTCGGCCAGCCGTACGTCAACCAGCGCTGGCTCGGTGGCCTCCTCACCAACTTCACCACGGTCTCCAAGCGCCTCGCGCGCATGAAGGAGCTCGAGGAGGTCGACTTCGACGACACCGCGAAGAGCGGCTACACGAAGAAGGAGCTCCTCATCCAGAAGCGCGAGCTCATCAAGCTCCAGAAGAGCCTGGGTGGTATCCGCAACCTCACGAAGACGCCGTCGGCGCTGTGGGTTGTCGACACCAAGAAGGAGCACCTCGCCATCGACGAGGCGCACAAGCTGGGCATCCCGGTCATCGCGATCCTCGACACCAACTGCGACCCCGACGACGTGCAGTACCCGATCCCGGGCAACGACGACGCGATCCGCTCGGTCGGCCTGCTGACCCGCATCATCGCGGATGCTGCTGCCGAGGGTCTCATCCAGCGCCACCAGAAGCCCGAGGCCGGCGAAGAGATCGAGCCGCTCGCCGCCTGGGAGGCGGAGCTGCTCGCAGCCTCCGAGACCCCCGCGACCGAGGCCGAGAAGATCGAGGCCGTCGACCAGCTGCCGAACGCGGCTGAGAAGATCGCCGAGGTCATCGCCGCCGAGGTTCCCGTCGAGGAGAACGACGCCGACGCCGTCGTCGCCGAGCACGAGGCCGCCGCAGACGCGACCGTCGTTCCCGAGCACCACGTCGTGTCCGACGAGGCAGCCGAGGCGAAGCTCGAGGCCGAGGCGACTCCGGCCGAGAAGAAGCCGGCCGCCAAGAAGCCCGCAGCTTCCAAGTAGACATTTCCAGAAACCAGAGTTAGGACACTCAAATGGCAGACGTCAGTCTCGCTGACATCAAGGCCCTGCGCGAGCGCCTCGGCACCGGCATGGTCGACACCAAGAACGCTCTCGTCGAGGCTGAGGGCGACTTCGAGAAGGCCGTCGAGATCCTCCGCCTCAAGGGTGCGAAGGGCAACGCGAAGCGTGCCGACCGCTCCACGAGCGAGGGCCTCATCGCCGCCGTCGAGAGCGCAACCGCGACCACGATGATCGAGCTCGCGTGCGAGACCGACTTCGTCGCGAAGAGCGACAAGTTCGTCGCCCTCGGCAACACGGTGCTCGCCGCGCTCGCCGACTCGGGCGCCGAGACGGTCGACGCCGCTCTTGCGGTCGAGGTCGACGGCAAGACCGTCGGTGCCGTCATCGACGACGAGGCCGCGATCCTCGGCGAGAAGGTCGAGCTTCGCCGCATCGTCCGCATCGCCGGTGACAAGTTCTCGATCTACCTGCACCGCACCAACAAAGACCTGCCGCCGCAGGTCGGTGTCGTCCTCGCCTTCGAGGGCGACGACGTCGAGACCGCTCGCAGCATCGCGCAGCACATCTCGTTCGCCGACCCGACCTACCTCTCGAAGGAGGACGTCCCGGCGTCCGAGGTCGAGAACGAGCGCCGCATCGTCGAGGAGATCAGCCGTGGCGAGGGCAAGCCCGACGCCGCCCTCCCGAAGATCGTCGAGGGTCGCCTCGGTGCCTTCTTCAAGCAGGTCGCCCTGCTCGAGCAGGACTACGCGCGCGACAACAAGCTCACCATCAGCAAGGTCGTCGCCGACGCCAAGCTGACCGTGACCGGTTTCGCCCGCTTCAAGGTCGGCGCGTAACCGCACTCTGCACCAGTCATCACGAAGGCCCCACGCTCCGGCGCGGGGCCTTCGTGCATCCCACCGTCCGCCGAGACCGCAAAAACCGCCAGTGCCGGCGCGGTGACACTGGCAA
>CAIXMB010000136.1 GCA_903920435.1 uncultured Actinomycetes bacterium
AGGCAGGACGCGCGAACCGGTTTCGATACGAGCGCTAGCGCGCCCTACTCAACCCACCGGTCTTGGTTTCGATACGAGCGCTAGCGCGCCCTACTCAACCCACCGGGGTTGGTTTCGCTACGAGCGCTAGAGCGCCCTACTCAACCCGCGGTTGATCTGACGGGCCCAGAGCGGCCCGCGGTACAGGAAGGCCGTGTAGCCCTGCACGAGCGTGGCGCCGGCGTCGAGGCGCTCGCGCACGTGGGCTGCGGTCTCCACTCCCCCGACCGAGATGACGCAGAACTCCGCGGGCACCTCCGCGCGGATCAGGCGCAGCAGTTCGAGCGACCGGCGCGCGACGGGCGGGCCCGAGAGCCCTCCCGCCCCGGCGGCCTCCACGACGGCGGGTTCGGTGGTGAGCCCGTCGCGCGACAGCGTGGTGTTGGTCGCGATGATGCCGTCGAGCAGCCGCGCGGCCAGCTGGGCGACCTTTCGCGCCTCGTCATCGGTGAGGTCGGGTGCGATCTTCACGAGCACCGGCGTCGCGCCGGCGGCCTCTTTGACGGCGGTGAGCAGTGGGGTGAGCTTGTCGAGCTCCTGCAGTCCGCGCAGCCCGGGGGTGTTCGGCGAGCTCACGTTGACGACGAGGTAGTCGGCGAGCGGCGCCAGCAGCCGCGTGCTCTCGAGGTAGTCGGGAATCGCCGCATCCACGTCGACGACGCGCGACTTGCCGATGTTCACGCCGACCACCGGCCGCACCCGGGCCCGGCGTGCGCGCTCGATGACGCGCGCGGCGGCCGCCGCGCCGGGGTTGGTGAAGCCCATGCGGTTGATGACGGCGCGATCGGGGACGAGCCGGAACAGCCGTGGGCGTTCGTTGCCCGGCTGGGGTCGCGCGGTGATCGTGCCCACCTCGACGTGGCCGAATCCCAGCACCCCGAGCCCACGGATGCCCGTGCCCTCCTTGTCGAAGCCCGCGGCCACGCCGAAGGGCGAGTCGAAGTCGAGGCCGAGCGCGCGCACGCGGAGCGAGGCATCCGGACGCATGAAGACGCGCAGGAAGCCGGGGAGCAGGCGGATGACGCCGAAGGCGAGGCGGTGGGCGCGCTCGGGGTCCATGCGCGCGAAGAAGGACCGGAAGATGAAGTCGTACATGCCGACCCCAAGGCTACCGGCTAGTCCTGCGCTACCTCGGCGGAATGCTGGTGGTCGACGCGCAGGAGCGTGATCGCGGCCTCGAAGTCCTCGAGGGAGTCGAAGCCCTGGTAGACGCTCGCGAACCGCAGGTACGCCACCTCATCGAGCTCGCGCAGCGGGGTGAGGATCGCGAGGCCGATGTCGTTCGCCTCGACCTGCGCGGCACCGGTGGCGCGGATCGTCTCCTCCACGCGCTGGGCGAGCACCGCGAGGTCGGTGTCGGTGACCGGTCGGCCCTGGCAGGCCTTGCGCACGCCCGAGACGATCTTCTCCCGGCTGAAGGGCTCGACGACGCCGTTGCGCTTGATCACGCTCAACGATGCGGTCTCGGTGGTCGAGAAGCGCCTGCCGCACTCGGGGCACTGGCGCCGACGACGGATCGACAGCCCGTCGTCGCTCGTGCGGGAGTCGATGACGCGGCTGTCGGGGTGGCGGCAGAAGGGGCAGAACATGGTTGTACCCCAGCGTACGCGTCTAGGAGCTGAAGCGCGCGGTGACGGCAGCTCCGTGGGCGGGCAGGTCCTCCGCGGTGCTCAGGGCGACGATCTGCTCGGAGACCGCCTCGAGCGCCTCGCGCGAGTAGTTGATGACCTGCTGCGGGCGCAGGAACGTGTAGGCGCCGAGCCCCGACGCGAACCGCGACTGCCCACCGGTGGGGAGCACGTGGTTGGAGCCCGCCAGGTAGTCCCCCAAGCTCACGGGTGAGTAGGCGCCGAGGAAGATCGCGCCGGCGCTCTCGATGAGGTCGAGCACGGCGCCGGGCTCGGCGGTCTGGATCTCGAGGTGCTCGGGGCCGTAGGCGTTGCTGAACGCCGCTGCGGCGACGAGGTCGGAGACGAGCACCACCGCCGACTGCTGGCCGGCGAGCGACGTGCGCACGCGCTCGCCGTGGTGGGCCGACGCGGCGAGCTGGGCGACCCGGGCCGTGACGGCGTCCGCGAACTCGGGCGAGTCGGTGACGAGCACCGCGGAGGCGAGCTCGTCGTGCTCGGCCTGCGA
>CAIXMB010000137.1 GCA_903920435.1 uncultured Actinomycetes bacterium
AGCGTGACTTCGCGTCAATTGACTCGGCGCCGGAAGAGCGCCAGCGTGGTATCACGATCAACATTTCGCACGTCGAGTACGAGACGCCCAAGCGTCACTACGCTCACGTCGACGCCCCCGGTCACGCCGACTACATCAAGAACATGATCACCGGTGCTGCCCAGATGGACGGCGCGATCCTCGTGGTTGCGGCGACCGACGGCCCCATGGCGCAGACCCGCGAGCACGTGCTGCTCGCCAAGCAGGTCGGCGTGCCGTACCTGATGGTCGCGCTCAACAAGTCCGACATGGTCGAGGACGAGGAGATCCTGGAGCTCGTCGAGCTCGAGGTTCGCGAGCTGCTCTCGAGCCAGGGCTTCGACGGCGACAACGCTCCCGTCGTGCGCGTCTCGGGCCTCAAGGCCCTCGAGGGTGACGAGAAGTGGACCCAGTCCATCCTCGACCTCATGGACGCCGTTGACGCCTCCGTGCCCGACCCGGTGCGCGACAAGGACAAGCCGTTCCTCATGCCCATCGAGGACGTCTTCACCATCACGGGTCGTGGAACCGTCGTGACGGGCCGCGCCGAGCGCGGTACCCTCGCGATCAACTCCGACGTCGAGATCGTGGGCATCCGTCCCACGCAGAAGACGACCGTCACGGGTATCGAGATGTTCCACAAGCAGCTCGACGAGGCCTGGGCCGGCGAGAACTGTGGTCTGCTGCTCCGCGGCACCAAGCGCGAGGACGTCGAGCGCGGCCAGGTTGTCGTCAAGCCGGGTTCGGTCACGCCGCACACCCAGTTCGAGGGCACCGCCTACATCCTGTCCAAGGATGAGGGTGGCCGTCACAACCCGTTCTACGCGAACTACCGTCCGCAGTTCTACTTCCGCACCACCGACGTCACCGGCGTCATCACGCTGCCCGAGGGCACCGAGATGGTCATGCCCGGCGACACCACCGAGATGACGGTTGAGCTGATCCAGCCCATCGCCATGGAGGAGGGCCTCGGCTTCGCCATCCGTGAGGGTGGCCGTACCGTCGGCGCTGGCAAGGTCGTCAAGGTCCTGAAGTAATTCAGTCCCTTCACTGAAGGCCCCGCAGTCGAAAGACTGCGGGGCCTTTTGCCGTGCCGGGGCGTGGCACGCGCTACCCCGCCCTGCTCCCGAGCCGGCCGCCGCTGCCGCCGAACCTCGTCGAGAGGGGAGTTGTTGCGCCCCGGCAACTGTCTTTCGCAAAAACTGCCCTCTCGACGGGTCTTCGGGGCGCCGGCGGATTTGAGACGGGGCGGCGGCGCGAGGCGGTGGGCCTGAGGGCGGCGGGCAGGGAGCGGCCCCGCCTAGGCGCGACCCGCGAGGCGCGCCGTGAGGGCGTCGGCCGTGCGGCGGGCGGCGTCGCCGAGGGTGCTCCAGCCCGCGGCATCCGTCGCGACCAGCCGGAAGGTCAAGCCGATCGCCGCCACCGGGTAGCCGTTGCGGTCGAGCGCCGAGGCGCCGGCGGAGCCGTACTCGGAGGTGACGTCGCCCTCCTCCACGGCCCAGCCGCGCGCCCGCGTCTCGGCGAGGATCGAGTCGAGCTCCCCGAGCGACGACGGGCCCGCGTCGTGGCGGCGGATGAGCGCTCCCCGGTTCGGGTAGAGCGCGCGCACCTGGCCGGGCGGCAGCAGCGCGAGCATCGCCCGGCCCGTGGCGGTGAGGTGCGCGGGCAGGCGCACACCGATCGACGACACCGTGGTCGGTGCACGGAACCCCTGCACGCGCGCCGCGTAGACGACGTCGGCCCCGCTCAGCACGGCGAGGTGCGCGACGACGGGCAGCTTGAGGTCGCGCACGAGGCGGTCGAGCAGCGGCTTGGCCAGGCGCGCCAGCCGCTCCGACTGCAGGGCAGACGTGCCGATCTCCGCGACGAGCCCGCTCAGCCCGTACGCGTGGTCCTCGGGGTAGTGCACGACGAACCCCTCGTCGAGCATCACCGCGAGCAGCTGGTAGACGGATGACCGCGGCATGCCCAACTCGCGGGCGATCGTCGAGGCGGGCACGGGCCCGCTGCGCGCCGCGAGGAGCCGCAGCACGCCGAGGGCGGACCGCGCGGCGGGCATGTCTGGCATATCAGACAGGTTATCGTTCCGGCCGGGCCCGCGGGCGGGGCACCGGGTGTGCAATGAGTGCCATGATCACCATTCACGTCGGACCGCTCACCGTCGACGAGGTTGTCGCGGTCGCGCGCGACGGCGAGCAGGTCGAGCTCGGCGACGACGCCCTCGCGGCGATGGAGCAGTCCCGCGCCGTGATCGACGCCCTCGCCGAGGATCCGCTGCCGCACTACGGCGTCTCGACGGGCTTCGGCGCGCTCGCCACGAAGCAGATTCCGCTCGAGAAGAGGCAGCAGTTGCAGCGCTCGCTCGTGCGCAGCCACGCCGCGAGTTCCGGCCCCGAGGTCGAGCGCGAGGTGGTGCGGGCGACGATGCTCCTGCGCCTCTCCACTCTGGCCACCGGGCGCACGGGGGTGCGGCCCGTCATCGCGCAGGCCTACGCCGACCTGCTGAACCGGGGCATCACCCCGGTGATCGGCGAGTACGGCAGCCTCGGCTGCTCCGGTGACTTGGCCCCGCTGGCCCACTGCGCCCTCGCGATCATGGCGGAGGGCACGGTGCGTGTCGACGGCAGGCTGGTCGACGCCGCCGAGGTCGTCACTGCACCGGTCGTCCTGCAGGAGAAGGAGGGGCTGGCGCTCATCAACGGCACGGACGGGATGCTCGGCATGCTCTCCCTCGCGCTCGCCGACCTCGACGCGCTCCTCACCACGGCAGATCTGGCCGCCGCCATGAGCGTGGAGGGCCTCGCGGGCACCGACCGGGTCTTCGCCGCCGACCTGCAGGCGCTGCGCCCGCACCCCGGCCAGGCCGTGAGCGCGGCGAACATGCGTGCCGTGCTCGCGGGCTCGGGGGCGATCGCCGCCCACGCGACTGCCGGCTTCACCCGGGTGCAGGATGCGTACTCGCTGCGCTGCGCCCCTCAGGTGCACGGCGCCGCCCGCGACACCGTCTCGCACGCGCGAGTGGTCGCGGAGCGCGAGCTCGCGAGCGCCATCGACAACCCCGTGGTCACGACCGACGGGCGGGTCGAGTCGAACGGCAACTTCCACGGCGCACCCGTGGGTTACGTGCTCGACTTCCTCGCGATCGCCGTGGCCGACGTCGCCAGCATGAGCGAGCGCCGCACCGACCGGTTCCTCGACAAGGCACGCAACGGCGGCCTCAACGCGTTCCTCGCCCACGACCCGGGCGTGGACTCCGGGCACATGATCGCGCAGTACACCCAGGCCGCGATCGTGAGTGAGCTGAAGCGGCTGGCGGCACCGGCATCCGTGGATTCGATCCCCACGAGCGCGATGCAGGAGGATCACGTCTCGATGGGGTGGAGCGCTGCGCGCAAGCTGCGGCGCAGCATCGACGGGCTGCAGCGCGTGCTCGCCATCGAGCTCATGACGGCGGCGCGCGGCATCGAGATGCGCGGCGAGACCCCGGCGCCGGTGAGCGCGCGCGTGATCGAGCGGCTGCGGCGGGAGGTGCCGGGGGTCGGGCCCGACCGCTACCTCGCCCCCGACATCGAGGCCGCCGTGCACTTGGTAATGAACGGTGAACTACTGAAGGCGAGCTCCCTATGATCACGGCACATCGCGGCACCGACCTGCACACCCTCGGCTGGCCGCAGGAGGCCGCCCTGCGCATGCTGCAGAACAACCTCGACCCCGAGGTGGCCGAGCACCCGGAAGACCTCGTCGTCTACGGCGGTTCGGGCAAGGCCGCGCGCGACTGGCCGAGCTTCAACGCCATCGTGCGGTCGCTGCACGAGCTGCGCGGCGACGAGACGCTGCTCGTGCAGTCGGGCAAGCCGGTCGGCATCATGCAGACCCACGAGTGGGCGCCGCGCGTGCTGCTGGCCAACTCCAACCTGGTGGGCGATTGGGCCAACTGGGACGAGTTCCGCCGCCTCGAACAGCTCGGCCTCACGATGTACGGGCAGATGACGGCGGGCTCGTGGATCTACATCGGCACCCAGGGAATCCTGCAGGGCACCTTCGAGACGTTCTCGGCGGTGGCCGAGAAGAAGTTCGGCGGCACCCTCGCCGGCACGATCACCCTCACCGCCGGCCTCGGCGGCATGGGTGGCGCGCAGCCGCTCGCCGTGACGATGAACGACGGCGTCGCGATCTGCCTCGACGTCGACCCGAGCCGCATCCAGCGCCGCCTCGACCACGGCTACCTCGACGTGCGCGCCGACTCCCTCGAGCACGCGCTCGAGCTGGCGTACGAGGCGAGGGATGCCCGCAAGCCCCTCTCGATCGGAGTGCTCGCGAACGCCGCGGCCGCCGTGCCAGAACTGCTCGCGCTGGGCGCCGCGATCGACATCGTCACCGACCAGACGAGCGCCCACGACCCGCTCGCCTACCTTCCCCTCGGCGTGGACTTCGACGACTGGGCCGAGGCGAGGAAGCACCCGGGCTTCGCCCAGCGCGCCCGCGAGTCGATGGCCGTGCACGTCGAGGCCATGGTCGGGTTCCAGCGCGCGGGGGCCGAGGTCTTCGACTACGGCAACAACATCCGCACCGAGGCGCTGGCGGCGGGGTTCGCCGACGCCTTCGCGTTCCCGGGCTTCGTGCCCGCCTACATCCGGCCGCTCTTCGCGGAGGGCAAGGGTCCGTTCCGCTGGGCCGCGCTGAGCGGCGACGCGAACGACATCGCGAAGACCGACCGTGCGGTGCTCGACCTGTTCCCCGAGAACCGGTCGCTTCAGCGCTGGATCCCGATGGCGCAGCGGCGCGTGCACTTCCAGGGGCTGCCCGCGCGCATCTGCTGGCTGGGCTACGGCGAGCGGGATGTCGCGGGCCTGAGGTTCAACGAGATGGTGGCGTCCGGCGAGCTCGCCGCCCCGCTCGTGATCGGCCGCGACCACCTCGACTCGGGCTCGGTGGCGAGCCCCTACCGCGAGACGGAGGCGATGAAGGACGGCTCGGATGCCATCGCCGACTGGCCCCTCCTCAACGCCCTCGTGAACACGTCCTCCGGCGCGACCTGGGTGAGCATCCACCACGGCGGGGGAGTGGGCATCGGCCGATCGATCCACGCGGGCCAGGTCACCGTCGCCGACGGCACGGCGCTCGCCGCGGAGAAGATCGCGCGCGTGCTCACCAACGACCCGGGCATGGGGGTGATCCGGCACGTCGACGCGGGCTACGACGATGCGATAGCGTTCGCCGCGACCCACGGAGTGAGAGTGCCGATGCTCGATGCTTAGCCACGACCCGCTGTGGCCCCGCGCGGGCGACTGGCCGGCGCCCGCCGGCCGGGCCGACGTCGCGCTCGTCGGGGTTCCGGTGTCGGCAACCTCGCTCTCACCCACCCAGGCGCACCTGACCCCGGCGGCCGTGCGCGAGGCCCTGCGCCGGTACAGCCTCGAGACGGCGCTGCGCGTCGTCGACGCGGGCGACACGGATGCCGCGGCTGCCGTCGCCGCGATCGATGCAGCCCTCGTCATCGCCCTGGGTGGCGACAACTCCGCGACGGTGCCCGTGGCCACCGGCCGTGCCGCCCGCGGACTGGTCACCCTCGACGCCCACCACGACCTCCGCGACGGCGTGAGCAACGGGTCGCCCGTGCGCCAGCTGATCGAGGCCGGGCTCGCCGGAACCCGGGTCGTGCAGGTCGGCATCGAGCCGTTCGCGAACTCGCGCGCGTACGCGCAGCGCGCCGCCGATCTCGGCATCACCGTCATCACGCGCGACGAGCTGCGCCGGCGGCCCATCGCCGACCTCATGGCCGAGGCGATCGAGCTGGCCGGCGACCGCGTGCACGTCGACCTCGATGTCGACGTGTGCGATCGCGCGGTGGCTCCCGCGTGCCCGGCGAGCGTGCCCGGGGGCATCTCGGCGATCGAGCTGCGCGATGCCGCGCGGGTGGCGGGCGGGCATCCGTCGGTCGTGTCGATCGACCTCGTGGAGGTCGACGCCGCCGCGGACGCGCCCGACCAGCGCACGGTGCGGCTCGTCGCGCTCTGCGTACTCGAGGCGATCAGGGGGTTCGAGGGCAGGTGACCACGACGCTCATCGACAACATCGGGCTGCTCGTCACGCACGAGCAGGAGCGCGCCGAGCGCACGGGCGCCTCGCTCGTGATCGAGGACGGCGTCGTCGCGTGGGTGGGGGCGGGCTCGCCTGCGGCCGACGAGCGCATCGACGCGGGCGGGCGCTGCGTCATCCCGGGGTTCGTCGACAGCCACAGCCACCTCGTGTTCGCGGGCGACCGCTCCGACGAGTTCGAGGCGCGCATGGCGGGTCGGCGGTACGAGGCCGGGGGCATCCGGCGCACGGTGCGCCTCACTCGGGAGGCGACCGACGAGCAGCTCCTCGCCAACGCACGCAGGCTCGTCGCCGAGGCCCGCGCCCAGGGCACGACCACCCTCGAGATCAAGAGCGGGTACGGCTTGAGCGTCGCCGACGAGGAGCGCAGCGTGCGGCTCGCGGCCACCCTCACGCCCGAGGTCACCTTCCTCGGCGCGCACGTCGTGCCGGAGGGCGTCTCGCGCGAGGACTACGTCGACCTCGTGACGGGCGAGATGCTCGACGCGTGCGCCCCGCACTCCCGCTGGATCGACGTGTTCTGCGAGACCGGGGCGTTCACCGTCGACGAGAGCCGCCGCATCCTGACCGCGGGAATCGCCAGGGGGCTCGGCGCGCGCGTGCACGCCGCGCAGCTCGGCGAATCCGACGGCGTGCGGCTCGCCGTCGAGCTCGGCGCCGCGAGCGTCGACCACTGTACATACCTCTCCGACGCCGACGTCGAGGCCCTCGGGGGCAGCGCCACCGTGGCGACCCTGTTGCCGGGCGTCGAATTCTCCACGAAGCACCCCTACCCGGATGCGCGGCGCCTCCTCGACGCGGGTGTGGCAGTGGCGCTCGCGAGCGACTGCAACCCGGGCTCGAGCTTCACGACCTCGATGCCGCTCATGGTCGCCCTCGCCGTGCGCGAGATGGGGATGACCCCCGCCGAGGCCCTCGCGGCCGCGACGCTCGGGGGCGCCGCCGCGCTGCGCCGCACCGACGTCGGCCACCTGCGCGTGGGCGCCCGCGCCGACCTCGTGATCCTCGACGCCCCGAGCTACGTGCACCTCGCCTACCGGCCGGGGGTGCCGCTCGCCCACCGTGTTCTCTCGACCAGCCCTATGCTCGCGTCATGAGAGTCGTCGCCCGCCTTGCGATCGCGATCGCGGTCTCCCTCGTGCTGCTCACCCTGTGGCAGTGGCTGCTCGCCGGCGATCTCGGGTCCGGTTTCGGCGAGGCAGCGCGCCTGCTGTTCTTCTTCATGGATGTGGGCCTCGCGGTCTGGCTCCTCCTCCTCATCGTCGGCGCGGTGCGCCGTTGGGGGCGGGGGCTCGCGTTCCTCTCGGCCCTCATCGGCGTCGCCGTCAACCTCGTCACGGCGATTATCGTGGGCTTCATCCAGGCCGGCGCGGCCCCGTGGGCGTTCATGCTGTTCGCGGTGGAGGCCGGGGCGGCGTTCCTCGTCGGTGCGGCCGTCGCCGTGCTCGTTGTCAAGGGCCAGAAGCCCGCGGCGCAGCCGACATAGTCTGGCGAGGTGCCCCGACTCCGCCGCAGTGACTCGTCGGGTACGGGCATCCGTCGCGTGCGCGCGGGCAAGGGGTTCACCTTCAAGGACGCCTCGGGCGCGAAGGTCACCGACCCCGAGCTGCTCGACCGCATCGCCCACCTCGCGATCCCCCCGGCGTGGACCGACGTGTGGATCGCGCCCTACGCCAACGGCCACATCCAGGCGACGGGCACGGATGCCGCGGGCCGCACCCAGTACCTCTACCACCCGCAGTGGCGGCTCCAGAAAGACCGGCTCAAGTTCGACCGCGCGCTGGCCCTCGCCGAGTCGCTGCCCGCAGCCCGCAGGCGCGTCACCCTCGACCTGCGCAGCTCGGACCCCACGCGGGAGCGCGCGCTCGCGGCGGCGTTCCGCCTGCTCGACACCGGCTCACTGCGGGTCGGCTCCGAGCGGTACGCCGAGCAGCACGGCAGTCACGGCCTCTCGACACTGCTGTGCTCGCACGTGCGGATCGACCGCGAGACGATCACCCTCGAGTTCCCGGGCAAGAGCGGGCAGGAGTGGGAGTCCACCCTCGTCGACGCCGAGCTGGCCGACGTGCTGCGGGGGCTCAAGCGTCGCGGTGCGGGCGCCCGGCTCATCGCGTGGAAGGACGGGCGGGCGTGGCATCCGGTCGCCGCGGAGGACATCAACGGCTACGTCCGGGAGCAGACGGGCGGGGAGTTCACGGCCAAGGACTTCCGCACGCTGCACGGCACGGTGACCGCGGCGATCGCGCTCGCGAAGGCCGGTCCGCGCCCCACGCCCACCGCGCGCAAGACGGTGGTGGCGCAGGTGATGCGCGATGTCGCCGAGGTGCTCGGCAACACCCCGGCGGTCGCGCGGGCGAGCTACGTCGACCCCCGGATCGTCGACCACTACGACCGCGGGCGCACCATCGACCCGGCCAAGACCGGATCGGCGGAGAGCCAGGTGCGCGCGCTCCTGTTCGACTGAGAACGCGGGTTGAGAGCGCCTCGGCCGCGACACGCCGGAGCGCGACACGCCCGGGTTGCAGCAAATGCGCGGGTGTGGCAAACTCGTCTAGTTCAACATTCTCCGCCCGCGTGCGTGAGATCACTTCCAGGCAGTGCATAGCTCAGGTTCCAAGAACCTCAGGGCTAGGCCGCGGGAAGCAGAACAACACAAGCTCAATCGGTTTCTGCCGTCCTGTGCTGCGTCGCGATCACTCGCGGTGAGCACTGCGGCGCGGAAACGGAACATTGACAGATAAACAGTGGTGCGAAAGCAGAAGTGCTGAGCATGCCGGGCGGCGTAAGCCGCGTGGAGTCAGCAGTCCTACAGAGAGAGAGTCCGTCATGGCGGGACAGAAGATCCGCATTCGACTGAAGTCGTACGACCACGAGGTCATCGACTCGTCGGCGCGCAAGATCGTCGACACGGTTACCCGTGCCGGTGCAACGGTTGTCGGCCCGGTGCCGCTTCCCACCGAGAAGAACGTGATCGCCGTGATCCGCTCCCCTCACAAGTACAAGGACAGCCGCGAGCACTTCGAGATGCGCACCCACAAGCGGCTCATCGACATCATCGACCCGACCCCCAAGGCCGTCGACTCGCTCATGCGACTCGACCTGCCGGCGGACGTCAACATCGAGATCAAGCTCTAGAGCTAGACGACGAAGAGCCGATAGGAAAACCATGTCTAAGAACACCAAGGGTCTGCTGGGCAAGAAGCTCGGCATGACGCAGGTTTGGGATGCGAGCAACAAGCTCGTGCCCGTGACCGTCGTCGAGATCACCCCCAACGTTGTTACCCAGCTGCGCTCGCAGGAGGTCGACGGCTACACCGCCGTGCAGATCGCCTACGGCCAGATCGACCCCCGCAAGGTCACCAAGCCGCTCACCGGTCACTTCGACAAGGCGGGCGTCACTCCCCGTCGTCACCTGACCGAGCTGCGCACGGATGACACGAGCGAGTACAGCCTCGGCCAAGAGCTCACCGTCGACATCTTCGAGGCTGGCAAGAAGGTCGACGTCATGGGCACCAGCAAGGGCAAGGGCTTCGCCGGTGTCATGAAGCGCCACAACTTCAAGGGTGTCTCGTCGAGCCACGGTTCGCACCGCAACCACCGCAAGCCCGGCTCGATCGGCGCCTCCTCGACCCCCAGCCGTGTCTTCAAGGGCATGCGCATGGCGGGCCGCATGGGTGGCGACCGCGTCACCGTGCTGAACCTGACCGTCCACTCGGTCGACCTCGAGAAGGGCCTCGTGCTCATCAAGGGTGCCGTTCCCGGCGCTCGTGGTCGCATCGTCTTCGTCCGCAACGCAGTGAAGGGAGCGTAGTCACCATGGCCAACGCATCTCTCGACGTCGTCGACTCCGCCGGCAAGAAGACCGGTTCGGTCGACCTTCCCGCCGCGATCTTCGACGTCCAGACCAACGTCCCGCTCATCCACCAGGTCGTCGTCGCCCAGCGTGCAGCTGCACGCCAGGGCACGCACAAGACCAAGGGTCGCGGCGAGGTCTCCGGTTCCGGTGTCAAGCCCTTCAAGCAGAAGGGCACTGGCCGCGCCCGCCAGGGTTCCGTCCGCATGCCGCAGCACCGCGGCGGTGGAACGGTCCACGGCCCGCAGCCGCGCGACTACTCGCAGCGCACCCCCAAGAAGATGATCGCCGCTGCACTGCTCGGCGCCATCTCCGACCGCGCGCGCGGCGAGCGCCTCACCGTGGTCGACACGCTGGGCAAGGGCGACACTCCCTCGACGAAGGCCGCGGCATCCGTGCTCGCGTCGCTGTCGGGCAAGAGCGTGCTCGTGGTCCTCGAGCGTGGCGACGAGGTCAGCTTCAAGAGCGTGCGCAACCTCAAGTCGGTGCACGTGCTGTTCGCAGACCAGCTCAACGCGTACGACGTCGTGAACAGCGACGACATCGTCTTCACCAAGGCGGCCTTCGACTCGTTCGTCGACGCCAAGTCGACCAAGACCCCGGAAGAGGCCAAGGCATGAGCGCCGTCACCTACAAGGACCCGCGCGACATCATCGTTGCACCCATCGTCTCCGAGAAGAGCTACAGCCTGATCGACGACGGCAAGTACACCTTCGAGGTCGACCCCCGCGCCAACAAGACCGAGATCAAGCTCGCCATCGAGAAGATCTTCAACGTCAAGGTCGGCTCGGTCAACACGCTGAACCGTACGGGCAAGACCCGCCGCACGCGTTTCGGTACCGGCAAGCGCAAGGACACCAAGCGTGCGATCGTCACGCTCAAGTCCGGTTCCATCGACATCTTCACGGCTGTCGGCTAGGGACTGAGGAGAGAACAACATGGCTATTCGCAAGTACAAGCCCACGACTCCCGGTCGTCGCGGTTCCTCGGTGGCAGACTTCGCCGAGATCACCCGCTCGACCCCCGAGAAGTCGCTGCTGCGCCCGCTGCCGAAGACCGGTGGCCGTAACAACGCCGGTCGCATCACGACGCGTCACATCGGTGGTGGCCACAAGCGCCAGTACCGCGTGATCGACTTCAAGCGCAACGACAAGGACGGCGTCAACGCCCGCGTCGCCGAGATCGAGTAC
>CAIXMB010000138.1 GCA_903920435.1 uncultured Actinomycetes bacterium
GAGCCGAGACCAAGATCACGTTCCGACGTGCTTCTGGAATCGTGCGATGCTCGCGAACTCTGCGACGTCGAGGCTCGCGCCGCCCACGAGGGCGCCGTCGACATTCGGCTCGCGTATGAACGACGCGATGTTGCCGGACTTGACCGATCCGCCGTAGAGGATGCGGGTGGCGGCCGCCACATCGGCGCCCAGGAGCTCTGCGAGAGTCTCGCGCAGCTTCGCCGCGACCTGCTCCGCCTGCTCGGGGGTCGCGGCCTGGCCGGATCCGATCGCCCACACGGGCTCGTACGCGACGACCAGGTCCGGTGTGCCCGAGATGCCCGCGAGGGCGGCCTTCAGCTGGGCGACGGGCACCGCGCTCGGCCCGTGCTCCTCCAGGTCCTCTGCGGTCTCCCCCACGCACAGCACGGGCACGAGCCCGTGCTTGAGCGCGGCAGCCACCTTACGGCCCAGCAGTTCGTCGCTCTCGCCGTGGTACTGGCGGCGCTCGGAGTGCCCGATGATGACGTAGGTTGCGTCGAGCGCCTTGAGGAATGCACCCGAGATCTCGCCGGTGTACGCACCGGAGTCGTGCTCGGACAGGTCCTGACCGCCGAAGACGATATCGAGCTTGTCGGCCGAGATGAGTGTCTGCACCGAGCGCAGGTCGGTGAACGGCGGGAAGACCGCTACCTCCGCGCCGCCAGCGCCGAACTCGTGCTTGGCGTCCTTGAGCGTCCATGCGAGCTTCTGCACGGTCGCGATCGCCTGCAGGTGGTCGAGGTTCATCTTCCAGTTGCCCGCGATCAGCGGGACCCTGTTCACGCCTGCCATCCGAGGACCTCCAGTCCAGGCAGTCGCTTACCCTCGAGGAACTCGAGGCTCGCGCCGCCGCCGGTTGAGATGTGGCCGAACGCGTCGTCGGAGAATCCGAGCGCGCGCACTGCCGCCGCCGAGTCTCCGCCGCCGACGACGCCGAACCCGTCCATGCCCGCGAGGGCGGCCGCGACCGCCTTCGTGCCGGCCGCGAACGGCGCGAGCTCGAAGACGCCCATCGGGCCGTTCCAGAACACGGTCTTCGACGCCGTGATGGCGTTCGCGAAGGCGCGCGCAGTCTCCGGGCCGATGTCGAGCCCGAGGCCGGATGCCCCGAACTCTGTGTCCTCGATCGAATCGGCTGCCGTCACGACGTGCTCCGCGTCGGCGCCGAACTTCGAGGCGACGACGATGTCCGTCGGGAGGACGATGTCGACCCCGAGCTCCTTCGCCTTGGCGAGGTAGCCCTTGACCACGTCGACCTGGTCGGCCTCGAGCAGGCTCGCGCCCACCTTGTGGCCGAGCGCGTACAGGAAGGTGAAGAGCATGCCTCCGCCGATGAGGAGCGTGTCGACCTTCGGCAGCAGCGCGTCGATGACGCTCAGCTTGTCGGAGACCTTCGACCCGCCGAGGACGACCGTGTACGGCTTCTCCGGAGTAACGGTGAGCCGCTCCAGCACCTCCAGCTCCTGCTGGATGAGCAGTCCGGCCGCGCTCGGCAGCTCCTCGGCGAGTTCGTAAACGCTCGCCTGCTTGCGGTGCACGACGCCGAAGCCGTCGGAGACGAACGCGTCACCGAACTTCGCGAGCTTCTTCGCGAAGTCCTTGCGGTCGCTGTCGTCCTTCGTGGTCTCGTGCGCGTTGAACCGGAGGTTCTCCAGCAGCGCGACTCCGCCGTCCTCGAGCCCGTCGACGGCCTCCTGGGCCGCGGAACCCACGGTGTCCTTGGCGAACACGACGGGCTTGCCGAGCAGCTCCGAGAGGCGCTGCGCGACCGGCTCGAGGCTGTACTTGGCGTCGGGCTCACCGTCGGGGCGACCGAGGTGCGAGATCACGATGACGCGCGCGCCAGCGTGGATCAGGGCGTTGAGGGTCGGCAGGGAGGCGCGAACGCGCCCATCATCCGTGATCTGGCCGTTCTTCAGCGGAACGTTCAGGTCGCAGCGGACGATGACTGCCTTCCCCTTGAGGTCGCCGAGCGACTCGAGGGTGCGGAGTGTCATGGTCGTGACGGCTAGCCGGGGCTAGAGCTTCGCGCCGACGTACTCGGTGATGTCGACGAGGCGGTTGGAGTAGCCCCACTCGTTGTCGTACCACGAGGCGACCTTGACCTGGTCGCCGATCACCTTGGTGAGTCCGGCGTCGAAGATCGACGAGTGCGGGTCGCCCGCGATGTCGCTCGAGACGATCTCGTCCTCGGTGTACTTGAGGATGCCCTTCAGGGGGCCCTCGGCTGCGGCCTTGTACGCGGCGTTGACCTCTTCGACGGTGACGGGGCGCGAGGCGGTGACCGTCAGGTCGGTGATCGAACCCGTGATGACGGGCACGCGCAGGGCGTAGCCGTCGAGCTTGCCGACGAGCTCGGGGATCACGAGGCCGAGGGCCTTCGCGGCACCGGTCGAGGTGGGGATGATGTTGGCGGCGGCCGCGCGGGCACGGCGGAGGTCGCTGTGGGGGCCGTCCTGCAGGTTCTGGTCGGCGGTGTAGGCGTGCACGGTCGTCATGAGGCCGCGCTCGATGCCGAAGTTCTCCATGAAGACCTTCGCGAGCGGCGCGAGGCAGTTCGTGGTGCACGAGGCGTTCGAGATGATGTCGTGGATCGCCGGGTCGTAGGTGCCCTCGTTGACGCCGAGGACGAGGGTCGCGACATCCGAGCCGGTGGCCGGAGCGGAGACGATGACCTTCTTGGCGCCGGCGGTGATGTGCTTGCGCGCATCCTCCGACTTGGTGAAACGGCCGGTCGACTCGATGACGATGTCGACGCCCAGGTCGCCCCACGGGAGGTTCGCGGGGTCGCGCTCCTCGAAGACCTTGATGGCCTTGCCGTTGACGATGATCTGGCTCTCGTCGAACTCGACAGTGGCGTCGAGGCGGCCCGTGATCGTGTCGTACTTCAGCAGGTGCGCGAGCGTCTTGTTGTCGGTGAGGTCGTTGACGGCGACGATCTCGAGGTCGCTGCCCTTGGCGAGAGCCGCCCGGAAGAAGTTGCGGCCGATGCGGCCGAATCCGTTGATGCCGATCTTGACGGTCACTTGCTGCTCCTATTGTTGGAAGACTTGGTAATTCGTGTGGTGGTGGTGGACGAAAGTGTGGCCGGGAGGGTGCTCTTTCGCGAGCACCGCCCCGGCCACGACGCCGCTATGACAGTAGCAGCAGGCCGTTGGTCTTTTCGCGCGCTGCGTCGAAGCGGGCCTGCACATTCGCCCAGTTGGCGATGTTCCAGAACGCCTTCACGTAGTCCGCGCGCACGTTCTTGTAGTCGAGGTAGTAGGCGTGCTCCCACACGTCGAGCATGAGGAGCGGCACGATGCCCGCCGGCAGGTTGCCCTGCTGGTCGAAGAACTGCACGATGATCAGGTTCTGGCCGATCGAATCCCAGGCGAGAACCGCCCAGCCCGAGCCCTGCACGCCCATGGCGACGGCGGTGAAGTGCGCGGTGAACTTGTCGAACGAGCCGAAGTAATCGTCGATGGCGCTCGCGAGGTCGCCGGTCGGCTTGTCGCCGCCGTCCGGTGAGAGATTGGTCCAGAAGATCGAGTGGTTGACGTGGCCGCCGAGGTTGAACGACAGGTCCTTCTCGAGCTTGTTGACATTGGCGAGGTCGCCCTTGTCGCGCGCCTCGGCGAGGCCGGCGAGGGCGGCGTTGGCGCCGGTCACGTAGGCCTGGTGGTGCTTGCTGTGGTGGAGCTCCATGATCTGCCCGCTGATGCTCGGCGCGAGCGCCGAGTAGTCGTAGGCGAGTTCGGGGAGGGTGTATTCAGCCATCGTTTCTCCTAGCATCTAGTGACTTTTTCAGTCTACCCACGACAACCCGGCGAGCTTCCGGATGCTTCCCGCCCTTGCCTACTCGTCGAGGTCGGGCGGAAGATTCGCGTCCGTGCCCGGGATGCCCAGGTCGGAGGCGCGCTTGTCGGCCATCGCGAGCAGTCGCCGGATCCGGCCGGCCACCGCGTCCTTCGTCATGGGCGGGTCGGCGTGGTGGCCGAGCTCGTCGAGGCTCGAGTCGCGGAAGCGAAGCCGCAGCTCCCCCGCGTACTGCAGGTGCTTGGGAACGTCCCCATCGAGGATCTCGAGCGCGCGCTCCACTCGCGCGCACGCGGCGACGGCCGCCTGGGCCGAACGGCGCAGGTTGGCGTCGTCGAAGTTGACGAGCCGGTTGGCTGTCGCGCGCACCTCGCGGCGCTGGCGCATCTCGTTCCACGCCTCCACGCTGCGCTCCGCTCCCATCAGCACGAGCATCGCGCCGATGGCCTCGCCGTCGCGGATGACGACCCGGTGCACGCCGCGCACCTCGCGGGCCTTGGCGGCGATCTTGAGCCGGCCCGCGGCGCCCACGAGCGCCATCGCCGCCTCGTTGCCGGGGCAGGTGACCTCGAGCGCGGCGGAGCGGCCGGGGTCGGTGAGCGTTCCCGCGGCGAGGAACGCCCCGCGCCACACGGCGGCGAGCTCCTCGCGGCTACCGGTGGTGAGGCGGTTGGGCAGTCCGCGGATGGGGCGGCGGCGCGCATCCAGCAGACCGGTCTGGCGGGCGAGCGTCTCGCCGCCGTCGAGGACGCGCACGAGGTAGTGGCTCGTGCGGCGCACGCCGGAGGCCGAGATCACCGAGACGTCGGCGCGCACGCCGTAGAGCTCGGCGATGTCCTTGCGCACGCGGCGCGCGAGCTGCTCGGTATCGACCTCGGACTCGACCGCGATGCGGCCGGAGATGACGTGCAGGCCGCCCGAGAACCTCAGGATCGTCGCGAGCTCCGCCGCGCGGATGGTCGTCTTACCCGACTGGATGCTTCCCAGCTCGTCTTTGACCTCGGCGGTAAGTGCCACGCGCAGTCCTCCTTCTGTTGTCGTCTATTCGCGGCCGAGGTCGCGGTGTTTGACACTCACGACGACGCCGGGCAGGGTGGCGAGCCGGGTCGCGAGCTCCTCGGCAATCGCGACCGACCTGTGCTTGCCCCCAGTACAGCCAATGGCGATCGTAGCGTGTCGCTTGTTCTCGCGCTGGAAGCCCGCGAAGACGGGCTCCATCGCGTGGGCGTAGTCGTCCACGAACTGGGCGGCACCCTCGCGTGAGAGCACGAACTCGCGCACGGGCTCGTCGAGGCCGTTGAGCGACTTGAGCTCGGGGATCCAGAACGGGTTCGGCAGGAACCTGCAGTCCGCGACCAGGTCGGCGTCGGCCGGCAGCCCGTACTTGTATCCGAAGCTCTCGATGGTCACCCTCAGCCCGGCGTCGTCGTCGGTGGAGAACTGCTCGCGGATGTCGGTGGCGAGCTGGTGGATGTTGAGGTCGGTCGTGTCGATGACGATGTCTGCTGCCGCACGGATCTCGGCGAGCCGCTCGCGCTCGGCGACGATACCGTCGAGGGTCGTGCCATTGCCCTGCAACGGATGCGGCCGCCGCACGTTCTCGAACCGGCGCACGAGCGTCGCATCCGTCGCCTCGAGGAACAGCAGCCGCAGCACGATGGAGTCGCGCAGCGCGTCGATGCTCGCCCGCACATCCTGAAACATGGCCCCGCCGCGCACGTCGACCACCGCGGCGATGCGCGGGAGCGAGTTGCCCGCGTGCTGCGCGAGTTCGACGAGCGGCCCGAGCATCTGGGGCGGCAGATTGTCGACGACGTACCAGCCGAGGTCTTCGAGAGCGTTGCCCACGGTCGAGCGACCGGCACCGGACATCCCGGTGACGATGAGCATCTCCTGCTGTGGGGACTCAGGCGGCATGATCCCTCAAGACTACTGGCTGAGCTTCTCCACGATCACCTGCGCGAGCTGCGGGCCGATGCCGCGCACCTCGGCGATGGCCGGGGCATCCGCACCCTTCAGGCGTGCCACGGAACCGAAGTGCTTGAGCAGTTCGCGCACCCGCGACGGGCCGAGCCCGGGGATCTCGCCGAGCACGGACTGGATGTCGTTGCGGCGCTTCTGGCGCTGGTAGCTGATCGCGAACCGGTGCGCCTCGTCGCGCAGGCGCTGGATGAGGAAGAGCGCGTCGCTGTTGCGCGGGAGGATGACCGGGTAGTCCGAGTCGGGCAGCCAGATCTCCTCGAGGCGCTTGGCGATGCCGGCGAGCTGGATTCCCGTGATGCCCGCCTCATCGAGCGCGCGCTTCGCCGCGGCCACCTGCGGCTGGCCACCGTCGACGAGCAGCAGCTGCGGCGGGTAGGCGAACTTCTTGCGCCGCTTCTCGTCGGCCTGGCCCGGGTCGTCGACGAGGGCGGGCGGCTCGTCTTTCAGGTAGGCGAGGCGTCGAGTGAGCACCTGGTAGATCGACTCGGTGTCGTCGGTCGAGTCGGGGATGCTGAAGCGCCGGTACTGGTCTTTGCGCGGCAGGCCGTCTTCGAACACGACCATCGACGCCACGATGTTCGTGCCGCTGAGGTGCGACACGTCGTAGCACTCCATGCGCAGGGGTGCCTCGTCCATGCCGAGCGCCTCCTGGATGTCGGAGAGCGCCTGCGACCGCGCGACGAAGTCGCCGCTGCGGCGGGTCTTGTAGAGGATGAGCGCGTTCTGCGCGTTCTGCGCGACGGTGAGGGCGAGCGCGGCCTTGTCCCCGCGCTTGGCGACACCGAGCTTGACCCGCGACCCCGGGCCGCGCAACTCGCCCAGCCAGCGCTCGAGCGCCGGGGCGTCCTCGGGCAGGGCGGGCACGAACACGTCGCGCGGCGGCGCGCCATCCTCATACGCGTTCTGCAGCACCGATTCGACGAGCTCGGGCAGTTCGAGATCGAGCTCCTTGTCGACCACCCAGCTGCGCACACCACGGATGCGGCCCCCGCGCACGATGAACTGCTGCACTGCCGCCGCCAGCTCGTCGTGGGCGATTCCGAACAGGTCGGCGTCGACCTCCTCGTCGAGCACCACCGCGTTCTTCGCGAGCGCCGTCTCCATCGCCGCTACCTGGTCGCGGTAGCGCGCCGCCGACTCGAAGTCGAGAGCCGCCGACGCATCCTTCATGCGCTTGGTGATCGTCGTGATGTAGCGGGAGTCGTTGCCGCCCATGAAGCTGGCGAAGTCGAGGGCGATCGACTTGTGCTCCTCGAGGGTCACGCGCCCCACGCACGGTGCCGCGCACTTGCCGATGTCGCCCAGCAGGCACGGCCTGCCGGTCTGCTGCGCGCGCTTGTACGTCGAGTCGGAGCAGCTGCGCATCGGGAACGCCTTGAGCATGATGTCGACGGTCTCGCGGATCGCCCACGCCCGGCTGTACGGCCCGAAGTACCGCGCATTCGGGATCTTCCGATTGCGCGTCACGAGCACGCGCGGCACGGGGTCGCCCAGAGTGATCGCGAGGTAGGGGTACGACTTGTCGTCCTTGTACTGCACGTTGAACGGCGGGTCGAACTCCTTGATCCACGTGTACTCGAGCTGCAGCGCCTCGAAGTCGTTGCCGACGACCGTCCATTCGACGGATGCCGCGGTGAGCACCATCTTCCGCGTGCGGTCGTGCAGCGTGCTCAGCGGGGCGAAGTAGTTGCTCAGCCGCTGCCGGAGGTTCTTGGCCTTGCCGACGTAGAGCACGCGGGACGACGCATCCCGGAAGCGGTACACGCCCGCCTGCTGCGGAATCTCGCCCGCCTTCGGGCGCCACGGCACGGTCGCGGCCATCAGACCCGCGTGCCCTCCAGGACCTCTTTGAGGAAGATGCCCGTGTGGCTGCCCTTGACCTGCGCAAGCTGCTCCGGCGTGCCGGTGGAGAGGATCTCGCCGCCGCCAGCGCCACCCTCGGGTCCCAAGTCGATGAGCCAGTCGGCAGACTTGATGACGTCGAGGTTGTGCTCGATGACGATGACGGTGTTGCCCTTGTCCACGAGTCCGTTGAGGACCATGAGGAGCTTGCGCACGTCTTCGAAGTGCAGACCCGTCGTCGGCTCGTCGAGCACGTAGATGCGGCGGCCCATCGAATGGCGCTGCAGCTCGGTGGCGAGCTTGACGCGCTGCGCCTCACCGCCGGAGAGGGTGGTCGCGCTCTGGCCGAGGCGCACGTAGCCGAGTCCGACGTCGACGAGCGTCTTGAGGAACCGGCTGATC
>CAIXMB010000139.1 GCA_903920435.1 uncultured Actinomycetes bacterium
CGACCTCGTGCGCAACTCGCTGCGCATGCGCCCCGATCGCATCGTGGTCGGTGAGTGCCGCGGCGGTGAGAGCCTCGACATGCTGCAGGCGATGAACACCGGGCACGACGGATCGCTGTCGACGGTGCACGCGAACTCGCCGCGCGACGCAATCGCCCGGCTCGAGACGCTCGCGCTCATGGCGGGCATGGATCTGCCGCTGCGCGCCGTGCGCGAGCAGATCGCCTCGGCAGTCGACGTGATCATCCAGGTCAGCCGCCTGCGCGACGGCAGCCGACGCGTCACCCACATCACCGAGGTGCTGGGCATGGAGGGCGACACCGTCACGCTGCAGGACGCCTTCGCGTTCGAGCAGGCGGGCGTCGACCTCGACGGCCACGTCATCGGCGAGGCGCGCTACACGGGAGTGCGCCCGCGGTTCACCGACCGATTCCTCGAGCTGGGCATCCCCTTCGACCAGGGTCTGTTCACGGTGGAGCCGATCGAGGGGTGGCGCTGATGCTGCTCTGGATCGGGTTCGCGGTGTGCGCGCTCGCGCTGGTGCTCGCGCTCCTGGCCCTCCTCGCGCCCGGCTCCTTCAGCGGGCGGCAATCGCGCCGCACCGGAGTCTCGCGCGCCGGCGCACTGCGCCTGCTGGGCGACCGGGCGGCAGACGCCACGGATGCGGCGATGCAGCGGCGTGGCCTCTCGTTCGTGACCCTCGACGACCTCGAGCTTGCGGGTGTCAGGATGCGCCCCGGAGGTTACGTAGTGCTGCTCGCGGTGATCACCGCCGCGGTGGCGCTCGTCGGGGCGGTCATCGCCGCGTGGATGGGCGCGCCGCTAGCGTGGCTCCTCTACCTCGCGCTCGTCATCATGGTGCCGCTCGGCGGCCGGGTCGTGCTCGGCTATCTCACCCGACAGCGCCGCGCGAAGTTCGCCGACCAGCTCGACGACACCCTCCAGCTCATCTCCAGCGGACTGCGGGCGGGCCACAGCCTGGCGCGGGCCATCGATGCGGTCTCCCGCGAGGCCGAGTCGCCCACCGCCGAGGAGTTCGCGCGCATCATCAACGAGAACCGCCTCGGCATGGACCTCGGCGAGGCCATCATGCGCTGCGCTCGCCGGATGAGGAGCGACGACCTCGCGTGGACGTCGCAGGCCGTCGACATCCACCGCGAGGTCGGCGGAAACCTGAGTGAGGTGCTCGACCATGTGGCAGAGACGATCCGCGAGCGCAATCAGATCCGCCGTCAGGTGGCCACGCTCAGCTCGGAGGGACGCATCTCGGCCAACGTGCTCATGGCACTGCCGATCGGCATCGCCGTCATCCTGAGCGTCATCTCGCCCGGGTACCTCGCGGTGTTCATCTCGACACCCATCGGCTGGGTGATGGTCGGTGTCTCGGTCGTGCTCTTCGTCGTCGGGGCGATCTGGATGCGCGCCATCACGAGGATCAGGTTCTAGGGGGAGCGATCGTGGACCCACTGCTCATCGCCATCATCGCCGTGGCCCTGCTCGGGGCGGCGCTGCCGGTGCTCGCCTACGCTCTCGCGCCCGGCTCGGGCCGCGTGCCGGCCGCGGCCCGTGCCCGCGCGCTCGTGACCGCGGCCGGTGCCAGCGCGCGCACGACGGAGCGCCGCTACCTCGCGCCCGCCGCGCTGGTGAGCCGGCTCGAGCGCAACCTCGCGCTCGCGGCCCTCACCGGCACCTGGTCGATCGCGAAGCTCGTACGCGCCAAGCTCGTGCTGGCCGGAGTGGCCCTCGTGCTCGGCCTGCTCTTCGTCATGAACCAGCCGTCACCGTTCCGCGTGATCCTCACGCTCGTCGTCGTCACGGTCGCGTACTTCGGCCCGGATCTCGTCGTGTGGGGCCGCGCGCAAGAGCGGCAGGAGGCGATCCGTGCGGAGCTCGCCGACACCCTCGACCAGATCACGATCTCGATCGAGGCCGGCCTCGGTCTGGAAACGGCGATCATCCGAGCGGGGGAGCACGGCACCGGACCGCTCGCCCACGAGCTCATGCGTACGATCCAGGACATGCGCGTGGGCCTGTCGCGCAAGGAGGCCTACACGGCGCTCGCGGACCGCACGACGGTGACCGACCTCAAGCGGTTCGCGCGCGCGATCATGCAGGCCGACGCCTACGGCGTCTCGGTCTCGAACGTCGTGCGCACCCAGTCGAGGGACCTGCGGGCCAAGCGCCGCCAGCGCGCCGAGGAGAAGGCGATGAAGGTGCCGGTGCAGGTGCTCTTCCCCCTCATGCTCTGCATCCTGCCCGTGCTGTTCATCGTCGTTCTCGGGCCTGCCGTCGTGAACCTCGTCACGGTATTCAGCCAGACCCGCTGACCCGCTAGGCTGGGCGTGCGAAGGGGAGTATCCCACCTCGCTGAGCCCGTCAGTACGTTCCGCAGCGCCGCGGTTCCGGGCCAGCGGCATCCATAGGGTGCGGGAGAGACTTTCGGGCCTTGCCCTACCCTCTGAATGGATGCCCCTGTTGCTCACGCTCGCCGCCCTCACCACGTCCTCGCCACTCAACCCGGTGTTCGAGATCGTCACGCTCGTCGTGCTGGTCCTGATCCTCGTCGCGGACTTGATCCTGGCCTACCGCCGCCCGCACGTGCCGAGCACGCGGGAGTCCGCCCTGTGGGTCGGTCTCTACGTGGGTCTCGCGCTCATCTTCGCGCTGCTCATGCTCATCCTCGGCGACGCCGAGCACGCAGGCCAGTTCATCGCCGGCTGGGTGACCGAGTACAGCCTCTCGATCGACAACCTGTTCGTCTTCGTCATCATCATGACGAGGTTCAGTGTGCCGAGGAAGTACCAGCAGGAGGTGCTGATGGTGGGCATCGTCATCGCCCTCATCCTGCGCGGAATCTTCATCCTGCTCGGCGCTCAGCTCATCGAGAACTTCTCCTGGATCTTCTACATCTTCGGCGCGTTCCTCGTCTACACGGCGGTGCGGCAGGCGTTCGAGAGCCACGACGACATGGAGGACACCGAGAGCGGCGTCATCCGCTTCCTGCGCCGGCGCATCCCGATCTCCAACCAGTTCGACGGCGGCAAGCTGCGCACG
>CAIXMB010000140.1 GCA_903920435.1 uncultured Actinomycetes bacterium
CTCGCTCAGCGGTTTGAGCTCGTCGTAGAGGAAGTACGCGTAGGCGCGCTCGCGCCCGCGACCGACGCGCCCGCGCAGCTGGTGCAGCTGGCTCAGACCGTACTTGTCGGCGCGGTCGATGATGAGCGTGTTGGCGTTGGCGATGTCGAGACCGGTCTCGATGATCGTCGTCGAGACCAGCACGTCGAACTTGCGCTCCCAGAAGTCGACCATCACCTGTTCGAGCAGCGCCTCGCTCATCTGCCCGTGGGCCACGGCGACGCGCGCCTCGGGCACGAGCTCGGCGAGCTGCGAGGCGACCCGCTGGATCGACGCGACCCGGTTGTGCACGTAGAACACCTGGCCCTCGCGCAGCAGTTCGCGCCGGATCGCCGCCGCCACCTGGCGGTCGGAGTACGGCCCGACGAACGACAGGATCGGGTGGCGGTCCTCCGGCGGGGTCGCGAGTGTCGACATCTCACGGATGCCCGTGACCGCCATCTCGAGGGTGCGCGGGATCGGGGTCGCCGTCATGGCGAGGATGTCGACGTTGGTCTTGAGCTTCTTGAGCGCGTCTTTGTGCTCGACACCGAAGCGCTGCTCCTCGTCGATGATCACGAGGCCGAGGTCTTTGAACTCGATGCCCTGGCTGAGCAGCCGGTGCGTTCCGATCACGACGTCGACGGTGCCGTCGGCGAGTCCGGCGATCGTCTCCTTCGACTCCTTGTCGGACTGGAAGCGGCTGAGGGCACGCAGGTGCACGGGGAATCCGGCGAAGCGCTCGGCGAACGTCTCCATGTGCTGGCGCACCAGCAGGGTGGTCGGCACGATCATCGCCACCTGCTTGCCGCCCTGCACGGCCTTGAACGCGGCGCGCACGGCCACCTCGGTCTTGCCGTACCCGACGTCGCCCGACAGCAGCCGGTCCATGGGGATGGGCCGCTCCATGTCGGCCTTGACCTCGTCGATCGTGGTGAGCTGGTCGGGCGTCTCGGCGAAGGCGAACGCCTCTTCCAGCTCGCGCTGCCACGGGGTGTCGGGGCCGAACGCGTGGCCCTTCGACGCCATGCGCGCGGAGTACAGCTTGACGAGCTCGACGGCGATGTCGCGCACCGCCTTGCGCGCCTTGCCCTTGGCCGCGGCCCAGTCGCTGCCGCCCATCTTGCTGAGCGCCGGGGCCTCCCCGCCGACGTAGCGGCTGAGCAGGTCGAGCTGGTCGGTGGGCACGTACAGCTTGTCGCCGGGGTAGCCGCGCTTGTTCGGCGCGTACTCGATGACGAGGAACTCGCGCTGCGTCTTGATCGCGTTGCGCCCGCCCGTCGACACCTCGCGCTGCACGAGCTCGAGGAACTTGCCGATGCCGTGCGTGTTGTGCACGACGAAGTCGCCCGCCTTCAGCTGCAGCGGGTCGACGACGTTCTTGCGCCGGCTCGCGAGCTTCTTGACCTGGCGGGTGTCGTAGCCGACGGCGCGGCCGTAGAACTCGCTCTCGCTCAGCAGGGCGAGTTTGATCTCGGGCAGCTCGAACCCGTGGTCGACACTCGCCTTGAGCAGGTAGGCGACGCCCTCCTCCGGCCCCGGCTCGGTGGCCGACGCCTTCGCCGGGAACCACTCCACGACCCGGCCGGATGCCCCGGCCTCCCCCAGCACCTGGGCCGCACGCTCGACGAGTCCGGGGCCCTCCGCGACGACGGCCACGGTCCAGCCGTCGCGCAGCAGCTCCTTCACGTGCTGGACCGCCCCCTCGGCCTGCCCGACGAAACTCGGCACGGAGGTGCCGTCGAGTCGCACGTAGGGCTGCAGGCCCGACGCCTCCAGCTCCTCCGGTGCCCCCGAGTCGAACGCGCTCAGCGTCCACCACGGGCGCCCGCCCGCCGACTCGCGCAGCATGTTCAGGGTGACGAAGTCCCCGGCGTCGAGGCTGGTCTTGAGGCTCCTCGAAAGGTCGATGGGCGCCTCGGCCCCGGCGGTCGCCGCGTTCCAGGCCGCGGAGAGGAACTCCCGGTTGGTCTCGGCGAGGGAGACCGCGCGCGTCGCCACCTTCTCGGGCGCGATCACGGCGATCGCGGCATCCGGCGGCAGGTAGTGGGTGAGGGGCACGAGGCGGTCGACGAGCGCGGGCGCGAGCGACTCCATGCCGTCGACGGGGATGCCCTCACCGATCTTCGCGAGCATCGTGGAGAGGCTCGGGAACTCGTGCTGCATCTCGCGGGCGCGCTGGCGCACGGCGTCGCTGAGCAGCAGCTCGCGGCTCGGCGGCAGCTCGGCCTCGGTGATCTCGGTGGCCAGGGAGCGCTGGTCGGCGACCGAGAACTCGCGCACGGTCTCGAGCTCGTCGCCGAAGAACTCCAGGCGCAGGGGGTGCTCGTCGGTCGGGGCGAAGACGTCGAGGATGCCGCCGCGCACGGCGAACTCGCCGCGGCGGGTGACCATGTCGACGCGCGAGTACGCGAGGTCGACGAGCCGGCGCGAGAGATCGGCGAGGTCGTACCCGCGGCCGCCCTTGGTGAGCGCGATCGGCTCGATGCTCGTGAGGTTGTCGGCGAGCGGCTGCAGCGCCGCGCGCACGGACGCGACGAGGATCAGAGGCTCCACCGGGCCCTGAGCCTGTCGAAGGGTCCACTCCTTCACGGCGCGCAGCGCCGCGATCCGCTTGCCGACGGTCTCGGCGCTCGGGCTCAGGCGCTCGTGCGGCAGGGTCTCCCAGGCGGGGAACTCGATGATCGCGGCATCCGGCAGGTAGCTCGCGAGGGTGCGGCGCAGCGCCTCTGACTCGCGGCCCGTCGCGACGATCGCGAGCGCCATGCGCGGGCCGCCTTCACGGGTGAGCAGCCCGGCGAGCAGGGGCGCGCGCAGGCCGTCGACGAGGGAGAAGTCGGCGCTCCGCTTGGCCGACGCGAGTGCGTTCTCGAACGTTTTGGCGCGCGAAAGGGCCGCGATTAATCCTTCGAGTATCACCCGACGAGTCTAGGCGGGGCGTGCGACAGGGGCGGGCGCGTTCGCTCAGCGCGCGGGAAGCGCGCACGTGGTCGTGCTTGCCGCACGGGTACGTTCACGCGGGCGGAGGACGAACGCGTGCGCGGTCGGGAGGGCGGGGCGGTCAGCGCGGGCTGTGGAACTTGAGCTGGGCGGCCTCGAGCCCCTGCGCGGCGACGAGCTCCGTCGCGTCTGCGGCGTCGACCAGGAGGTTCGGCAGCACCTGGCGCTCGTCGGCGGTGAAGTCGCGCAGCACGAAGTCGGCGGCGGGCTGGCGCCCCGGCGGCCTGCCGATGCCGATGCGCACCCGGGTGAAGTCGGGGGTGCCGATCGCGGCGGCGATGTCGCGGATGCCGTTGTGCCCGCCGTGCCCGCCGCCGGTCTTGAGGCGCACGGTGTCGAACGGGATGTCGAGCTCGTCGTGCAGCACGATGAGGTGCGAGGGGTCGATCTTGTAGAACCTCAGCAGGGCCGCGACGGGGCCGCCCGACAGGTTCATGTAGGTGTGGGGCTTGGCGAGCACGAGCTTCGGCCCGGCAGCGAAACTGCGACCCTCGGCCACCGCGGCGTTCGCCTTGTGGTTCTTGAACGTCACGGATGCCCGGTCCGCGAGCTGGGCGAGGGCCATCTGCCCCACGTTGTGGCGATTGCCGGCGTAGCCGGGCCCGGGGTTACCGAGCCCGACTACCAGCCATTGGTCGTCCACGGCCTTGCGGAAGAACGGCGAAATTACTCGGCGTCCTCGGCGGCAGCCTCGTCAGCCGACTCCGAAGCCGCAGCCTCGGTCGACTCCTCGGGCTCGTCGCCCAGATCCTGCTCGGCCTCGCCGGTGATGCCGACGATCAGCATCTCGGGGTCGGAGATGAGCGTCGAGCCGGACGGCAGCGCGAGGTCCTTCGCGAGGATCTGCGTGCCCTGCTCCAGACCCTCGATCGACACGACGATGCTCTCGGGGATGTGGGTCGCCTCGGCCTCGAGCGACACGGTGTTCGAGTCCTGGTTGACGCTCGTGCCGGGAGCCGACTCGCCCTCGACGTGGATCGGGACGTCGATGGTCACCTTCTCGCCCTTGCGGACGACGATGAGGTCGATGTGCTCGATGATCTGGCGCACCGGGTCCTTCTGCACATCCTTGACGAGCGCGAGCTGCGTCTTGCCCTGGATGTCGAGCTCGAGAACCTGGTTCGACTTGCGCAGGATGAGCGCCGTCTCGTGGCCCGGGAGGGTCACGTGCTGGGGCTCGGTGCCGTGGCCGTAGATGACGGCGGGGATCTTGCCCGCTGCGCGGATCTTGCGGGCGACGCCCTTGCCGAACGTGGTGCGAACCTCGGTCACGAGGTGGTTGCTGCTGTTGTCAGCCATGGTGATACTTCCTGGTAGGTGATGTGTTTTCGCGACGGGAATCACCCACCGCGTCGATAACGGAACCGAGAATGGTTCCCTCGCCGAAGTTCAGTGGTCGAGTTTACACGCTACAGGCGGGCCGCCACCGCATCCACGATTTCCTCGGGCTCCCCCGCGATGTCGACGGTGATGCCCTCCCCGTCGCCGAGCGGCTCGAGCGCCGCGAGCTGGGAGTCGAGCAGGCTCGCGGGCATGAAGTGGGTCTCGCGGGAGCCGAGGCGCGAGGCGAGCAGTTCGCGCGAGCCCGCGAGGTGCACGAACCGGGAGCCCGGCGCCTCAGCGCGGATCGCGTCGCGGTACGAGCGCTTGAGCGCGGAGCACGCGACCACGATGCCGGTGCCGGATGCCGCGGCGATCGCCGCCCCCACCTTGGCGAGCCACGGCCAGCGGTCGTCATCGGTGAGCGGGATGCCGGCGGACATCTTGTCCACGTTGGTGATCGGGTGCAGGTCGTCGGCATCGAGGAACGGCACGGCGAGCCGCGCGGCGAGGAGCGCCCCGATCGTCGACTTGCCCGAGCCGCTCACACCCATGACGACGAGGAGCGGGGGCTGGGGCATCCGTCAACCGTACTAGCCTGTGATCCATGACTCAGGCGAATATTGGCGTTGTCGGACTCGCGGTGATGGGCAGCAATCTTGCCCGCAATCTCGCCTCGCGGGAGGGCAACACGGTTGCCGTCTACAACCGCACGTACGCGCGCACCGAGACGCTGCTCGACGAGCACCCCGAGGCCGGCTTCATCGGGTCGAAGACGATCCAGGAGTTCGCGGACTCGCTGTCGAAGCCGCGCACCGCGCTGATCATGGTGCAGGCGGGCAAGGGCACGGATGCCGTCATCGACGAGCTGGTCGCGGTGTTCGAGCCGGGCGACATCATCATCGACGGCGGCAACGCCCTCTTCACCGACACGATCCGCCGCGAGAAGGCGGTGCGCGAGACGGGGATCAACTTCGTCGGCGCCGGCATCTCCGGTGGCGAGGAGGGTGCCCTCAACGGCCCCTCGATCATGCCCGGCGGGTCGGATGAGGCGTGGGTGACCCTGGGCCCGATCCTCGAGTCGATCGCCGCGGTTGCCGAGGGCGAGCCGTGCGTGACGCACGTCGGCCACGACGGCGCCGGCCACTTCGTCAAGATGATCCACAACGGCATCGAGTACGCCGACATGCAGCTCATCGCCGAGGCGTACGACCTCATCCGCCGCGGCACCGGCAAGAGCCCGGCCGAGATCGCCGAGATCTTCTCCGAGTGGAACAAGGGCGAGCTCGAGAGCTACCTCATCGAGATCACCGCGGAGGTGCTCAAGCAGGTCGACGCCGATACCGGCAAGCCCCTCGTCGACCTCATCCTGGACCAGGCCGGCAGCAAGGGCACCGGCGTGTGGACCGTGCAGACCGCCCTCGACCTGGGTGTGCCGGTCTCGGGAATCGCCGAAGCCGTGTTCGCGCGCTCACTGTCGTCGAAGCCCGCCCCGCGCGCGGCGGCCTCGACACTGCCCGGCCCCGACGAGAACGCCTGGAAGCCCGGCGACGCCGACGCGTTCATCGAGGGCGTGCGCCTCGCGCTCTACGCCTCGAAGGTCATCGCCTACTCGCAGGGCTTCGACGCGATCGTGGCCGGCGCCGAGCAGTACGGGTGGGACATCAAGAAGGGCAACATCGCCAAGATCTGGCGCGGCGGCTGCATCATCCGTGCCCGGTTCCTCAACCGCATCACCGAGGCGTACGCGGAGAACCCGGGCCTCGTCGCCCTTGTGACCGCGCCGTTCTTCGTCGACGTGATGGCCAAGGCCCAGACCGCCTGGCGCAACGTCGTCGCCGATGCCGCGCACGCCGGAATTCCGACGCCCGCCTTCAGCAGCTCGCTCGCCTACTACGACGGCCTGCGCGCCGACCGCCTCCCCGCTGCCCTCGTGCAGGGGCAGCGCGACTTCTTCGGCGCCCACACCTACAAGCGCATCGACAAGGACGGCACCTTCCACACGCTGTGGTCGGGCGACCGCTCGGAGATCGAGTCCGAGGGCTCGAGCCACTAACGGTCGTGCCTCAGCGCGTGGCGCGCTCGAGCGCCTGAACCGCGTGGCGGTGACCGATCGTCTCGTAGCCGACGACGGTCACCGCCGGCGCGGCCGTGAGCACCAGCAGGCACACGCCGAGGTCGAGACCCAGGGCGGCGAGCGCCACGCCCGCGGCCAGGACGAGGATCGTCCCCACGAACAGAGCGAGGTGGAACGGGTCGGTCTCGTGCATGAGGAACGTGTACATGCCGTACAGCGCGGCGGAGAACACGAGGATCGGGATCGCGACGGCGAGAACCGCGCCCACCGAGCCGATCGCGGCCTCACCCTCGATCACGTAGGCAGCCACGTGCAGCCCGGCGCCGGTGGCCGCGATTGACGCGTAGACGAGGATGTGGCTGTAGCCCCACACGTGCGACCGCTGCCGGTGCTTGGCCAGTATCGCGCCGGACGGCATGATGAAGTAGCTCCACCACAGGCCGAACGTCAGCCCCACGCCGGCGACCACGATGAGCACCGCCTCGACGGTCCAGTCCTGCTCTTCGACGAGCGCGGAGACCGCGGCGATGGTGCCGAAGATGCTCTCCCCCAGGGCGATGATCGCGAGGAGGCCGTACCGCTCCGCGATGTGGTGCGCGTTCCAGGGCGTGCCACCGTTCTTGCGCTCGGCGAGCACCGGACCCGCGAACTCCACGGCGAAGAGGAGGGTCGCGATCCCGAACGTCGCGGCCGCGGGGAGGTCGAGGATGGCCAGCACGATCCACCCCGCCTGTGCGATGGCGATGTACTTCACGTACGTGAGGGCGGTGCTGCGACGCTTCGGGTCCTGGATGGCGGCTCGTGACCACTGGGCGATCATCGCCAACCGCATGACGACGTAGCCGACCACCATCACGTCGTTGTCGACCGGCAGTCCCTCGTCGAGGGACGAGAACACCGCGGGCAGCCCGAGGGCGAGCACGATGACGCCGATCATCTGCACCATCGTGGTGACGCGGAAGAACCAGTCGTCGGTGTCGTAGGCGGAGGCGAACCACGAGAAGTTGATCCATGCCCAACACACGGCGAACATCGCGAAGGTGAACCCGACGAGCGCGGGCAGGATGTGGCCCTCGGCGACGAAGTGGCTGAACTGCGAACTCGCGAGCCCGAATGCGACGACGAACGTGAGGTCGAACAGCAGCTCGAGCGGAGTCGCCGTGCGGTGGGACTCGCTGGGGCTGCGCCCCACCATCCTGAGGAGCCGGTGCCCCATGCCGCCCTCGGTCTCGGTCACGGTCTGATCGCTCACGTGCCCATGATGCCAGCCGCACAGCGGCACATGGGACAATTGCTGCTCGATGAACGACGACGAGTACGACGACGAGCCCGAGCTCGCGGGCTCCCAGCCCGCGGGCGATCGCCCGTTGCGCAGCCCGCACCTGAAGACCGTGATGCGGGTGGTCGTCATCGTCGCGCTCGTGGGCCTCCTGCTGCCCGGCGTGCTCGTGACCATCACCACGGCCACTCGCACCGCGACCGTCACGTGCTCGATCTACACCGCGTACTACGCGCCGGAAGCCGTGAGCTACTCCGCCCGCTTCGAACTGGTGAGCGCTGCCGGCGTCGGGTGGAACTGCTACGCGGTCCAGTACGACGGCAGCGAGCTGCTCGTGCGCGCGATGGGCATCATCCCCGGCGGGGTGCGCCTGCCCTCCGCCCCTACTGAGCGCTCGTGAGCCGCTCGACGAGCCCGTCTTTGACCTGCTTGCGCAGCACCTTGCCGATGAGCGACCGCGGCAGCTCGTCGACCTGGTAGACGCGGCGCGGCACCTTGTAGGCGGTGAGGTTGTCGCGGCCGTAGGCGCGGATCGACTCCTCGTCGAGGGTCGCGCCGGGCTCGAGCACGACCGCCGCGACGACATCCTCGCCGCTGTGCGCGCTCGGCAGGCCGACCACGGCGACGTCGACGATGTCCGGATGCTGGCGCAGCGCGTCTTCGACCTCGCTCGGTGCGACGTTGAACCCGCCCGTGATGATGAGCTCCTTGATGCGGTCCACGATGCGGACGAAGCCCTTGTCGTCGACCGTGACGATGTCACCGGTGCGGAACCAGTCGGCACCCTTGTCTGAGGTGGGTACGAACACCGCCGCCGTCTCATCCGGCTTCTTCCAGTACCCGGAGAACACCTGCGGGCCACGCACGATGAGCTCGCCCTCGTCGCCTGCCTTGCGGTCGACGGTGGGCTTCTCGGGGTCGACGACCCGGATCTCCGTGTTGGGCAGCGGCAGGCCCACGGTGCCGGCGACGCGCGTCGGCCCGACCGGATTCGCCATGAGCACGGGGCTCGTCTCGCTCAGGCCGTAGCCCTCCACGAGCGTGCCGCCGGTGAGCGCCTCCCACGGCTCGACCACGGAGGCCGACAGCGGCATGGCGCCCGAGATGGCGATCTGGATTCCCTTGAGCGAGACGCCCTGCTCCTTGGCCGCTGCCGTCAGCCGCTCGTAGATCGGCGGGACGGCGGGCAGGAACGTCGCCGGGCGCTTCTTGACCACCTTCAGCACGAGGTCGGGGTCGAACTTCGGGAACAGCACGAGCCGCGCACCCATGCTCATCGCGAAGGTGAGGCAGAGCGTGAGGCCGTAGGCGTGGAACATCGGCAGCACCGCGTAGACGACGCAGCCCTCTCCGCGCTTCACCGTTGGCACCCACGCGCGCGCCTGCGCGGCGTTCGTCGTGAGGTTGACGTGCGTGAGGGTCGCGCCCTTGGGCAGGCCGGTGGTTCCGCTCGTGTACTGGATGAGGGCGACGTCGCCCGCCTCCGGCCGGAAGATCTTGGGGTCGATGGGAGCGGACTTCTGCAGCTCCTCCCAGCTGATCGTGTTGTGCACGTTCGTCGTGAGCGCGGCCCGCGACTCCTTCGCCTTGGCGATCGGCAGCCGCAGCAGCGCGCGCGTTGCGAACGGCATGGCCCGCGTGACATCCACCGAGATGAGGTTGTCGACGGCGACATCCTCGGGGAACGCCTGGATGGTGGCGACCACGTTGTTCCAGGCGATGACCGTCTTGGCACCGTGATCCTCGAACTGGTGGCGCAGCTCGCGCGGCGTGTACAGCGGGTTGTGCTCGACGACGATGGCGCCGAGGCGCAGCTCGGCGTCGAACGCGACGATGTGCTGCGGGCAGTTCGGCAGCACGAGCGCGACGGTGTCGCCCTTCTGCACACCGAGCAGCCGCAGGCCCTCGGCCGCGCGCGCGATCTGCTCGCCCATCTCGGCGTAGGTGGTCTCCTCGCCGAAGAACTCGAGGGCGACGGCGTTCGGGAATTCGGCGATCGCCGACTCGACGAGGTCGTAGAGCGAGCCCGTGGGCAGGTCGATCTCGTCGGGCACGCCCTCGGCGTACGACGCTAGCCAGGGGCGGGGGGTCGAGATGGTCACAGGCTCACTCTAGGAGAATCTGTACTGGCGGGAGGACCGGCGATCGGTGTCCCCCGAATGCGGGTAGCCCAATGATCGAGTGGTATTCACTTTCGGCCTTAGCGTAGGCGCCATGAGTTCCGTCACCGACGACCAGGTCGCACGTGCTGCGCGCAAGTTAGGAGTGACCTCGCTCGCCCAACTATTTGACGGGGGCCAGAAACGCGTATACAGGGCGGACTTGGCTGGGGAGGACGTGGTCCTCAAGGTAGTCGCGACGAGTCCCGCCGATCCATTTGTGATCAGGCGCGCGAAGCGGGAAGTAGAACTGCTGGCGACCCTCAGTTCCCCGACATTGGTGAAGATGAAGTCTGAATTGATCCAAAAGAAGTCAATGGGCGAGTCCGCTGCTTGGCTAGAAGAGTACGTGCCGGGAGCAGACCTGGCCGAGATGCTGACCGCGCCGTGGACCCAGTCCGAGACCATCGACTTAATGACCGATATGTCGGTCGGACTCGCGTTGGCGCATCGAGCTCGCGTGACGCACAGGGACTTGAGCCCAAGAAACGTGAGAAAACGCGAGGGAGATGGCTGGGTAGTTCTTGATTTCGGGTTCGCACGCCACACACTTCGATCTGGCATCACCGTCGCTGGACACCCGGGCACGCTCGGATTCCTCTCACCCGAACATATTTCTCCTCACTCAAGCGGACCCACCCCTGCTTCGGATGTTTTCGGGATCGGGATTCTGGCGTACCTCGTGCTTGCCGGCGTTCTGCCCATTCGAGGCAATGAGAACGAGGATTACTTGGCCAATCTGTTGCGATGCCAAATTGTGCCTCTGCGCACTTTGCGGCCGGATCTGGACAGGGAGTTCACTGGCATCGTCGATAAGTGTCTGAATCCTCAGAGTGCAAGACGGTTCCTAAATGCCGACAAATTAACGATCGCCCTTAGGGGGTTATGAATGTCCCTCCTGATAGAAGACAGCCCTCGAAACCTGCTGCTCTGGATCACACAAGGCATTAAGGATGGGATCGCGGATGGGGCGGTAATAAGCCCGTTCTGTAGCCCGGTCGGGCATCTCGCGCACCGACGGTCTGGCGCCGAGATGGTAGCCGGCGTTCAAAAGATAGGCGGGGCAGCCTTTTTCGACGCCGCGACGCATGCACTTCAGTTTCCTCGATGTGGAGACTTCCGTTACTACGACAGCTATCGACTTTGGGGCGGTACTCGAGGCGACCTTTCCAGCCCTAGGCGGTTGGAAGATCATGTTGACCGAGTTTCGGAAACACAGGACTCGCTTGGCGTGCCGCGACTTGCTCCGACGGTTCTTCTGCGAAGCCCAAGCGGGCCCGACGCTGCAACCGCAGTCGCGATGGCCGACATCGCAAAGACTCGAGACGCCGGGACTTGGTTGACGATCGCGGGAGACGAACAGTTCTGGTCGTCGGGACCTTCTCTTGACGCGCACATAGGTGCCATGGCTCAGTTCGAACCGACGGGGTACTTTCTCGTTGTCACGCGAGCGACCGGGGCCTTGCCCGTTCCTGCCCGGCGCGACGAAACTGCAGGGTTGGCTCGTTCAGCAAGATCGCTGAGCGAGTATTCCCGGGTCCACATTTCGCACGGCGATCTTGCAGGCCTGCCGGCGGTGGCTGCCGGCGCTGACAGCGTTGGAACCGGCTGGGACCAACGCCAAATGATGTTTAGCGGCGTCCATTATGAAGCACGCCCCGCCGATCCCGGTGACGGCGGGGGCTGGTATCAGCGAGCGACCCTCCGACATGTGTTCGGCCGGGTGAAGCCAGCGGAGTACGTTTCCCTGCACCGAAGAAACAGAACTCTAGCGGAGGCCGTGACTCCGCTACAGATAGCGCCATATGGCCCTAAGACTGTCTATCGTCATCACTTGAGGCAACTGAGTTCGGTCGTCGACTCAATCTTGTCTGCCGCGCCGGGAGAGGATCGATACAGACTGTTAAGCGACTCTTACGCGGCCGCGAGTGCCACATGGCCGGGGGTGCAAACGGCAGGCATTACCGAGCAAGCAGCGAAAGACTGGATAGAAGAACTTTCTGCCGGGCTTGAAATCTACGCGCGGGCCGAAGGTTGGTAGTAGGGCAAGGCGTTCACGAAGTGCTCTGAGCCCAAAAGTCGGTGCTCAAAGGCGCCCCGTGCGCGCGGTCGCACTAGCCACTCCGACCCGACGTAAAGGCCGCCGCCATCTAGTTGCACCTCTGCGACAAGACTTTCCCTCGCCGCGGCGGCCAACCCAGGCATCACGATGACGTAACTGTCGGTCCACAAGGAGTATCTGCGGACTTGCTTGAGCGCTCGCTTCCAGTCCCTCATCTTCGCCTCGACGGCAAATAAACGTCCGACGGGCGCCATCGCCGGATGCCGCAGGAAAGTATTCACCCCGGCCTTCCTGATAGCGCCGCCTTCTAGTAGCCGCTTCAATTGGCCGACCACCTCCTCGCGGGGCCACCCGAGTCGACGGCAGACGCTTTCCGGGGATAGGGCTCGCCCTGTGGACAACGCCGCCAGCACCGCAACTGCCCTCATCTTGAGTACTGGCTCAATTCCTGCGTTGAGTCGCGCTTCGAGCGCGTCGGCCGACCCGACCACCACTAGATAGTCCGGCACGCCGAAAGGCCCATGCGCTTCTCGCACGGCAACGTGGCCAACGGCGATGCCAGGCAGGGTCGCAATGGCGCTCTCAACTTGCGGCGTCAAGCTCAACTCTTGTACCGGCTCGAAACGTCGACCGTGTCGAGGATTCGCAGTGACCTCGGTCAAGGATGCTCAGCTCTCTGGCACCACATCAAAGCAATTCGGGCGTCATGCTGCTCCGTCGAACATGCTCGTGACGGACCCGTCGTCGAAGACCTCGTGGATCGCGCGGGCCAGGAGGGGGGCGATCGGCAGGACGGTGAGACGGTCCCAGCGCTTGTCCTGCGGGATCGGCAGGGTGTCGGTGACGACCACCGAGTCGATGAAGTCGCTCTGCAGCAGGTCGTGCGCGGGCGGCGAGAACACGGCGTGCGTGGCAGCAACGACGACCTTCGTGGCGCCGTGGGCCTTGAGCGCCTCCGCGGCCTTGACGATCGTGCGCCCGGTGTCGATGAGGTCGTCGACGATGAGGCAGACGCGACCGTCGACCGGGCCGATGATCTCGTGCACGCTGACCTGGTTGGGCACCAGCGGGTCGCGGCGCTTGTGGATGATGGCGAGCGGTGCGCCGAGCTTGTCGCTCCAGATGTCGGCCACCCGCACGCGGCCCATGTCGGGGCTCACGACCGTGAGCGTCTCGGGGTCGAGGATCGACTGGAAGTGCTCGAGCAGCACGGGCATGGCGAAGAGGTGGTCGACGGGGCCGTCGAAGAAGCCCTGGATCTGGGCGGCGTGCAGGTCGACGCTCATGATGCGGTCGGCGCCGGCGGCCTTGTACAGGTCGGCGACGAGCCGGGCCGAGATCGGCTCGCGGCCGCGGCCCTTCTTGTCCTGTCGGGCGTACGGGTAGAACGGGCTCACCACGGTGATGCGCTTGGCCGACGCGCGCTTGAGGGCGTCGACCATGATGAGCTGCTCCATGAGCCACTCGTTGATCGGGTTGGTGTGCGACTGGATCACGAAGGCATCGCAGCCGCGGACGCTCTCGTCGTAGCGGGCGTAGATCTCGCCATTGGCGAAGGTGCGGGCATCCGTGTGCACGAGGTCGGCGCCGAGCTCGTCCGCCACGTCGATCGCCAGCTGGGGGTGCGCGCGCCCCGTCACGATGACGAGGCGTTTCTGTCCGGTGATCTTGATCTCGGACACTGTTCCCGCTCTCTGTCAGACGACGACGTAAGGCGATTCTACTCGGCGGCCTCCGCTGCTCGCGCCGCCGCGGTTCCCGCGCGGTTGGCCTGCACCCAGCCCTCCATGTTGCGCTGCGGTGCGACGGTGATCGCGAGCGCGCCCGCGGGCACGTCCTTGCGCACGACCGTCCCCGCACCCGTGTACGCCCCGTCGCCGATCGTCACCGGCGCGACGAAGACGTTGTGCGACCCGGTGCGCACGTGCGAGCCGACGACCGTCGCGCTCTTGTTGACGCCGTCGTAGTTCGCGGTGATGGTGCCGGCCCCCACGTTCGAGTGCTCCCCCACCGTCGTGTCGCCGAGGTAGCTCAGGTGCGGCACCTTGCTGCCGGTGCCGATCGTCGAGTTCTTGGTCTCCACGAACGTGCCGATCTTGCCGTCGGCGCCGAGGTAGGTGCCCGGGCGGAGGTAGGCGAAGGGGCCGACACTCGCACCGGCGCCGATCACGGCGAGCGTGGCATCCGTGCGCTTGACCGTCGCGTTCTCGCCGATCTCGCAGTCGACGAGGGTGGTGTCGGGGCCGACCGTCGCACCGCGCTGCACGAGCGTGGCGCCCTTGAGCTGCGTGCCCGGGAGCACCTCGACGTCTTCGGCGAGCACGACGTCGGCGTCGATCCAGGTGGTGGCGGGGTCGGTGATCGTCACGCCGTCGAGCTGCCAGCGGCGCACGATCAGCTCGTTCATGCGGCGGGATGCCTCGGCGAGCTGCACCCGGTCGTTGACGCCCGCGACCATCCAGCCGTCGCGCACGGGCAGCGCCGAGACCGTGGACCCGGCGGAGCGCAGGAGACCGATCACGTCGGTGAGGTACTTCTCGCCCTGGGCGTTCGCGAGGGTGACGAGCGGCAGCTGCTCGCGCAGCGCCGACGCGCGGAAGACGTAGGTGCCGCTGTTGATCTCGGTGATCTCGAGCTCGGTCTGGGTCGCATCCTTCTGCTCGACGATGCGGTCGAGCACCCCCGCGGAGTCGCGCACGACACGGCCGTAGCCCGTCGCGTCGTCGAGGATCGCCGACAGCAGGGTCGCCGACGCGTCGGCGCGGCGGTGCTCGGCGATCAGGGAGGCGAGGGTGGTGGCGTCGAGCAGGGGCACGTCGCCGCTGACGACCACGACGTCGCCGTCGAAGTCGGCGGGCAGCGCGCCGATGGCGACCTCGACGGCGCGGCCGGTGCCGGGGATGTCGTCCTGGTCGACGAAGAGGATGTCGGGCATGAGCTCCGAGATCGTCGACACGACGGCGTCGCGCTCGTGCCGCACCACCGCGATGACGTGGCTCGGTGCGAGGTCGCGCGCCGTCGAGAGCACGTGGCCGACGAGCGTGCGGCCCGCGATCGAGTGCAGCACCTTGGGCCGCGCCGACTTCATGCGGGTGCCCTGCCCTGCGGCGAGGACGATCACGGCGAGGTTCTGGTCGGTCATTCTGCGTCCTTCTTCCGGGCGGCTGCGGCTCTCGCCATCAATTGTGGACTAGTCAGGAGGGCCCGCTTCCACGGGGCGACGCCCTCGATCTCGACCTGCAGCGAGAAGCTCAGCACCGTGCGGATGAGCACGATGATCGCGAGCACTATCGCGTCGGTGAGCGACGGCGTGCTGGTCACCGTGCGCACGAGGTCGGCCGCGACGAGGATCTCGAGGCCCAGCAGGATGACCATGCCGATCGAGTCGCGCAGGGTCTTGAACGCGCGCGCGCCGTCTCTGCTGCCGACCCACGACCGGATCGCGAGCACGGTCGCCACGACGATGCCGACGGCCATGGCCCCCACCCCGACGAACTCGAAGACGCGGGCGACAGTGTCGAAGATCTCGGTATCCATGATTCCCTCCGCAGCTCCGCTTCCAGGACTCGAACCTAGACCTAACAGCTCCAAAGGCTGTCGTGCTGCCATTACACCAAAGCGGACCGCGCCGATCGGCGCGCATCAAGTCTGCCAGACCGCGATAATTGACGGATGCCCGCCAGCGACGAAGTCGACCGCATCGTCGATGCGTGGGCGCGCGAGCGCGACGACCTCGACTTCTCGCCCCTGCAGGTGCTCAGTCGCGTGGCCCGCCTTGCCCGCCATCTGGAACGCGCCCGCCGCACCGCCTTCGCTGCCTCCGACCTCGAGCTGTGGGAGTTCGACGTGCTCTCCGCGCTGCGCAGGGCGGGGGCGCCCTACCAGCTGAGCCCCAAGGCCCTCCTGCAGCAGACCCTGGTGTCCAGCGGCACCATGACGAACCGCATCGACCGGCTCGTCGATCGCGCGCTCGTCGAGCGCCGCACGGATCCGCACGACGGCCGCGGCATCCTCGTGGTCATGACCGAGCAGGGGCGTGAGCGCGTGGATGCCGCGATCAGCACGCTGCTCGAGGCCGAGTCGGAACTGCTCGACCGCCTTCCGAAAGCCGACCAGGAGCGCCTGAGTGCCCTGCTGCGCAAGCTGAGCCTTGACTTCGACTAGCGCCGCTTCGCCACGCAATAGAGACCTGCTGCCGGGTCTGGGGCTCGCGCTGGCCGGCTTCGTGCTCGCGAGTCTCGCGCACTGGGCCCTGCCCGCGGTGCCGACGCTCACGGCCTGCGTCGTGCTCGGCATCGTGTTCGCCGCGCTGCCGTGGGGCCACGACGTCATGCGGCCGGGGCTCGCGGTCGCGGCCCGCCGACTGCTGAGGCTCGGCATCGTGCTGCTCGGCTTCCGCCTGAGCCTTGCCGACATCGCGGGTCTCGGCTGGCTCGTTCTCGGCCTCATCGTCGCGATCGTGCTCGCGACGTTCTTCCTCACGCTCGGGCTCGGGCGTGCCTTCCGGCTGCCCGGCGACGAGCCGCTGCTGATCGCCGCGGGCTTCTCGATCTGCGGCGCCTCGGCGATCGGCGCCATGGCCGGGGTCACGAAGTCGAAGGACGCCGACCAGGCGACGCCCGTGGCGCTCGTGACGCTGTGCGGCACGCTCGCGATCGCCGTGCTGCCCGCGCTCGGCTCGCTCTTAGGCCTCGATGCCGAGCAGTTCGGCATGTGGACGGGGGCGAGCGTGCACGACGTGGGGCAGGTCGTCGCGACGGCGCAGGTCGCCGGGGCGTCCGCCCTCGCGATCGCCGTGGTCGTGAAGCTCACCCGCGTGGCACTGCTGGCTCCGATGGTGGCGATCACCGGGCTCGTGCTGCGGCGGGAGGGGAGGCATCCGGCGATCGTGCCGCTGTTCCTCGTGGGGTTCCTCGGTGCGGTCGTCGCGCGCACGTTCCTGCCGCTGCCGGCGGAGTTCATCAGCGCGACGGAGGACGTGCAGTTCCTGCTGCTCGGCCTCGCGCTGTTCGGGCTGGGCGCCGCGATCAGGCTCGGCACGCTCGTACGCACGGGCGCGCGGCCGCTCGCCGTCGCGGCGATCTCGTGGGTCGCGATCGCGGGGATGTCACTGGGCGCGGTATGGCTCGCGACTGCCACCGGGGTGCCCGCCCTGGGATGAGCCTCGCGGTCAGCCCTCGAAGCCGATGAGCCGACCGGCCATCGGTGCGAGCAGCCGCTTGGGCACGAGGCGGGTGCCCCACGCGGCGACCGCGTTCGCCGCCCCCGAGACGACGTGCGGCGGGGTCGAGCGCCGGTCGAGGGCGCGCATGGCCGTCGCGATGACCTGCTGTGCGGTCTGCTGACGGCCGACCGCGGCCTGGCTCGTGCCGACGACGTCGAAGAACTCGGTGGCCGTGGCACCGGGCGCGAGGGCGGTGACCTTCACGCCGTGCCGGCGGGCCTCGGCCCACACCGCCTCGGTGAAGCTCATGACGAAGGCCTTGGAGGCGCCGTAGACGGCCATGCCCGGAATGGGCTGGAACGCCGCGGTGCTGGCGACGTTCACGATGCCGCCGAAGCCGTTCGCGATCATGGCCGGCAGGAAGGCGCGCGTCGCGTCGACGACCGCGGCGACGTTGAGTGCCACTTCCTGCGCGAGCCGCTCGGGCGCCTCGTCGACGAGTGCGCCGTGCGTGCCGAAGCCCGCGTTGTTCACGAGCAGGTCCACCGGGCCCGCGGCGTCGAACAGGCGCTTGCCCGCCTCGGGCAGCGAGAGGTCGATAGTGACCACCTGCACGTTCACGGGCAGCGACGCTGCGAGCTCCTCGAGGCGGTCGGTGCGGCGGGCGGCGAGGACGAGGTCGGAGCCGCGCGCGGCGAGCACGCGGGCGAACTCCACGCCCAACCCGGCCGAGGCTCCCGTGACGAGGGAGCGCTGTGGGGTGAAGGTCATGGCTTCTTCCTGCTTCCGAGACGCGGGACGATGATGGAGATCGGGATGAGCGCGAGCCACGAGTACATGGCGATGTTCGCGTCCCAGAAGATCGCGATGACGATCGAGATGCCGAACACCGCCGGTACGACGAGCAGGTTGCGGCCGACGAACCGGTACATGTCGGGCTCGACGAGCTTGTCGATCATGCCATGGCGCCAGGCGTAGGCCCACATCGCGAACTGCACGAGGCTCAGGGATGCCACGACCGCCGCGTACAGCACCACCGACGGCACCTCGCCCGGGTACTCGCTCATCAGGCTCGTCGGGAACGGCGTGAACGCCACGAGGAACAGCAGCACGAAGTTGAGCTGGATCAGCCGGCTGTCGAACCCGTTGATCACCCGGAACTTGCGGTGGTGCCCGTTCCAGTTCAGCGCGATGACCGCGAACGAGATGACGTACGCGAGGAACCCCGGCAGCAGCGAGACGATCACCTCGCCCGACGTCTCGCCGTTGTCGACCTCGGGCACGCGCAGGTCGACGACGAGCAGCGTCATCGCTATCGCGAACACCGCGTCGCTGAAGAACACGACGCGCTCGGTCATGCGGCCGTGGCCGAAGATCGCGGCGTACCGCGCCCGCAGGGATGGCATGCCCTCAATCTAGCTAGATTGGGCAGCGTGCCAGTAGCCGAGGATCTCATCGCCCCCGTGCGCGAGCGCACGCTCAACCCCCTCACCGACGGAATCGGCAGCAGCGCCCGCGCGCACGAGCACCGCCTGCTGAGTGCGGCACGCCCCGCCCTGCCGTTCCTCAACTGGGTGGGCATGTTCGCCAAGCCCCTCCTCAAGGTGCCGGGCCTCGGCTGGATCACCGCCGACCCGCTCACCGCGCGCGCCGTGCTCACCGACCCCGACCACTTCACCCTCCTCAGCGAGGGCGGTGTCGGCCACCTGTGGGCGCAGATCCTGGGCGACTGGGTCTACGACCTGTTCGACGGCCCGGGCCACCACGACCTGCGCACCCGCAGCCGCGAGCTGTTCACCGAGAAGACCAGCTTCGAGTTCGTCGAGCGCGCCTGGGGCAGTCGCATCACGGATGCCCGGCGCCAGTTCGACGCCGGCGAGCCCCTCGACCTCGCCGACCTGAGCCGCGTGCTCGTGGGGCAGATGGTCGTGACCCTGCTCGGCATGCCCGTGGCGGAGACCGACGACCCCGACGACGCCTACCGTGAGATCTTCCGCACTGGCGAGGAGCTGGCGGCGACCGCCCTCGGCACGACGGCCGACACCGTGCTGCCGCCCGAGAAGATCGCCGCCGCCCGCGTCATCGTCGAGAAGCTCACGGGCCATATCGACAGGGCGTTCGAGACCGCCTCGGGCGACACCATCATCGGGCGCTGCCGCGACCTGGGCCTGACGCTGCAGGAGACGAAGGGGCTGTCGACGCTGCTCATGGTGGCCGGCACCGAGACCGCGGCATCCGCGATGTCGCGGACCGCCGCGCTGCTCTACGACACGGGTCAGCAGCACGCCCTGATCGCCAACCCGAAGCTCACGGAGAACGCGGTGCGCGAGGCGCTGCGCGTCACGTCGCCCGCGCCCATCATCGGGCGCTCGGTGCTCGCCGACCTGACCATCGGCAAGCACACGCTGCGGGCCGGCGAGCGCATCGTCGTGCTCACCTGGACCGCGAACAACCTCGCGGGCGACTACCGCGTCGACCGCGACTACATCCCGCAGAACCGCCAGCTCTGGTTCGGCGCGGGGCGCCACCTGTGCCTCGGCGGGCCGCTCGCGCGCGCCGAGCTCACCAAGATCATCGACATGCTCGTGGGCGATGGGCGCCCGTTCCGGATCGTGTCGCGCCGGTACGGCAAGCGCGTGCTCATCCCGGCCTATGAGAGCCTCGTGGTACAGAAGGGGGTCTGATCATGAAGCGTCCCGTACTCCTCGCGGCGGTGGCCGTTCTCGTCGGGGCGCTCGTCGTCGCAGCGCCGCTCTCGGCGTCCGCGGCCGCGCCCGTGATCAGCGTCGTCTCGCCCGTTTCGATCACGGATGACTCCACGCCGGTATCGCCGTTCAGTGGCGACTCGATCGCCGACGCCGACAACGACACCCTGAGCGTCTCGGTGTCATGGACGAGCGGCGGCACCGTCGCAGGGTCGGCGAGCCCGGTCTCGACCTCGGGCGCTCCGGCGGCCGTCACGACGTGGCTCCGGGCACTCGTGTACACGCCGGCGGTCGGCGTCACGACCACCGCATCCTTCACCATCAGCGTCGACGACGGCGGCGGCGCCGTCACCGACAGCTCGGTCTCGGTGCAGGTGACCGCCGTTGCGGTCGACCTGCACATCGGGGCCTCCGGCACGGGAACGTACGGCGGTGCGGCAACGGTCAGCCCCGTGTATCCGTCGGGCATGACCGGGGTGGATACCTCGGGCGTCGTGTGCACCTCGACGACGACCGCGACCGACCCCGCCGGCACCTACGCGACCGCGGGACAGTGCTCCGGTGCCGCGTCGCTCCCCGGTTTCACCTACAACTTCATCTACGACCTCGGCGCGGTCGTCATCGACAAGGCGCCACTCACGGTGACGGCGTCCACGGTGTCAGGGATGTACGGCTCGCTGCCGACGCCGACGCCGGGCTACTCGGGGCTGGTGAACGGCGAGACGTCGGTCGCCGGCATCGCGTGCACGACGGTCGCGCCGGTCGTGCCGTCGGCGCCCACCCGGTGCTCGGGCACCGCCGCCAACTACTCGCTCACCTTCGTCGACGGCACCGCGACCGTCACGCAGGCGCCGCTCACCCTCACACCGTCGAACGCTCAGGCCACGTACGGCTCCCTCGCGCCGGTGACCGCGACCCCGACGGGGTTCGTGAGCGGAGACACCATGGCGTCGCTCACCACTCAGCCGACCTGCACGACCTCGGCGGGAGCCACCGCCCATGTCGGCGGCTACCCTGCGACCACCACGTGCGCCGGGGCCGTGGCGACCAACTACGCGATCAGCTATGGCGCTAGCGGCACGACGACGATCACGCCCGCGAGCCTCACGATCACCGCGCTCGGAAAGTCCCGCCTCGTGGGGCAGGCGAACGGAGACTTCTCCGCGACCACTGTCGGGTTCGTCAACGGCCAGACCATCGCCAACCTCACCGGGACCCTGCGGTTCACGACCGCGGCCACTGCCGCGAGCGGACCCGGCAGCTACCCCGTGCAGCCCTCCGGCGTCAGCTCGACCGACTACGCCATCACCTTCGTGCCGGGCGTCGTCACCGTCACCGCGGTCGCACCCACACCGACCCCCACGCCGACGGCGACGGTCACCCCGTCTCCGTCGCCCAGCCCCACTCCCACGCGCACCCCGGCTCCGACCCCGACCCCCACGCCCGACCCGACGCCGACCTCGAACGACCTCGGCTGGGTGCCGTGGGTGATCGTGGTCGCGGGAGTCGTGTTCATCGCGGCGATCGTCGCCATCATCCTGTGGCGGCGGCGAGCCGCCTAGCGGTACCCGCTAGTCGTGGGTGGGGTGCTCGTGCGCCCCGTGGCCGGCGGGCTCGAGCTGGAAGGTCGAGTGCTCGATCTGCACGGCGAAGTGCGCCGAGACGCAGTGCTGCAGGTCGTCGAGCATCCGGGCGTTGTGCCCGTCGTAGAAGCACTCGTCGTCGACCACGACGTGGGCCGTGAGCACCGGCAGCCCGGTGGCAATCTGGCTCACGTGCAGGTCGTGCACCGCCTGCACGTGGGGCAGTTCGAGCAGGTGGTCGCGCACCGAGTCGAGGTCGAGGCCCTTGGGCGTCGACTCGAGCAGGACGCTCGTCGTGTCGCGCAGCAGGAGCACCGCCCGCGGCAGGATGAGGGCGCCGATGAGGATCGCCGCTATCGCGTCGGCGAGCTGGAACCCGGTGGTCGCGATCACGATCGCTGCCGCGATGACGGCGAGCGAGCCGAGCGCGTCGTTGAACACCTCGAGGAACGCGGCGCGGAGGTTGAGGTTCTTCGACCGGCTCGAGGCGAGCACCGCGATCGACGCGACGTTGCCGAGCAGGCCGATGACGCCGAACACCACGAGCTGGGTGCCCGCGATCTCCGGAGGGTCGATGAGGCGCTGCACGGCCTCGACGAGCACGAAGATGCCGACCGCGAGCAGGATCGCGGCCTGGGCAGTCGCGCCCAGAACCTCGGCGCGCGCCATGCCCCACGTGCGCTTCGAGTTCGCGGGACGCCGCACGAGGGTCGCCGCGGTGAGGGCGACCGCGAGGCCGCCCGCGTCGGTGAGCATGTGGGCGGCGTCCACGAGCAGCGCGAGACTGCCCGTGATGATCGAGCCGACCACCTCGGCGACGAGCACGGCGGCGGTGATACCGAGGGCTATGGCCAGGCGTCGGCGGCCCGAACTCTCGTGCTCGTGGTCGTGGCTCATCTCACCATTGTTCCGCACCGACCAGCGAAGTGGGCCCGGGTTCGTACCCGAGCAGCTCTCGCGCCCGGGTGAGGTCGAGGGTGCGCTCGAGTCCGAGCTGCGAGACCGCGTAGCGCGTGAGCCTCGGTCGGCGCTGCAGCCTCTCGGCGACGGCGGCGGCCGCGAAGGCGGCGCGGTACGGGATCGAGTGCAGCGTGACATCCGGTCGCCCGCGCCGGGCGAGGAACTCGGTGAGCACCGCAGACAGCAGCACGTCGGTGTCGTCGCCGACGTTGTAGACGCCCGCGGGGCCGGTGAGTGCGAGGGCGGCCGCGGCGGCGAGGTTTTCCACGTGGGTGAGCGTGTGCCGCACGCGCGCGCCCTCGGGCAGCACGAGGCGCGAGCCACGGATGCCCGCCAGCACGCGCGGCAGCAGCGTCGTGTCGCCCGGCCCGTACACGGCGTGCGGCCGCAGTACCACGGCGTCGGTGGGCAGTTCCCCTTCGGCCGCGGCCTTCGACTCCGAGTAGCTGCTCAGGTATCTGGTCGGCAGCGGAGTGTCCTCCCGCACCTCGACCGACGGCACGAAGGCGTCGTACACGCTGGAGGTCGATACGTGCACGATGCGCGCGCCCGCCGCGCTCGCAACGACGTTGCGGGTGCCGATGCGGTTGACGAGCATCGCCTGCCCGAGCGGCGCCGTGTCGTCGGCGAGCGCCGCACAGTGCACCACCGCATCGACGCGGAGGTCGAACGGCCCCGCCGTGATGTCCCACTCCCGGCGCGTGAGCGGGGTGACGTCGTGGCCGTGCTCCCGCAGGTGGGCGGTGATCGCGCCGCCCACGAAGCCCGCGGCGCCGGTAACGGCGACCCTCACACGAGACCCCGCAGCGCGGCACGGTCGAGCTTCTGGCTGCGCCCCTTGGTCGGCAGCGCGTCGAGCGTCACGATGCGATCGGGCATGACTGCGGCGTCGATCAGCCCCGGCAGCGCGGCGGCGACGCGGGACGCATCGCCCACGATCGCCAGCACGAGCTCGTCGTCGCCGATGTCGTTCGGCACCCCGACGAGCGCCGCCGCTCGTACGCCCGGGATGCCCGCGATCACCGGCTCGTACAGCCCCGGGTACACGTTGGTCGTGCCGCGGATGAACATGTCCTTGCTGCGTCCGCCCAGGATCACCCGGCCGCCCTCGATGCGCGCGAGGTCGCCGGTGCGCAGCTCGGTGAGCGGAGCCTCGCCGAGGTAGCCGCCGAGCCCCTCCCCCGCGACGACCAGCTCGCCGTCGTCGATGCGCGCGTCGACGGCCTCCATGAGCTCGCCCACGTAGTCGCCGGCGCCGTCGAACGCGAGCTTCTCGTCACCGTCCGCGATCGCCACCGGCAGGATCTCCGTCATGCCGTAGATCGCCCGGATGCCCGTGCCCGGAAGTTGCGCGCGCACCCGCTCGAGCAGCGGCCGCAGCACGGGGGCACCCCCGATGAGCACCAGGCGCAGCTCCGCCCGCACGTCCGAGGTGAGCAGCGCGTCGAGTGCCGCCGGCACGGCGAACAGCACGTCGGCACCGGCGAGGAGCGGCAGGTACTTGTCGGGCTTCGCACCGGGGTCGGCGCCCGCGGGAGGCAGCACCCAATGCGCGCCGGCGATGAGCGCGGGGATGCCGACCATCAACTGGTCGGTGAGCACGACCTCCCCGGGTACGAAGCCCACGTGGGCGGCGAAGTCGGCGAGCCCCGTACCGAGGGAGGCCCGCGAGTGCACGACGGCCTTCGGGTGCGCTGTTGTGCCGGAGGTGAAGATGATGAGCGCCTCGACGCCGGGTTTCGATACAGCCGCGGGCGGCCTACTCAACCCGCGCAACCGGAGCGCGCCGCGCGGCACCCCGGGCAGCCACGGCCCGGAGTAGATGTGGCGGGCATCCGGCACGACGCTGCGGTAGTCGGGCAGGTCGATGCCCCGTGACCGAGCCAGGCGCCGCAGCGGCCCGCGCGACACCGCGTAGAGCAGCGACTCGGCGGCCACCCACTTCGGCGCCGCGAGCCCTGCCCGCGCGCGGAACATCGCCTCGCCCGCCCCCGGGTCGGCGAACACGATGGTGCCGCCGGCCGCGATCGTGCCGAGGGCGAGGCAGATGCCGTCGAGGCCGGGGCGGACCGAGAACAGCATCCGGTCGCCCGGGAGCATGCCCTGCTCGGTGAGCGCGGCCGCGATGCCGTGGATGCGCGCACTCAGCTGACCGTAGCTGAGGGTGCGACGGCCGAGGGTCATCGCCGGCGCCCCGGGGGTGCGCTCGCACGCGTCGAGGAGGGCGGCGAGGATGTCAGGCACGCTGCAGCCTCAGAGCCGCGTAGCTCGGGATCAGCACGCCGCGCGCCGGCGCGCGGTCGGCGATGCGGAGCTCGCCCGCGTCGAGCAGCGCGTCGAGGGTGAGCCGGATCTGCGCCATCGCGAGCGGCGCCCCCAGGCAGAAGTGCGTGCCGGCGCCGAACCACAGCTGCTTGAGCTGGGCCGCGACGTTCGTCGCCGGGTCGAACGGGCCGAGCGCGCGGTTCGCGGCGTAGGTGGCGAGGATGATCCGGTCGCCCGGGCGCACCGCGACGGGCCCGATCGCGCCGCGCGCCACGACGCTGCGCAGCATGACCGGCGAGGGCGTCGTGACGCGCAGGCCCTCGGCGATCGCGGGCTCGGCGAGGGAGCGGTCCGCGGCGATGAGCGGCAGCCACCCCGAGTCCACGAGCACGGCGATCAGGCGCGGGATGTACGACACGAGTGTCTCGGTGCCGGTGAGCACGAAGGCGCCGACGGCACCCATCGCCTCGTCCTCGGTGAGGCCGAGCGCGCGCATCCGGCCGGGCACGGTCTGCTCGTCGCCCGCCCGGTAGGCCTCGCGCGCGTGCGCGGTGAGCTCGTCGAGGATGCCCCGCGCGACGGCGACCTGCGCCGGGGTGAGGCGCGGCCGGGCGAGCCGCACGAAGCGGGTGATCGACGAGACGCGGTCGAACAGCTCGTCGTCGAGGCTCTCGAGCGGCAGCCCCACGAGCTGGGCGATCATCGCGCTCGCGTAGCGCTTGACCTCGGCGACGATGTCGACGCTCTCGCCAGCCCGCAGTCGCGCGGTGAGCTGCGCGGTCGGCAGGGATGCCGCGGCGAGCGGCTCCACGTAGGCGGGGGCGAAGAGCGACCCCAGCTTGCGGCGCAGCGCGAGGTGGTCCGCGCCCTCCATGTTGAGCAGCACCGCCGGCCCGAGCACCGGAGTCCACAGGTCGCTGGGGCTGCCCGGGCCCGTCTTGGTGAACGTCGCGGTGTCCATCAGGGTCTCGCGCAGCAGGGCGGCGTCACGCACGAGCACGCCCAACCCCGGCACGCGCAGCACCGGACGGCGGGCGGTCTGCAGCAGCGGGTACACCACCGGGTGGGCGGCGCGCATCACGCGCTCCTCCCACCTCCTCGCGAGGGCGATGCTCACCGGATGTCCACGTGCTCGGGCCGGTACTGGTGGTCCTTGTACCAGAGCAGGGTGTTCTTGAGCCCCCACGCGGTGACCCGGCGCGAGCTGCCGTAGACGACGACATCACGGCGGCGCGCATAGTTGCCCGTGAGCCGTCGCACGGCGTTGACGAGCGCGCGATCCTCGTGCAGGTCTTCGATGGCGGTGCGCGGGAAGCCGCCGGCCTCGACGTACAGGTCGGCACGGATGCCCACATTGCAGCCCGCGGCCATCATGTACGGCCCGCGGTACTCCGGCGAGCGATTGCCGGGCCGGATGCGCCCGAAGGCCTCGGCGAGCTCGACCGCGGCGCGCAGCAGTACGCGCTTGCCGAGCGAGAGGCCCTCGTCGTGGCGGGGCACGAGCTCGCCGCCCACGAGCCCCAGGCCGTCGTCGCCGAGGGAGCGGCGGATCGACGCCGTCCAGTCCGCTCGCGGGAGGCAGTCCGCGTCGGTGCGCGCGAGCAGGGTCGCGCCCGCGGCGATCGCGGCGCGCATGCCCGTGTCGGCGGCGGCCCCCGTGCCCTTGAGGGATTCACGGATGATGTGCCAGCGCGGGTTGTTCCGTGCGGAGATGATCGCCACCGAGGCATCCGTGCTGTTGTTGTCGACGAAGTACACGTCGAAGTCGGCGTCGGTCTGGGCCTCAAGGGCGTCGAGGGTGGGCCCGATCCCGGCTGCCTCGTTGTACACGGGCACGATGACGGCGAGCACTAGAGCCGCACCACCATCAGGCCGAGGCTGATGCCGCCCGCGAGCCCGATGAGCAGCACGAGGCTGCCGGGGCCCACGATGCCCTGCTCGCGCGCGAGCTCCAGCTGCAGCGGCAGCGTCACCGACGCGAGGTTGCCGTGGTCGGCGATCGTGATCACCGACTTGTCGGCGGCGACCCCCAGCCGCTCGAAGATGGGCGGCAGGTACGGCAGCGCGACCTGGTGGATGGCGACGAGGTCGAAGTCGGCCCAGGTGAGGCCGTTCTTCTCGAGCAGGTCGAGCACGGGCTGCGGACCGAGCTCGAGGAACGCCTGCTGCAGGCCCGAGCCGTCCATGTCGAAGTAGGCGTGGTCCATGCTGCGGGGGTTCATCGAGCCGCCCGTGGGCAGCGTGCCGATGCCCCAGTGCCTGCTGACCGCGACGAAGCTCGAATCGAGGATGCCCGTGCTCGGGTCGTCGGTCGCCTCCAGGATGACCGCAGCGCCACCGTCGCTCATCGTGTAGCCCGGGAACGACCTGATGAACTGGTCGTGGTCGCGCAGGTTCCAGCGCACGCCGTGGCTCGGCTGCTCGCCGCTCGCGACGAGGACGCGGCGGTACTGCCCCGCCGCGATGAGCGCCTCGGCCACCTGCATCGCGTTGATGACGCTGTTGCAGGCGTTCTTGATGTCCATGACCGGGCACTCGAAGCCGAGCTTCGCGGCGACGATGTGGCTCGTCGCGGGCTCGATGAGGTCTTGGCTGGCGCTCGCGAAGATCACCAGGTCGATCTCGCCCGGGCTCTCGGCGAGCGCCTTCTCCGCCGCCGCGACCGCGAGGTCAGACGTCTGCCAGCCCTCGGGCCGCAGGTGCACGGTCTCCACGCCGGTGAGCCTGCCGATGAGGCCCGTCGCCAGACGCAGCCCGGGGTTGGCGTCGCGCAGGTCGCGCTCGGTCTGCTTCGTCGTGCGCGTGCGCTCCGGGAGGAAGATGCCGATTCCTGCGATGCGGGCTGAGGCACTGCGGTTTTCGAGAAGCACGGGCACGAGGGCGAGCCTATTCGGAATACTGGGATGCATGACGCAGACGGGGATCAATGTCACCGTGCCGCCGAGCGGCACCGGGTGCGTGGAGTGCGATGCGACCGGCTCCTGGTGGATACACCTGCGCCGGTGCGCGGAATGCGGTCACGTCGGCTGCTGCGACGACTCGCTGAACAAGCACGCCACCGCCCACTGGCGCGCGAGCGGGCATCCGGTCATGCAGTCGTTCGAGCCGGGCGAGGAGTGGTTCTGGAACTACGAGACGGATGAGGCATTCGACGGCCCCGTACTCGCGGCGCCCGACTGCCACCCCGCCGACCAGACGGTTCCGGGGCCCGCTGACCGCGTGCCCGCCGACTGGCGGGACGCTCTAGGCCAGTAGCTCTTCCAACTCCAGCCAGCGCAGCTCGACGGTATCGAGCTGGTTCTGCAGGTCGGCGATCTCCTTCGCGAGCGCGCCGAGGCCCGTGTAGTCGGACTGGTCGTGCGCGGCCATGCGCGAGTGCACGTCGGCGATCTGGCCGCTGAGCTTCTCGATCTTGCGACCGGCGGCCGCGTGCTCCTTCTGGGCGTTGCGCAGTTCGGCACCGCCGAGCTTGGGTGTGCCGGTGTGCGCGCTCGCCGCCACCTCGACCTTGGCGCCCTGACCCTTCTCCTCGTGCGCCCGCAGCTCCAGGTACTGGTCGACGCCCCGCGGCAGGTGCCGCAGGTGCCCACCGAGAATCGCGTACTGGTTGTCGGTGACGCGCTCGAGCAGGTACCGGTCGTGGCTCACGACGAGCAGGGTGCCGGGGAACGTGTCGAGCAGGTCTTCGATGGCGGCGAGCATGTCGGTGTCGAGGTCGTTGGTCGGCTCATCGAGGATGAGCACGTTCGGCTCGCTGAGCAGGATGAGCAGGAGCTGCAGCCGGCGCTTCTGCCCACCGCTGAGGTCTTTCACCTGGGTGCTGAGCTGCGCGCTCTGGAACCCGACGCGCTCGAGCATCTGGCTCGGAGTCATCTCCTTGCCGCCGCTCACATACGTGCTCTTCTGGCGCGAGATGACGTCGCTCACGCGATCGTTCCAGACGTCCTCGAGCTCGGCGAGCTGCTGGGTCAGCGTCGCGACCTTGATGGTCTTGCCGCGCTTGACCCGTCCCGTCGTGGGCAGCAGTGTGCCGCTGACCAGGGAGAGCAGCGTGGACTTGCCTGCTCCATTGACCCCGAGGATGCCCGTGCGCTCGCCGGGGGCGATGCGCCACGTGACATCCGTCAGCACCTTCTTGTCGCCGTACGCGACCGAGACGTTCTCGAGGTCGACCACGTCTTTGCCGAGGCGCTGCATGGCCATCGACGACAGGGCGACGGTGTCGCGCGCGGGCGGCTCGTTGGCGATGAGCTCGTTCGCGGCGTCGATGCGGAACTTCGGCTTCGTGGTGCGGGCCGGGGCGCCGCGGCGCAGCCAGGCGAGCTCCTTCTTCATGAGGTTCTGCCGCTTCGACTCCATGGTCGCGGCCATCTGGTCGCGCTCGACGCGCTGCAGGATGTACGCCGCGTAACCGCCCTCGAACGGCTCGATGAGGCGGTCGTGCACCTCCCACGTGGCCGTGCAGATCTCGTCGAGGAACCACCGGTCGTGGGTCACGACCACGAGCCCGCCCGCGTTCGACGACCAGCGGCGCGTGAGGTGGCCCGCGAGCCACGTGATGCCCTCGACGTCGAGGTGGTTGGTGGGCTCGTCCAAGAAGATGATGTCGTGGTCGCCGATGAGCAGCGCGGCGAGCGCGACCCGGCGGCGCTGGCCACCGGAGAGGTCGCCCACGAGCGCCTCCCACGGCAGGTCGGAGATGAGGCCGGCGATGACGTCGCGCACGTTCGGATCGCCCGCCCAGACGTGCTCGTCGATGTCGCCGATCACCGTCTGGTGCACGGTCTTCGTGCCGTCGAGCTCGTCCGCCTGGTCGAGCATGGCGAGGGTCACGCCGCCGCGGCGGGTGACGCGGCCGGAATCCGGTTCGAGGCGGCCGGCGAGCATGCGAAGCAGTGTCGACTTGCCGTCGCCGTTGCGACCGACGATGCCGATGCGGTCGCCCTCGTCGAGACCGATCGTGAGCTTGTCGAAGATGACGCGCGTCGGGTATTCGAGGTGCAGCGCTTCAGCGCCCAGGAGATGTGCCACTGCCTAAAGGTAGCTTGGATCTGTGATCTCCCACGACGTGACCATCGAGCTGCTGCTCGCGTCGCCCCTGCACCGCTACGAGGGGCGGCCCTCCGATGGACCGAGGGATGCCACGGGCCCCGAGCTGCCGGAGTCGGTGGAGGTGCGGGCGGGCCTCGGCATCGTGGGCGACAGGTACTTCGGGCAGCGGGCGCACCACACCGCCTCGGTCACGATCATGGACATCGCCTCGATCGAGCGCATCGCACCGGGGCTCAACGCGGCCGACACCCGCCGCAACATCATCGTGCGCGGGCTCGAGATCGACGCGATGCGCGGCGAGGACTTCTGGCTCGACGGCGTGCTGTTCCGCGCCCACCGCCCCGCCAACCCGTGCGCATGGATGGACGTCGCGCTCGCCCCCGGTGCCTTCCGGGCCCTGCGCGGCCGGGGCGGCATGCGCTGCGAGCCCCTCACCTCGGGGACCGTGCACCTCGGAACCGTCGAGGCGCGCACGCTGCGCGCCCCGGCCGCCGTCGCGCTGTTCTAGCCGACCGCGACCGTGATGGTGTGGTACCCCTCCGAGCCGTTGGGCACGGAGGGCACGCGCGTCTCGCGCTGGGTGTCGCCGACGGCGCCGGTCGCGCGCACGGCGACGGTGTGGCTGCCCGACGGCGCGTCCCACTCGTAGACCCACTGGCGCCAGGTGTCGGTCGAGATCGCATCCGCGAGGGTCGCCGCCTCCCACTGGCCGTCGTCCACGCGCACCTCGACGCCCTCGATTCCGCGATGCTGCGCCCACGCGACGCCCGCGATGGCGACCTTGCCCGCAGCGACCGTCGAGCCGCTGGTCGGCACGTCGATGCGGGATGCCGTCTTCACGGGCCCGAGCGCCGACCAACCGCGCGGCGTCCAGTAGCCCATGTCCTTCTCGAACGTCGTGACCTTGAGCTCGACCACCCACTTCGTCGCGGAGACGTAGCCGTACAGGCCCGGGACGACGAGCCGCACAGGGAATCCGTGCTCGATGGGCAGGGGCTCGCCGTTCATGCCCACGGCGAGGAGCGACTCGCGGTCGGGTTCGAGCAGCACGTCGAGCGGCGATCCGGCGGTGAATCCGTCGATGCTCGTCGACAGCACCATGTCGGCGCCGGGCAGCGGGCCGGCCTTGGCGAGCAGGTCGCGGATCGGGTAGCCGAGCCACGTCGCGTTGCCCACGAGTGAGCCGCCCACCTCGTTGGAGACGCACATGAGGGTGACGGTGTGCTCGACGAGGGGCAGCGCGAGCAGTTCGTCGAAGGTGATCTCGACCTCGCGCTCGACCATGCCGGTGACGCGCAGCTTCCAGGTCGCGGCATCCACGACCGGCACCTGCAGGGCCGTATCGATGCGGTAGAACGTGTCGTTCGCGGAGATGAGCGGCGTGATGCCGGGGATGTCGAGCGATGCACCGGCGGGGAAGGGCGCCTCGGGGGTCGTGGGCGCGGGAAGCGTGAGGGCCTCGCGCACGCTGTTCGCCGCGGCCGTGCCGGCGTTGATGACTCGCGCGCCGATGCCGACGACCGCAGCACCCGCCGCGGTCGCGCCGATCATCACGAGGAACCCGCGGCGAGTGACCGCGGCGCGCGCGTTCGACGTCGCCGACGTCCAGCGACGCAGCCGGTCGCTGCCCACGCTCAGCACGATCGTGCCGGCGAGCACGCCCACAAGGGTGGGGATCGCCGAGAGCGAGCTCGACTCGGCGCGCGTGACCACGGCCGCGAGGGCCACGATGCCGACCACGACGAGCGCGAGGATGCCGAACGGCGGCCGGCGGTACTGCAGCACCCCCACCACGACGGCCAGCAGCAGCACGAGGATGCCCAGCGCGACGAACAGCGCGATCTTGTCGCCCGTGCCGAACAGCGCGATGACGACGGTCTTGAACCACCCCGGCACGATGTCGATCACGAAGGAGCCGACGGCGAACAGCGGGCTGCCCGACGGCAGCACCATGATGGCGGCCACCGCCTCGGCGACGGCGAGGGTGGCGACGCCCGCGAGCACGCCGACGAGGGCCGACCAGAGGGTAACCCGGCGCGCGCTCATGTTAGTCAGTGAGCCAAGCGGGTCTGGCCGGGAGATCGCTGAACGTCCGGTACACGACGTCGGACCCGGGCCGCAGCACCACCCACACCGTGAGCAGCATGAGCCGGAAATCGAGCCACAGCGAGCGGTGGGCGAGGTACCACATCTCGAGCTCGCCCTTGAAGGGCGCGATCTCGTCGCGGTAGAAGGCACGCGGGTCGATGCCGGGCTTCGACAGCAGGCGCTCCTCGTCGCGGAACACTATCGAGCCGATGCCGGTCACCCCGGGCCGCACGTCGTAGATGTGCTCGCGCACGTGCGGGGGGTAGCCGTCGTAGTCGACCTGCACCTGGGGTCGCGGCCCGACGAAGCTCATCTCACCGGTGAGCACGTTCAGCAGCTGCGGCAGCTCGTTCACCTTGGTCGCACGAAGCGACCTGCCGACGGGCGTCACGCGCGGGTCGCCGCGCACGGTCAGCGATCCCGTGCCGAGGTTGGGGCTGTCTTTGAGCATCGTCGCGAACTTCCAGATGCCGAACGTCGTGTTGTGGTACCCGATGCGCTTCTGGCGGTAGAACACCTCGCCCTCGCCGGTGAGTCGCAGCGCGAGCATCACCGGCGACAGCAGCGGCGTGAGGATGACGACGGCGATGCCTGAGACGAGCACGTCGAAGAAGCGCTTGAAGAACAGGTACACCGGCGTCACATCTTCTGGTCGAGGCTCTTGCCCGTTTCCACGTGGTGGAAGGTCGGGACGAGGGTCGCGAGCACATCGACGATCGCTTCCTTGGGCAATTCGGTGCGCTCGAAGAGCGCGCGCAGGTCATCCAGAGTCGACCGGATGCCCGCCACATCGTTGCTCGGACGCCCGTGAACGATGCCGAGCGCAGCGAACGAGTCGAGGTCGATCTCCTCGTCGTCGGTGTAGAACTCCTCGAAGGACTTCTCGCCCGCTGTGTCAGAGGTGAAGTAAAAAACGGGCCACGTGGTGTCGTCGGCGTTGCGCGACGCCGCCTTGGCTTTCGCCTCGTCCTCCGATGAGCAGTGGTCGGGCTCGTAGCCGAGCTCGCGCAGCAGGGCGTCGGCGATGGTCGCGAAGGTGAGCATCTTCGGCTCGTCGAGCTGGGGGAAGAAGATGTCAGCAGGCTTGCCCAGCACGCACGCGAGCAGGCACAACTGCCCGCTCTCGATCGGAGCGACGAAGTAGCGGCGCACATCGAGGGGTGCGGCTAGCGGCTGCCCCTTGGCGATGCGCTCGAGGAAGCCTGCGGGCAGGCTGCCATTCGAGAACGCGACGTTCGCGAAGCGCGCCGTGACCGCGGGAAGTTCGGCGGCGTACGCGAGCACCGCCTCCTCCATGAGCTTCTTGCTCGCGCCCATGACGTTGGCCGGGTTCGCAGCCTTATCTGTGGAGACGCAGAAGAAGTGCTCGGGTGGCAGCTCGGTCATGAGATCTAGGAGCGCTACGGAGTTCATGACGTTGTTCTCGAGCATGGCTTCGATTGAGTAGCGGTCCTTCTCACTGCGCACGTGCTTGTGCGCGGCGAAATGGGCGACGATGTCGAATGGACCCTCAGCGCGCAGCATCCGGGCGAAGATCGGCCCACCGAAGTTGATCGGGTAGGTCTTGAAGTCGTCGGGCATGTACTGGCCCTGAGTGCTCCGAAGATCGCGGGTGAGCTCGGTCAGGCCGTTCTCGTTGAGGTCGACGACGAAGAGACGTGCAGGTCGGAACGGCAGCAGGGCGCGGATGAACGATGAGCCGATGGTGCCCGCTCCCCCGATCACCAGCACCGACTTGCCCTCGATGGCCTCCCGCAATTCCGCGTCGTGCGCGAGGAGGTCAGCGGCGAAGAAGCTCTCCCGGCGGCCGATCACATGGTCGGCGATGAAGTCTTCGAGCGAGAACGTCATGCGTTTTCCTCCACGGAGTCGATGACGGCCTGAATCACTTCGTCGATCTGGTCATCCGTGAGGCCGTTGTACAAGGGCAGGGTGATCTCGTTCGCGTACAGGGCGTAGGTGGCGGGATAGTCCTCGATGCGATACCCGCGTGTCTTGAACAGCGTGAGCATGGGCATGGGGATGTAGTGCACGTTGACACCCACGCCGCGGCGCGCGATGGACTCGATAATCGAGTCCCGGCGGCTCTCGTCCGCACCAGAAATGCGGAGCATGTAGAGGTGGCACGAGCTCTCGCGCTCGGCGTTCTTCTCGATCGGACGGAGTGCCCAGTCGTACCCGGCGAATCCGTCCTGGTAGCGCGCGAACATCCGCTTGCGGTCGGGCAGCAGGGTCGACTCGTACTTGCGGATCTGGGCGAGGCCGATCGCCGCCCCGATGTCGGGCAGGTTCACCTTCAAGCCCTGGTCGATGATGTCGTACCGCCACGCACCCGGCTGGTTCTTCTCGTACGCGCTCTTGGTCTGCCCGTTGAGAGCCAGTGCGCGCAGGAAGATGTACTCCTCGTCGTTGTCGAACGGTGCGGGAAGGTTGAGCGCGATCGCGCCCCCTTCACCTGTCGTGATGTTCTTGACGGAGTGGAGCGAGAAGACGGTCGCGTCGGCGAGCTGGCCTGCGGGCTCGCCCTTGTACACCGCCCCGATCGAGTGCGCGGCGTCGGTCACGACGAAGACCCGACCGAGCTTCTCTTGACGCTCAGTCGACGGCACGAATCTCGCGCGAACCTCGGGCTCGTCGAGAACGGCATGAATGGCGTCGTAGTCGGCGGGCCAACCCGCGATGTCGACGGGGATGACGGCCTTCGTGCGTTCCGTCACCGCGGCGCGGATCTTCTCGGGGTCGATGGTCACGTCGTCGGAGACGTCGACCATGACGACAGTCGCCCCGAGGTTCATGGCGCACAGGGCGGTTGCACTGTAGGTGTATGCGGGGATGATCACCTCGTCGCCCGGGCCGATACCGAGCCAGCGGAGCATCAGCATCGCTCCCGAGGTCCAGGAGTTCACGCAGAGGACGGGAGTGCGGGTGATCTTCGAGATCTCGTCCTCGAGCAACCTCACCTTGGGGCCGGTGGTGAGCCAGCCCGTATTGGTGAGTGTGTCGTTAACTTCCGCAATGACGTCCGCGTCGATGAGCGGGAGCGAGAAGCGTATGGACATGGCTGTTAAATCTAGTCGCCGACGATGCGCGCGCCGTGCACGGGGCCCGTCGCACGGACGACTGTCAGCCTCGCCGCGCTCAACGCGATCTGCAGTTCGAGCGCCGAGTCGAGGTCAGCGGCGAGGAAGGCGACGGTCGGGCCGGAACCGGAGACGATGCCGGCCAGCGCGCCGTTCTGCTCGCCGAGCTCGAGCACGTCGGCCAGTGACGGCTCGAGGTGCAGCGCGGGCGCCTGCAGGTCGTTGTACAGGCACTCGGCGAGCATGTCGGGGTCGCCGGCGCGCAGCGCCTGCAGCACGTTGGCGTCGACCGAGGGCGCGGTCTGGGCCGGGAAGATGTCTTGCGAGTGGCGGTCGCGATGGCGGTCGAGCTCGCTGTACACCTCGGGGGTCGAGAGGCCGAAGTCGGCGAGCGCGAGCACCCACTGGAAGGTGCCCTTGGCGAGGGCGGGGCTCAGCTGGTCGCCGCGGCCCGTTCCGATGGCCGTTCCGCCGGTGAAGGCGAACGGCACGTCGGCGCCGAGCTGGGCGGCGAGCTCGAGCATGTCCTCGCGCGGGAGGCCGGTGCCCCACAGGGCGTCGCAGGCCAGGAGGGTGGCCGCGGCATCCGCAGACCCGCCGCCCATGCCGCCCGTGACCGGGACGTGCTTGTCGATCTGCAGCCGGACCCCGCCGCGGTAGTCGGTGCGGCGTGCGAGCAGCCGAGCGGCCTTGATGGCGATGTTGGAGCCGTCGGTCGGCACGCGGCTGAGCTCGACGGTGCCGTTGACCTCGACCGAGAAGTCGTCGGCCGGGTAGGCGCGCACATCCTCGTAGAGCGAGACCGCCTGGTAGGCGATGGCGACGTCGTGATACCCGTCCTCGAGCAGCGAGCCCACCTTGAGGAAGACGTTGATCTTGCCGGGGGCCCGTGCATGCACCATCGTCGTGCCCGGCTCCACTGTCATGGAACCAACCTATCGCGAGGGCGGTGTCGCCTCCGACGCGAGAATGCGCTGGAGCAGCACCCTCAACTGGTCGTGGCCCGCACTGCCGAGCGCGGCGTCGAGCGACGATTCGATATCGGTGATCGTGAGTTGCGCGGCCTCGACCGCGCGCACGCCCAGCTCGGTCATGGTGACGAGCTTCGCCCGGCGATCCGCCGGATCGGGGGCGCGAACCACATACCCCTGCGCCTCGAGCTCGTCGATCAGCTCGCCCATGGCCTGGGGTGTCATATTGGCGCCGCGGGCGAGCGCGCTCGATCGAGCGCCCTGGGGGCCGAGCTGCGCGAATACGGCCGAGTACCGGGGCTTGATGGGGATGCCCGCCCCCACGACACCGTCGACGATGCGGAAGCCCAGCAGGCTATACGCCTGCCCGAGCATCGAGACCGTATTCAGGCGCGCTGGCCCCTTGTCGCGCTCCTGTGCTTCTGCCACACTGTCCTTCATTCACCAAGGTAGCCTTAATATCAGGTTACCTTCCAAATCTGTGTGAGCCCGGGAAGGACGCGCCGTGACATCTACTCGCAACGCTGGAATCGCCACCCTGATCGCCGGAGTGCTGGGGGCACTCGTCCCGCTCGCGGTCGCCCTCATGCCACCGACCGGCGATCCCGAGCAGTACAGCTATCCCTCCGCTCCCGGCGGCTTCGTCGCGCTGCAGTCCTTCCTCGCCGTCCAGCACCTCGTGCTCGCGTGGGGCCTCCTCGCCGTCCGGCGGTCGGGCGGCGCGTCCGGTCGCCTCGGGGCCGTGGGATCCTGGGGCGCGGCCATCGCGATGGTCGCGCTCGGCGCTGTCGAGGCGATCGCCGCGACCGCATCCACGGCAACGAGCGAGTCGCCGATCGTCGCCTTCCTCGACACCGCCTACGGTGTCGTCACGATTCCGCTTGGCGTCTTCCTGATCCTCCTCGGCGCGTCCGTCATCCGCACCCGCGCCTGGACCGGCTGGCGCCGATGGGTGGTGCTCATCGCCGGAATCTGGGTGTTCGTGCCCCTCACGCCGGCGCTCATCGTCGACTTCACCATCGCCCGCGTCGCACTCATCCTGTGGATGGTGCTGTTCTCGGGCATGGGCATCGCCCTCATGCGAGCCGCGAAGGGCTAGGCGCGCGCAATCGCCAAGAACTGCGCGACCGTGAGCTCCTCGCCCCGTGCCGTCGGCGCCACACCGGCCGCGTCGAGCCGTGCGACGGCGGAGTCGCCCAGCACCGGCACGAGCGCCTGCCTGAGCATCTTGCGGCGCTGCTGGAACGCGGCATCCACGAGCGCGAAGGTCGCGAGCCGCTCGGCCTCGGTGCCGGGCTGCTCGTGCCGCTCGAAGCGCACGAGGATCGAATCGACGTTCGGCACCGGCCAGAACACCTGGCGCGACACCTTGCCCGCCGTCGAGAACGACCCGTACCAAGCCGACTTCACCGAGGGGGCGCCGTAGACCTTCGAGCCGGGGCCGGCGGCGACGCGCTCCCCCACCTCGGCCTGCACCATGACGAGGCCGCGGTCGATCGACGGGAAGTGCTCGAGGAAGTGCAGGAGCACGGGAACCGACACGTTGTACGGCAGGTTCGCGACGAACACGGTCGGGTCGCCGGGCAGCGCGTCGATGCGCAGCGCGTCCTCCGTGATGACGGTGAGCGTCGCATCCGGCGCCATCTCGGCAACGGTGATCGGCAGCTGGGTCGCGAGGCGGCGGTCGATCTCCACGGCGACGACGGATGCCCCGGCCTCGAGCAGCCCGAGCGTCAGCGACCCCAGCCCCGGGCCGACCTCCACGACGGTCTCGCCTGCGGTCACCCCCGCCGACTTCACGATGCGCCGGACGGTGTTGGCGTCGATGACGAAGTTCTGCCCGAGCTTCTTGGTGGGCTGCAGGTCGAGCAGGTCGGCGAGGTCGCGCACCTGTGCGGGCCCCAGCAGGCTAGTCATCGATGACGACCGGCTCGGAGTCCCACGTGCCGTAGACCTCCTCGGTATTCGACGTGACCTGAGCGGCGAGCATCGTCACGTCGGTCTCGAGGTGCGCCGCCATCGCCCGCAGCGTGAGCGGGATCAGGTACGGCGCGTTCGGACGGCCCCGCAGCGGGTGCGGTGTGAGGTACGGGGCATCCGTCTCGACGAGGATGCGGGCGCGCGGGATGACCTCGAGCGCCTCGCGCAGGTAGCCCGCGTTCTTGAACGTAACGGTTCCGGCGAACGAGAGGTACCAGCCGTGGTCCGCACACACGCGGGCCATGGCCGCGTCTCCGGAGAAGCAGTGGAACACCGTGTGCTCGGGGGCGCCGACCCGCAGCAGCGTCTCGATGACGTCGGCGTGGGCGTCGCGGTCGTGGATCTGCAGCGCCAGGCCGTGCTTCTTGGCGATGGCGATGTGCGCCTCGAACGACTCGTGCTGGTAGCGCAGGTCGTCGCCCTCCGTGCGGAAGTAGTCGAGACCCGTCTCGCCCACGGCGCGCACGCGCGGCCGCGAGGCGAGCTCGTCGATCTCCTCGAGCGCCGACTGCAACTGGCCGGATGCCGCGTACCGCGGCGCCTCGTTGGGGTGCAGTGCCACGGCCGCGAGCACGCGCGGCTCGCGCGCGGCGACGTCGGCGGACCACCGCGACGACTCGAGGTCGCCGCCCACCTGCACCACCCCGCGCACTCCCACGCTCGAGGCGCGGTCGAGGTGCTCGCGGTAGTCGAGGGGACCGTCATCGAGGTGCGTGTGGTTGTCGTAGACGCCGACCGTCAACGCCTCGGGCAGAGGCGGGTATTCGGTCGCGTCACTCACCCTGTTCGATCCTGGGGAACAGCGGGGCCTCGAGCGGGGTGACCGCGCTTCCGCCCGTCCACTCCCACGCCCGGTCGATCGCCTGCGACTCGATCGCGCCCTCGCCGCCGAGCGCCGTCCACAGCTTGGCGGTCGCCTTCGGCAGCACGGGCGCGAGGAGTACCGCGAGCGTACCGGCGCCGTGGATCGCCGTGGCGAGCACCTGCGCGAGGCGCTCACGGTCGGCGGCATCCTTGGCGAGCACCCAGGGCTGCTGCTCGGTGATGTAGAGGTTCAGGGCGTCGACGAGCTCCCAGATGGCGGCGAGCGCCTTGTCGATGGCGAATGCGTCGATCGCTGCGCCCGCGGCATCCGTCACCCGCTTCTCGATCGCGGTGATCGAGTCGTCGAGCGCCGAGACCGGCACGGCGCCGTCGAAGTACTTGGTGACCATGGCGATGACGCGCGACGCGAGGTTGCCGAAGCCGTTCGCGAGCTCGGCCTGGTACCGGGCGCTCAGGTCCTCCCAGCTGAACGAGCCGTCCTGCCCGAACGTGATCGCGGAGAGGAAGTAGTAGCGGAACGCGTCGGAGCCGAACGTGTCGGTGATCTCGTTGGGCGCGATGCCGGTGAGCTTCGACTTCGACATCTTCTCGCCGCCGACGAGCAGCCAGCCGTGGCCGAACACCGCGCGCGGCACCTCGAGGCCCGCTGCCATGAGCATGGCGGGCCAGATGACGGCGTGGAACCGCGCGATGTCCTTGCCGACGATGTGCACGGAGGCGGGCCATCGCCGCTCGAACTTCTCGCTTTGTTCATCAGAAGCGTCGACGCCGTAGCCCACGGCGGTGACGTAGTTGAGCAGCGCGTCGAACCACACGTAGACGACGTGCGACTCATCCCACGGCACCTTGATGCCCCAGTCGAAGCTGGAGCGCGAGATGGAGAGGTCGGCGAGGCCCTGCTTGACGAACTGCACGATCTCGTTGCGCACGCTCGCGGGCTGCACGAAGTCGGGGGTGTTCTCGTAGAGGTCGAGCAGGCGATCCTCGAAGGCGCTCATGCGGAAGAAGTAGTTCTTCTCCTTGAGGATCTCGACCGGGCGGCTGTGGATCTTGCACACGAGCTGGCCCGCATAGTCGCCGTCCTCGGTTTCGAGGAGGTCGTCGAGCTGCTTGTACTCCTCGCAGCCCACGCAGTAGTAGCCCTCGTACTCGCCCGAGTAGATGTGGCCGTCGTCGTAGAGGCGCTGCAGGAAGAGCGAGACCGCCTTCTCGTGGCGCTCCTCGGTGGTGCGGATGAAGTCGTCGTTGCTGATGTCGATGGTCTGCAGCAGCGGCTTCCACGCCGTCTCGACGAGGTTGTCTGCCCACGCCTGCGGCGACGTGTCGTTGGCGACGGCGGTGCGCAGGATCTTCTGGCCGTGCTCGTCGGTTCCCGTCAGGAACCAGGTGTCGTCGCCGCGCTGACGATGCCAGCGGGCGAGCACGTCTGCCGCCACCTCCGTGTACGCGTGGCCGATGTGGGGAACATCGTTGACGTAGAAGATGGGCGTCGTGATGTAGAAGGAGTCGCCGGCGGCCATTACTTCATTCTACGGATGCCCGTGCTGGTGTTACGGGCGAGGGGCGCGCCCGTACATCACTACGGCTTGCGCAGCGCGCCCTCGTACAAGTCGCGCTTCGACAGCCCCGTCGCCTCGGCGACCTCGGCCGCCGCCTCCTTGAGCCGGAACCCCTCCTCGACCAGCGCCCGCACCTGGGCGATGCCCGTGGGCAAGTCGGCGGTGGCGGGCGCAGCGCCCTCGACGACGAGGCAGATCTCGCCCCGAGTGCCGTCGCGGAACGTCTCGGCGAGCTCGGCGGCCGTGCCCCGCGCGACCTCCTCGTGCAGCTTGGTGAGCTCGCGGCACACCACCACGCGGCGGTCGGGGGCGACGGCGGCCAGGTCGCGCAGCGAGTCGGCGAGCCGGTTCGGCGACTCGAAGAACACCATGGTGCGCTCCTCGCGCGCGAGAGCGGTGAAGTAGGCGACGCGCCCCTTGCGCGGCAGGAACCCCTCGAAGGTGAACCGATCCGTCGGCAGCCCGGAGACGGCGAGCGCGGTCAGGACCGCGCTCGGCCCCGGCAGCGCCGTCACGGTCACCCCGGCGGCGGCGGCCGCGGCAACGAGCGGGAAGCCGGGGTCGCTGATCGCGGGCATCCCGGCGTCGGTGAGCACGAGCACATCGCCCACGCGCGCGAGCTCGACGATCTCGGCAGCCTTCTCCGTCTCGTTGTGCTCGTGCAGCGGGATGAGACGCGGGCGGTTCTCGATACCCAGCGCCTTCATGAGGTGGATCGTCGTGCGCGTGTCCTCGCTCGCGATCACCTCGGCGGTGGTGAGCGCCTCGATGAGCCGCCTCGACGCGTCACCGAGGTTCCCGATGGGTGTCGCGGCGAGGATGATCACGCTAGCTAGCATTACAGACGTGAGCGCCCCCGACTTCGACGAGTTGCTCGAGACCGAGCCCGTCGAACCCGAGCCCAGCGGCTCGCGCCTCGACTCCTGGTGGGAGTCGCGCTCGGCACGGGTGCAGCGGGCAGCGCGCTGGGGCGCGCCCGCACTCGTGGTCGTGACCGCCGCGGTGACGAGGCTGTGGGGCCTGGGGCATCCGTCGACGCTGGTCTTCGACGAGACCTTCTACGTGAAGGATGCCTGGACCCTCACCAACCTCGGCTACGAGGCGTCGTGGCCCGCCGAGGCCGACGCGTTGTTCAACGCCGGCCAGACCGACATCTACTCGACCGCCGCGTCGTTCGTCGTGCACCCGCCGCTCGGCAAGTGGATCATCGGGCTCGGCATGAGCCTGCTCGGCCCCGACAATCCTGTCGGCTGGCGCATCGCGACGGCCGTCACGGGCATTCTCGCCGTGGTGCTGCTCATGCTCGTGGCGAAGCTGCTGTTCCGCTCGAACACCCTCGCCGTGCTCGCGGGGCTGTTGTTCGCCATCGACGGCAACGCGATAGTGATGAGCCGCGTGGCGCTGCTCGACAACTTCGTCATGTTCTTCGCGCTGCTGGGCTTCGGCGCCGTGCTGCTCGACCGGCGCTGGAGCGCCGTGCGGCTCGCCGCGTGGATAGCCGAGCGCGAGAAGTCGGGCCGCATCACCGACTGGGGCCCCATGATGTGGTGGCGACCGTGGCTCATCGCCGCGGGGGTCGCGTTCGGCGCCGCCTCGGCGGTGAAGTGGAACGGCCTCTACTTCCTCGCCGTCTTCGCCGTCTACACGCTCGTCGTCGACGCGCTCGCCCGGCGACGCGCGGGCCTGCCGTTCTGGTTCACGGGCACTCTGTTCAAGCAGGCCCCCGCCACGTTCATCCTCACGGTGCCCGTCGCGCTCGCCGTCTACCTCGCAGCCTGGACGGGTTGGTTCGTGACCGACGGCGGGTACTACCGGCACTGGGCGGACGAGGCCGGGCACGCGTGGACGGGCGCGCTCGCCTGGGTCCCCCACACGCTGCAGAGCTTCTGGCACTTCGAGAGCTCGGTCTACGCCTACAACGTGGGCGAGAGCCGGCCGCATCCGTACCAGGCCAACCCGCTTACCTGGCTGCTGCTCATCCGGCCGACGAGCATGTACTACCAGTCGATAGCGGGCGGTACCGACGGATGCGCGTCGAACTGCGGTGAGTCGATCACGGGTATCGCCAACCCCATCATCTGGTGGGCCGCGACGGCGGCGGCGGTGTACCTCGTCTACCGGCTCGCGCGCTACCGCGACTGGCGCGTGGGGCTCGTGCTCACGGGGCTCGCGGCGGGCTACCTGCCGTGGCTGCTGTACACCAACCGCACGGTGTTCCAGTTCTACACGATCGCGTTCGAGCCCTACCTGATCCTGGCGCTCGTGGCCGTCGCGGGAATCCTGCTCGGCACCTCGGCCGACCCGCGCTGGCGACGGGTGAGCGGGCTGCGCATCGTCGCGATCTTCGTCGCGGTCGCGATCGTGGTGAGCGCCTACTTCTGGCCGCTCTGGTCGGGCACGATGCTCGACTACTGGGTGCTCGCCTCGCACTGGTGGCTGCCCACCTGGCGTTGATGCATCCTCAAAATTGTTAACGCGCCCGAAACCTGTATATCGGTAACATTCCAGTGCCGGTTGAACCCGACCCTCACCGGTGCTCCTCCCTCGATCCCGCGAGGACTCGCATGACTCACCGCACCCCGTCCCCCGTTCGCCGACGCCTCGGCGCGGCCGCCGCTGCCCTCGCGCTCGTCGCCGCCTCGGTTCTGGGCGGAGCAGTGGTCGCCGCCTACGCCGTAGGCGAGCCGACCTTCGACCAGGCGACGTACTCGGCCGCGCTCGGCACGACCGTGACGATCGGCGGTACGGGAACCGCCGGCGACGTGCTCGGAGTCAACGGCATCGGCGGCCAGTGCGAGGCAGTCCCCGTGACCACCGGCGGCACGTGGACGTGCGACGTCGACACGAACGGCCTGGGAGCAGGAGGCGACTACCCGCTCGAGCTGGTGTCCACCCTGTTCGCCGGGCCGCAGGACACGGCCACCCTCTCGGTGGAGAGCGGCACGATCTCCCAGCCCGCCGCCCGCGTCACCGGACTCAATGCGAACGGCAACGTCGACGTCTCCGGTAGCACGAGCCTTCCCGACGGGGCCCCGGTCACCGTCTCGGCCTACTACGTCTACAACAATGTCCAGCAGGTGCCCCTCGCGCCGTGCGCCACGACCGCTGCCGCGGGCGCGTGGACCTGCGAGATCGTGGGCGCCACGACGACGAGCGACCTGCACCTCGAGGCATCCGGTTCTGCGCCGACCCCCTTCGCTACCGCGGACGTCGAGGTGCTCCTGCCCCCCACGATCAACCACGACCCCGATGGCACGATCCGCGTCATCGGCAATGGACAGGCGTCGTTCTCGGGCACCCACGACCAGACCTGGGACGGCAGCCCGCCCAAGAACTCGACTGTCGACATCAAGATCAAGACCCTCGGCGGCACCCTCGTCACCACGTGTACCGACGGTGGTCAGGAGACTCCTGACTGGTCGTGCACGACGCCCGACCCGCTGCCCTACGGCACCTACGACCTGTTCATCAGCCAGTTCCCGTGGTGGAGTGACGTCGCGTCCGCCGCGGTTCACTACAACCTCGAGGTCAACGAGGCGCCGCAGCCGGTGGCGATCACCTCCCCCACCACCAGCTCGCTCCTGACCGCCGACTCCGTGACGGTGACGGGCACGACGGGCTATGCGAGCGGCACGCTCACCGTGAAGCTCCAGGGGGCCACGTGCACCGCGGCCATCAACGCGGGTGCGTGGACGTGCGCGCTCAACCTCGCCAGCTTCGGAAGTACGGCGCCGTCGCAGGCCATCACGGTGTCTCGGACAGCGGGAGGCGCGGCCCTCGCCTCCGTCGCCGTCAACGTGCTCCGCCCGCCAACCGTCTACGGTGACGACGACAGCGGCAACCTGCTCTCCTACACCGGAGCGGTGTCGGCGAGCGGCGAGGGCTACCTGCCCGACGAGGGCGACGGCGACACCATCATCACGCTCTCCCTGACCGACGGCGAGGGCGTGAACCACACGTGCTCGACCACCGTGTACGAAGTGCAGGGCGAGGGCACCTACGGAGCCTGGGACTGCACGTTTCCCGGCACCCTACCCGACGGGGAGTACACCGTCTCGATCACGCAGCGGCCGTCGTGGGCGACGAGCGCGTCAGCGCCCGAGACCAGGAAGGTCTACGTGCAGATCGGCGGAGGCGGCGTCGACGCTCTCAGCACGTGCTCCTTCGGCCCCGGCTCGATCACCGTCGGCGGTCCGGCGGGCTACGACGCGACCCTGTACCGGGTCGACCCGGGATCGAACTACGGCGCGTCCAACATCGGCGAGTGCGGCGGAAACCCGGGCATCGCGTACACCGACCGTTTCAACGACACCGAGGTCGGGACCTTCTCCGGATGCGACACCTCGTCGTCCCTCGGATTCTCGGGCTCGCCCGCCGCCTGCACCGCCTCGGGCCTCACGCCCGGCCTCTGGAACATCTACTACTCCGACGGCGACGGCGGCCCGCACTGGGACTGGTTCTTCCGGGTGCCCAACGCCCCCACGATCTCGGCGCAGCCGGGGGTCTTCGACGACCGCGCCCTCTTCACCGGCACGGGCACGCCGGGCGACACGGTGACGGTCGTCACCGGCGCCGGCGGACCGCTGTGCACGGCGACCGTCACGAACGCCGGTACCTGGTCATGCACGGCTGACGTCGGGTACGGCGCGGCGAGCTACTACGCGTACCAGCGCGACGCGAGTTCGGGAGGGGCCTCTCCGTTCAGCCTCGTGAGCAACGTGCTCACCCTCGCGCCGATCGCGCCCACCCCCACTCCCACACCGACCCCCACGGCCACGGCGACCCCCAAGCCAACCCCGACGCCCACCTGGAACCCCGAGACGTTCGAGTGGACGTTCACCGCGGACGCCGACGGCTACCACCCCGGCGACCCGGTGACGCTCACGGGCGCGGGGCTGCCGCCCGCCGCCCTCGTCGAGGCCGAGATCCACTCGACGCCGGTGCACCTCGGCACGACCATCGCGCGCGCCAACGGCTCATTCATCATGAACGTGGTGATCCCGCCCGACACCCCGGCCGGCGAGCACGAGTTCTGGGTGACGATCACGCCGGTCGGCGGCGGCACCTCCACCGTCGTGCAGCCCGCGAAGATCACGATCGTGGGCGGCCCCGGTACCGGCACGGATGACGGCGGCGGCGTGCCCGGTGCGATGGGAGCCGACCGCAACGACCCTGGCGCGCCCAGCTCCTTCACCCACGGCATCACGACAGTCGGGCACCTCATCGTCAACCCGGTGGCCGTGGCGATCGCGGGCGGCATCGGGCTCGCCCTCCTGCTGCTCGTCGCCTTCCCCGCCGAACTGCTCAACTCCACCCTGGAGTCGCAGTACGACAGGTTCTCGAAGGTGCTGCCCAAGGTGCGCGCGCCGTGGTGGGAGCGGTTCGCCGAGTGGGTCGACAAGACACCGCTCGTGAGCGCGAGCATCATGACCCTCGCGGCAGCGGTGATCTTCGGCTTCGCCGACCCCGGGTTCGGGTTCGATATCACGTCGTTCCGCGTCGTGCTCGGCTGCTTCATCGCGCTCTTCATCGTCGGCTACCTCGCGAGCATCATCTCGGGCCGCATCCTGGGCCGGGCGTGGGGCTTCGACACGGTGCTCGAGGTCAAGCCGCTCACGCTCATCCTCACGGTGGTCGGCGTCGTGGTCTCGCGCCTGCTCGACTTCTCCCCCGGCTTCCTGATCGGGCTGCTGCTCGGCATGGCCCTCGTGGGCAAGCGCAGCAAAGCGGACGAGGCGAAGTCGACGCTCGTGCAGACGGGAGTGGTGTTCGTCATGGCGCTGCTCGCCTGGACGGCGTACAGCATCCTGTCGGTGACCACGGTTCCCGACACCTTCGGCAGCACGCTCGTGTTCGACACCCTCGTGGCGATCACGACGGAGGGCATGACGGCGCTCTTCATCGGCCTGCTGCCGCTGAAGTTCCTCGACGGTCAGGGCATCTTCAACTACTCGAAGGTGCTGTGGGCGGCCGTGTACGCGGTTGTCGCGTTCGCCTTCGTCGCGATCGTCATCCCCGCCGCGGACAACTGGGGCGACGGCGGCGGCTCCGTGGCGCTGTGGCTCACCATCGTCGGGATCTTCGCGGCGCTGTGCGTCGGCATCTACCTGTACTTCCGGTTCTGGGCCCCTCCCCTGCCGGAGGAGGACGAGGGCGAGGCGCAGGAGACGAAGGAACTCGTCGACTCCCACTAGCTGCCGACGTCGGCCCGTTCATGCGGCGTAATCACCCGTAGCCGGTCCGGTAGCGTGATCGCATGGCCGATAGAGAGTACGGATTCCGCACGCGCGCGATCCACGCAGGCAACATCCCCGACGCGGTGACCGGGTCGCGCGCCCTGCCGATCTACCAGACGAGCGCCTTCGTCTTCGACGACACCGCGGATGCCGCTGCGCGCTTCGCCCTGCAGAAGTACGGCAACATCTACTCCCGCCTGGCCAACCCGACGGTCGCGAGCTTCGAGGAGCGCGTCGCGTCGCTCGAGGGCGGACTCGGTGCCGTCGCCACGTCGAGCGGACTCGGTGCGCAGTTCATCACCTTCGCCTCGCTGGCGGGTGCCGGCGACCACGTCGTGGCCTCCGCCAACCTGTACGGCGGGTCGATCACGCAGCTCGACGTGACGCTGCGCCGGTTCGGGATCGACACCGCGTTCATCCGGTCGTCCGACCCCGCCGAGTACGCGGCGGCGATCACCGACAAGACCAAGTTCATCTTCGCCGAGACCATCGCCAACCCGTCGGGCGAGATCGCCGACATCGAGGGCCTCGCCGACGTCGCGCACGCCCACCACCTGCCGCTCATCATCGACTCGACGGTCGCGACGCCGTACCTCAACCGGCCGATCGAGTGGGGCGCGGACGTCGTGACGCACTCGGCGACCAAGTTCTTGGGCGGCGCCGGGACGACGCTCGGCGGGGTCGTCGTCGAATCGGGCCGCTTCCACTGGGCCAACGAGCACTTCCCGCTCTTCGACCAGCCCGTCCCGACGTACGGCGGCCTCAACTGGCACGGCAACTTCGGCGAGTACGCCTTCCTCACGCGCCTGCGCGCCGAGCAGCTGCGCGACATCGGCCCCGCCCTCGCGCCGCACTCGGCGTGGCTGCTCGCGACCGGTGTGGAGACGCTGCCGTTCCGCATGCAGGCGCACGTGGACAACGCGCGCATCGTCGCGGAGTGGCTCGACGCCGACCCGCGCATCGAAAAGGTGTTCTGGGCGGGGCTGCCCGAGCACCCGCACTTCGAGCGCGCCAAGAAGTACCTGCCGAAGGGCCCGGGCTCGGTGTTCTCGTTCGTGGTCAAGGGCGGCCGCGAGGTCGGGCAGAAGTTCATCGAGTCGGTGAACCTCGCCAGCCACCTCGCCAACATCGGTGACGCGAAGACGCTCGTCATCCACCCCGCGTCGACCACCCACGCCCAGCTCACCGAGCAGCAGCTCCTCGACGCGGGCGTGCTGCCGGGCGTCGTGCGCATCAGTGTGGGAATAGAGGACCCCGAGGACATCGTTGATGACCTTGACCAGGCACTGACGGAGGCCACGCGATGAGCACTGCAGTTTCGACAAGCTCAACCAGCGAGACAGTCCAGCTCGCCAACGGGCTCACCTGCGACATCCCCGCCGACTCCCCCCTCGCGAAGCTGCTGAAGTCGCAGCGCACGTGGGTGGGCCCGAGCGCCAAGGAGCGGCTCGCCATCCTGCGCAAGGCGAAGTCGATCGCCATCGTCGGCGCCTCGCCGAACTCGACGCGCTCGAGCTACTTCGTGGCCACCTACCTGCTGCAGTCGAGCGACTACACCGTGTACTTCGTCAACCCCATGGTCGACGAGATCCTGGGCCAGAAGTCGTACAAGTCGCTCGCCGACCTGCCCGAGGTGCCCGACATCGTCGACGTGTTCCGCAAGGGCAGCGACATCCCCGAGGTCATCGACGAGGCGATCGCCATCGGTGCGAAGACCGTGTGGGTGCAGCTCGGCATCTGGAACCAGGACGCCGCCATCTACGGGGAGTCGAAGGGCCTCACGATCGTCATGGACCGCTGCATCAAGATCGAGCACGCGCGTTTCCACGGCGGCCTGCACCTGCTCGGCTTCGACACCGGAGTGATCACGGCGCGCAAGACCGTCCGTTAGGTCGTTACAGCAGCGGTTCCAGCTCGCTGATCGTGGTCACCGGCAGCCTGCACACGAAGTCCTCGCAGACGTAGGCGGCCTCGGCCGTGCGGCCCTCGAAGAGCTCGAATCCCGCCTCGGCCCATGCGCGCGACTGCCCGGGCGTCACGACGATGCCGCCGCGCGGTCGCGCGAAATCGGCGAGCTCGCCCCCGCCCACGACCACGAGATGGCGTACCGGGTCGGCGAGGCGCGCCATGACCGTGAGCGCCGCACCGAGCGATACCGGATGCCGCTGCGCAGCCTCCGCGACGCGAGCCATCGCCGCCCTGGCCGCTGCGCGGTACGGCTCGTGCGCCGTGAGCAGGAACAGCGTGTGCTGCGCGGCGGCCATCGCGCTCAGGCCCGACGGCAGCGCGCCGTCGCTCGGGTCGGCCTCGACGGCGAGCCCCTGCGAGGCGAGCACCGGGTCGGAGTCGATGCCGCCGGCCAGTGCCGTGTCGACGAGCGTGCGCGCGGCGACGGCGTAGCGGCTCTCTCCGGTCGCGATCGCGAGCTGGAGGAGGCCGCCCGCGAGCATGCCGAAGTCCTCGAGGGTCGCGCGCGCCGACGAGAGCACGCCGCCGATGGAGGTGCGGATGAGCCTCTCCCCGACGTGGTGCTCGAGGAGGAAGTCGGCTGCGCGCTGAGCCGTCGCAATCCACTCCGGCTTGCCGAGCGCCGCGCCCGCGACGGAGAGCCCCTCGATCGCGAGCCCGTTCCACCCCGTGAGGATCTTCTCGTCGACGGGCGGCTCCTCCACCCGCTGCCGGCTCGCGGCGTCGAGCGTGTAGTAGAAGCCCTCGACCCGGCGGCCGTCGACGGTGCTCTCGCTGTCCTGAGCGGAGGCGAACCCGCCGGAGGGCAACTGCATCGTGCCGAGCCAGTGCGCGACGCCCTCCGCGATCTGGGTGCGGCCGGCCAGGGCGTAGACCGCGAGGAGCTGGGCGTTGTCGTAGAGCATGCGCTCGTAGTGCGGGTCGTGCCAGTCGCGCTTGGTCGCGTAGCGGAAGAATCCGCCGTCGACGGGGTCGCGCAGCGGCGAGGCGGCCATGGCGTCCAGAGTGCGGTCGGCGAGGGGCGCGCGGCGCTCGACGAGGAACCTGAGCACCGGGGAGACCGGGAACTTGGGCGCTCCGCCGAAACCCCCGAACGAGGCATCCTCCTGGGCTTCGAGGTCGGCGACGACCGGGCCGAACTCGGTCGGCAGGGTGCTCGCCGACGGATGCCCCTGCGCAAGCACCTCGACGATCGCGGCGCCGTTGCGCTCCACCTCCTCGCGGCGGTTCACCCACGCGTCGAGCACCGCGTCGAGCACCTGGCGGAACGCCGGATGCCCCTGCACGGGCTCGGGCGGCCAGTAGGTTCCGGCGAAGAACGCTCGGCCCTCGGGTGTGACGAACACGTTGAGCGGCCAGCCGAGGTTGCTCGTGAAGGCGGCCGCGGCGGCGAGGTAGGTCGAGTCGACCTCCGCATGCTCCTCGCGGTCGACCTTGATCGAGACGAGGTTGGCGTTCATCATCTCGGCGACGGCGGGATCGCTGAAGCTCTCGCGCGCCATCACGTGGCACCAGTGGCACGTCGAATACCCGATCGACACGAGCACGGGCACATCGCGCGCGGCCGCCTCGGCGAACGCTTCGGGGCCCCACGGCCACCAGTCGACGGGATTGCCCGCGTGCGAGCGCAGGTACGGGCTAGCGGCGTCGGCGAGGCGGTTGGGCATGGTTCCAGTCTGCCGCGCTGAGCTGCGCTGGGGGCAGCGGACCTAGAACGGCGGCGGGTCGGCGTCTCGGATGTGGCCGGTGGGGCTCGTCCACACGGCCTGCTCCGCACCCGGCGGCTTCTCGACCTGCCACTTCGTCTGATGCTTCATCACGTGGTGCTTGCGGCAGCGCGGCGCGAGGTTCTCCACGGTCGTGAGCCCGCCCTCCGACCTCGCCTCGGTGTGGTCGAGGTCGCAGTGCGCGGCTCGGCGGCCGCACCCGGGGAAGTCGCACGTGGCGTGCTTCACGCGAAGCCACCGCTTCAGGGCGGCCGACGTGCGGTACTGCTTCGGGTCGAGCTGCAGCACGGCGCCCGTCACCGGGTGGGTGAGGAGCCTAGTGATCGACGGTGCGTCGGCCCCCAGTCGTCGTGCGGTGTCGAGGTCGATCGGGCCGACGCCCTCCAGGAGCGCGGGCTCGTCGGACGTGCCCAGCAGC
>CAIXMB010000141.1 GCA_903920435.1 uncultured Actinomycetes bacterium
CGTGGCCCGGTCGTACAGGGTGGTGAATGCGGCCGCGGTCTCCGGGTCCATGAGCCAGATCGCGCGCGTCATGCCCGAAGGAAGCTTCGTCAGAGTCAGCGAGCGATCGTCGCGGCGGGCGGCCTCACGATCTGCGATGCCAGCCTCGTCGAGTTCATCGCGCAACTCGCGAGCGCGGCGTTGGAGCCGGTCAGGATCGAGCGCGGCGCCGTCGGCGCACAGCGATGCGGCGGCCTCGGTCAGCGCCGTCGAGCTGACCCCCTGGGTGGGACGACCCAGTCCGGAACGAATGGCGTCGGCCGACCCGACGGGCAGCGAGCCCTGAAGTACAGCGTCTGATACCGGCGCCAGCCACGGCTCGTCAGCGCCATCGACGAGGCGACCGACGCGCACTGCGGCCGATGCATCACGCGCCGTGCTGCGGTTCGTCACCCGAACCAGCTCTTCCGGTGTGCGCAGCCCGAGCCGTTGCGCCATGCCCTCGCTGCCCAGGTCTCGAGCTGAGCGACGGGCGATCTCGCCGGCGATCACGGCGATGTGGGCATCCGCGATCTCCCGGGCGCGAGCCGCGTGACGGGAGAGTTCCAACAGGTCAGAATCGGCCACCTCTCGGTACCGCTCCGTCGACAGCGGAATGACCTCGAGAACGGCGACCGCCGCTGAGATCGAGCCTGCCGGGATGTTCATACAGGTATCATCCCACTCGAACATACGTTCGAACTTCGGTGACTCGAATCTGTGGAAACTCTGCCCGGGGTCTAGCTCTCGGTCAGATCCTGCGCGAACATCACGAGAATGCCACTCGGGCCGCGCAGATACGTCAGTTTGTACACGTCCTGGTAGTTGGCGACGCCGCGCAGCGGGTAGCACCCGTGCTTCGCCGCGATGGCGAGAGACTCCTCGATGTTGTCGACGGAGAACGCGACGCGGTGCATCCCGATCTCGTTGGGCAGGGTGGGCGTTGTCTCGATCGCGTCGGGGTGGATGTACTCGAACAGCTCGAGCTGGCCGTGCCCGTCGGGAGTCTGGAGCACCGCGATCTTCGCGTGATTGCCGTCGAGGCCCACGGCGGTGTCTGCCCACTCGCCGCTCACCTCGTCACGGCCGACGACCGTCAGGCCGAGGACCGTGAAGAAGGCGATGGTCGCCTCGAGGTCACGGACCGCGATCCCGACGTTCTCCAGCTTGATCATCAGTGGCCGCCCCAGCCGCCCTCAGCTTCAGCACTCGCCCCGGCGTGGTCGAACTCGACGGGCTTCGGCACGAAGAACGCCGCGACGATCGCCAGCAGCGAGATGAACGCGCCCGCCATGAACGCCTGGTGCACACCCGCGGCCTCGGCGGCGACACCCTCGACGTCGCCACCCTGGCTCAGCGAGCCGATGGTGAACAGCGCAACGAACAGCGCCGTACCCGCGGCACCCGCGAGCTGCTGCACCGTGGCGATCGTCGCGCTGCCGTACGAGTACAGGCGCGGGTTGAGCGCGGCCATCGACGACGTGAAGAGCGGCGTGAACATGAACGCGAGCCCCACACTCAGTGCGACGTGCAGGCCGAGCACGAGGCCCCAGGGCGTGCCCTCACCGAGCAGCAGGTAGAAGCCCCAGAGGGTGGCACTCACCACGACGGCGCCCGGCAGGATGAGCGGGCGCGGGCCGAACCGGTCGTAGAGGCGGCCGATGAAGGGACCCGCGACACCCATCAGCAGGCTGCCGGGGACGAGGAGCAGCCCACTGAGCGCCGGAGCAATACCGAGCACCTTCTGGGTGTAGATCGGCAGTAGGAAGACCGTGCCGAACAGCGCGCCCATCATGATCACCATGAGCACGATCGCCACGGTGAAGCCGCGCGAGGTGAAGGTGCGCAGATCGAGGAACGCGCGGTCGCCGCGCTGCAGCACGAGCTGGCGGACGATGAACAGCACGAGGGATGCCCCACCCACCGCGAGCGGAAGCCACGGCGCGATGGGTGCCTCACCCGCTGCCGCCTCACCCAGGCTCGAGAGACCGTAGATCAGCCCGCCGAACGCGAGGGCGGAGAGCACGACGGAGAGACTGTCGAGCGGCACCTTGCGCGGCTCGGTGACGTTCTGCACCCGCATCGCGCCGAGCACCAGCGCGGCGATCGCGATCGGCAGCACGATGATGAAGATGAAGCGCCAGTGCAGGCCCTGCACGATCGCGCCGCCGATGGCCGGGCCGAGCGCCGGAGCGACGGACATGACGATCGAGATGTTGCCCATCGTCTTACCGCGCTCGTGCGGCGGCACGAGAGTCATGACGGTGGTCATGAGCAGAGGCATCATGATCGCGGTGCCGCTGGCCTGCACGACGCGGCCGACGAGGAGGATCTCGAAGCCGGGGGCGATGGCCGCGACGGCCGTTCCGAGGCTGAAGAGCGCCATGGCGAGGATGAACACGGTGCGCGTGTTGAGCCGCTGCATGAGGAATCCGGTGGTCGGAATCACCACGGCCATGGTGAGCATGAACGACGTGGAGAGCCATTGGGCCGTGCTCGCCGGAATGCTGAGGTCTTTCATGACCGCGGGCACGGCGACGCCGATGATCGTCTCGTTGAGGAACACGACGAACGTGGCCACGAGCATCAGGTTGATGACGAGGCTGTTACGGCGGCGGTGGTCGGGCGCTACGGCCTCGAACGACCCGGTTTGAGGGGCGGCAAGCTGATCTGTCACGAGGGATCCCGTCGAAATGGTGGTGGAAAGAGGCGCGAGCGGCCCGGCTCGCACGGAAAGTAAACGTTGTGAACATACTGTCGCATTCCCCCGACATTGCTCCACTCGCCACGAGCCATGACTTTCAGCCTCCCGCGAACACGCTAAGCTATTCGAGTTGTCACGGGCTGTAGCGCAGCTTGGTAGCGCACCTGACTGGGGGTCAGGGGGTCGCAGGTTCAAATCCTGTCAGCCCGACCGAGACGATAACGACGGCCGTAGCGATACGGCCTTCGTTCGTTTAACTCGGCGGCCGCAGTTATCGTCTCGGGCGGGCTGAACC
>CAIXMB010000142.1 GCA_903920435.1 uncultured Actinomycetes bacterium
GTGCAGGTCGATGTAGATGAGGTCGGGGTTGCCGTCTTCGCCCTTGACGACCAGATGGTCATCCCAGACCTTCTCGGCGAGCGTGCGGGGTCGTGCGTCAGTCATGCTGCAGTCCTTCTTCGATCGAATGGCCCCGAGCCGTCGTCAGTGAACTCCGCGACGAGACAGGCCAGGGGGACTAGGCCTCGTCGCGGCGACGAAGAAGAAGTCGACCGAAATACATGGTTCGAGGGTAGCACCGGTGCACGGCTGGGGCGGTGCGGCGCGAGGCCGGGGCGACTCCGCGGGGAGGTCTCGCTTACGGAGTTCCGGGAGACTTCGCGGCGTTCTGCGCAGCAGCCAGCTCGAGCAAGTCGACGACGGCAATCGCCTCATCGAGGGACACCGGCTCGGGCCCCTCACCCCGGATCGCGCGCGCGGCACGTCGATAGAACTCTGGGTAGTCACCACGCTCGGTCGGCACCCGTCGTCGCACGATGCCAGCGGCACCTTCTACTTCGAGCACTCCGTACGAAACCGCCGGGGTCACGCCGTAGTTCGGATCGTGGGGGCTGACGCCCGCGGCGAGTGCCGGCTCCTGTCCGTCCAAGCCCTCCGAGAGGTACGAGCCCTTCGTCCCGAGCACCCGAAAGCGCGGGCCCAATGCACGGCTGACCCGACTCATGAGCAGCCGGGACTCGACCCCGCTCTCGTGAATCAGTTCGATCTGCGAGTGGTCGTCATTGCCTCCCCCGCGACGAACCGTGCGCAGAGTGGAGTGTGTCAGGGCCGCGGGACCGAACAGCACGAGCGCCTGGTCGACGAGGTGGCTGCCCAGATCGTAGGCGACACCGCCCGCATCAGCTAGGGGCAGCTGGTCCTTCCAGCCCGACGTGGCCTCGGGCGCCCAGTGCTCAAAGGTGGACTCGAACGCGAAGACCTCCCCGAGCTCGCCACTCTCCACGAGGCCCCTGATGGTGAGGAAGTCGCCATCCCACCGCCGATTGTGGAAGACCATGACGGGCCGCCCTGCCGCAGCGGAGGCGGTGACGAGCGACAGCGCGTCCGAGCGTCGAGGAACGAACGGTTTGTCGATGACGACAGCGGCGCCGGCGCGCAGTGCCTGCTCCGCGAAATCTACGTGGGTGTCCGGTGGCGTTGACAGGATGACCAGATCCAGATCGTGCTCGTTCGCCCACAATTCGCGATAGGTCGAATAAATTCTGGTCGTCGGATGATCGCCGCGGGCGAACGCCTGGCGATCGGACGACCCAGTCACGATGGCGGCGAGATGGAAGTGCGCGTCCGAAGCCACCAAGGGGGCGTGGAAAACTCTGCCCGAAAGGCCGTATCCCACCACCGCGGTTCGAATCGTTCTGACTCCACCGTCGCCGTCGCCGTTATCCACGTCGTCGATGGTAGGACGCCATCTCTTTTATTGCAAGCATAAAATAATAGTGTCGGTGTAGCATCGAAACTGAGCTTCAGGTGACTTCACAACAACGAGGAGAGGCTGTGCACGAATCGCTGAGCCGAGCTCCCGCCGAGAGATTCCGGGCGACCAAAGGCTCGAACCTCGATCGCCTGCGCGCGCACAACCTCTCAGCCATCCTCACCCGACTCCACCGCGACGGACCCAACTCGCGCAGCAATCTCGCCGCGGCGACCGGCCTCAATCGTTCGACTGTCACGATTCTCGTCAACGAGCTCATCGAGCGCGGCCTCGCGGTCGAATCGACCGCGGCCCAGACGGGTGCCAAGAAAGCTGTGGGTCGCCCGAGTGTGGATGTGGCGGTCAGCGATCGCGTCTTCGCGATCGCCGTGAGCCCCGAGATCGATGCCATCACCGTGAGCGTGGTGGGTCTCGGCGGGCGCATCCGCCGCGTCATCCGCTACGACACGGGCTCCACGGGCACGATGCGCGAGAGCGTCGCGATCGTCGCCCTGGTCATCGAGGGAATCCTGTCGATGCTGCCGTCGGACGCGCGAGTGGTCGGGGTCGGGGTCGCCGTCCCCGGGCTCACCAACGATCGGGATGGTTCGGTGACTCTTGCTCCGCACCTCGGCTGGCGCGGCGAGCCTCTTGCTGCGGAACTGGGGGCCGCCGTGGGGCTCCCGATCTGGACGGCGAACGACGCCCATCTCGGCCTCCTCGCCGAGACCAATTTCGGTAGCGGATCGCATGTCGGCAGCGTCGTCTACGTCTACGGGGGCGCCGGTCGCATCGGGGGTGGGATCATCTCCGGGGGTCATCCCGTCAAGGGTGCGAACGGCTACGCGGGCGAACTCGGGCACTTCCGGATCCGCAGCGGGGGCTCCCGCGATTCGGCAGGCCTCCAAGGAACCCTCGAGTCCGAGGTGAGCCGGGATGCGCTCGTGGAGAGCGCCGGGCTCGATCGGCGCGATTACCAGCGCCTCGACGAAGTGCTGGCGGAGAAGCGCACACCGGCGGCCCAGCAGGAGATTGATCGGCAAATCGAAGCCCTCGGCACGGCGCTGGGAACGATGGTCACGATCTTCAATCCCGATTTGATTGTGCTCGGCGGGTTTCTGGGTTCACTGCTCGATGCCGAACCCGAGCGGTTGCGCGGCATGATCGCCCGGGAGACACTCGCCCCGCAGTTCTCCGCGGTCCGGATCATCCGGCCCACCCTCGGGGAGGAGATCACCCTCATCGGCGCAGCCGAGCTCGCGTTCGAAGAGCTGCTGTCGGATCCCACCACGCTCGACCTCTCCACGATCGACCAGGGACCGGATGCGGCCGAGCCTGAGGGCGATCCAGCGTGAGCGGCGATCTTGCGATGTCGAGTCCGACGGGCATCACCGCCGTCGTCAACCCGTTCGGCGCCCGACTCGTCGAACTCGTCACGCCCGACCGTGACGGTGTGAGGGCGAATATCGTTCTCGGTTTCGATACCACCCGGGAGTACCACGACTTCGTGAACCTCTACTTTGGTGCGACGGTCGGACCGGTGGCGGGCAGAATCGCGGACGGCCGATTCCGAGGCGGAGACCTGGAGTTGGAGCTCGAACCCAACGAGGGGTCGACACATCTGCACGGCGGGTCTGCCCGCGCGTTAGATCGGGTGGAATGGGACGTCGTCGACTCCAGCCCGGAGTCGGTGGAGTTCCGGCACGTCAGTTCGGACGGGGAAGACGGGTATCCGGGCGCCGTCGACGTACGCGCGATCTACCGATTTGCCGGCGACGAGCTGCACATCTCGTTCACCGCGACGACGACGCGGCCCACCCCGATCAATCTTGTCAATCACACCTATTTCAACCTCAGCGGGGACGCGCGCACCTCGATCATCGAACACTCGCTCATGATCGCGGCGTCCGCGGTTCTCGCCACCGATGACCGACTCCTCCCCCTCGGTGGCGTCCACGACGTGGACGGGGCCGCTCTGGACTTCCGCGACGAGCGCCGCATCGGGGATCGGCTGCCGCGCGGGGGCGAACCCTGGCCCGGCATCGACAACACGTTCATCCTCGACTCCGATGCGCCGATCGCAGCGCTCCTTCACGACCCGGTCAGCGGTCGCACCCTCTCGATCGTCACGACCGAACCGACGCTGCAGGTGTACTCCGGCAATCGCATCCCGCACCTGCCAGGACGGTCCGGCAGCGCCTACGAGCCTGGAAGCGGGATCTGCCTGGAAGCGCAGCGCGTACCGGATGCGTCAGCGTTGCCCGACTGGCCCACGATCGTCGTGCCCGCGGGAGAGACCTATCGGCAAACGACTGTGTGGCGGTTCGGCACCCGCTGATTCACGCCGGCGTCGCGGACCAGTCGGCGAGGGCCCGGGTGAGGATCTCGATGTCCTCCTCAGTGGTTCCTCCCGAGATCCCGAGACCGAAACGCTCGCCGTCTGACGTCACGAAAGGAGCGCCGCCCCCGAACGGGATCAACTTGGAGCCCGAGTTCACAGCGAGCCCGTAGAGCGGTCCCGTCGGCCGCGCATCGTCGCTCAACGACTCGGTAGTGACGTTGAAGGTGGCCGAAGTGTACGCCTTGCGGAAGGCCATCTCGAGGGAATGCATCGGGGCACCGTCGGTGCGGTGCATGAGCTTGGCGTTGCCGTGAACATCGACGACGCTCACGACGACCTGCACGCCGATCCGGCTCGCCTCCCGTTCGGCCCTGGCTGCCAGATCGAGGATTTCGGTGAACATCGCGGTATCTTCCCTCTCTTCGCGTCACTCTGCGGGCGGGCTCTCGGGCCCGCCCGCAGAGAGCGACTTATCAGCGCGAGGCCTCGATGAGTGCGAGGAACTCGTCGGTGGTCATGACATCGGCGTACTGGGCCTGCATGTTGCGCAGACCCTCCCAGTACTGGCCGTAGCCCTCGGGAACCTCGTGGTCGTGCTCGGGATCGCGCCCGTGCCAGTTGAGCGGGATGGCGGTTCCCGCGTCAGCGACCACGATCACCTTGTAGCCGAGCTCGAACGCATCGCGTGCCGTGGTGGGCACGCAGTTGCCCGTCGACGACCCGACGATCACGAAGTAGTCGGTGCCCGCGGTCGTCAACCAGGAGTTCAGCGGCGACTCGAAGAAGCTGCTGTTACGGTGCTTACGAAGCACGGCCTCGTTGTCCGCCGGCACGAATCCGTCGCAGAGCGCGCCGTCGAAGGTTCCGTGGTTGAACGGCGAGTCGGGCTTTTTCCAGGCCGGGTACTTGTCGCCCCACAGACCGATGTCGTAGCCGAACGGGTCGATGCCCCACATCGACCAGTTCACGGTCAGGTTGTTGGCCCGTGCCGCGTCGAGGCATCGCTTGGCCTGAACGAGAGTCTCCTCGCCCGACGGCGCCCCGCCCACGCTCTGCACGTAGTCGGCGCCGCGTTTGTCGAGACACAGGTTCTGCACGTCGAGCATGTGCACGGTGGTGCGGCTCAGGTCGATCGTGTCCGGGATGTAGCGGTAGGTGCGGTCGACGTACTTGTCCACCTTCTCTGCGAAGTTGGCCATCGGTGGTTCCTTTCTCTAGGTTCACAGCGCGAGAGGTCGCGCTGAGGTATCGCGTCGCTGAGGGGTCAGCGGTCGCCGGCAGGGGGGTTGTAGCTGAGCAGGAGCTCGTGCCAGTCCCACTCCTGAGCGAAGTAGGGAGCGGTCGTGTACGTGCCGTCCATGGTGTCCTTGAGCGACGCGGGCCCTGGGAACCCGATCACCTTCCAGCCGACCTGATCCTTGTTGCCGCCGTACACGGGGTCGGAGTAGAAGCCCTGCCGCACGTGGAAGCACAGGGTCTCGAAGAACGACTTGCCCTGATCGGTGTTGCCCTGAAGGCGCGAGTAGAACACCTCGTGCTCGTCGAGACGAACGTGACCTGGCTTCGGGCTGCCGCTGATCTCCACGAGGACCGCATCCTGCAGCGCCGCGTCGGCAGAAACGAAGTCCGCCGCTCCGAGTCGACCGGCGATCGTGTCGAGTTCGACAAGACCCTCCCGGTAGAGCTTCTTCATCGTGTTGTTTCGCGCCCGGGCGGCGTCGGCCTCAGCCCCGGCGAGCTGGAGGAACCCGCTCCCGTCGGCCGCAGCGTAGACGTAGTCGATCCCCGAGAGGTAGCGATCGATGAACACCACGGCGCGGGCCTCGCGAGCGCCCGGGTCGTGATCAGTGGGGATGATTCGGCTCGCCGCGGCCTCGATCGTGTTCCACTCGTGCTCGCTGAAGAACAAGCGCTCCTGGGTGTCGGGGTCGATCTGCAGGTCCAGCTTCATCCATTCGGACTTCGACGTCATTGTTCCTTCTCCGTTCCTTGATGTCAGTTCGAGCCGGTGAGGGGGTCGAGCACAAGCCGCTCGCTGCGACCCTTGAGGTAGGTCGAGGCGATGTAGTCCGCCGCGCGCCAGGAGTGCGCCATGATCGTCAAGGTCGGATTCACGCCGAGAGCCGTGGCGAAGCCCGACCCGTCGAGAACGAAGAGATTCTCGACGGAGTGCGCCTGGGCCCACTCGTTCAACACCGACTTCGCGGGGTCCGTCCCCATCCGCACGGTGCCATGTTGGTGGCAGGCATTACCGGTGAACTCCTCCCCCAAATAGACGGGCATGGTGCGCACCGCGCCGGCAGCCTCGAGGATCTCGACGTTCTTGTCGATCTGCCACTTGCTCATGGCGGTGTCGTTCGCGTGCGGCTTGTTGGTGATCCGGGCGACCGGCATCCCCCAGCGGTCCTTGACATCCGGATCGAGGTCGACCCGGTTCGTCTCCTGAGGGAGGTCCTGGAGGATCATCCCGATCTTCATGGAGTGGAGGAAGTAGTCGCGGTCGGCATCCTTGGCGGCATCGCCCCAGATGGGCTTGCCGGGAAGGATCGGGTTGATGGGCTGGCCGATCTGCGTGGTGGCGATGATTCCGCCCCCGAGATGCCCCCGAGACTCGTCGGTCTCGTAGAAGTGCATCGACCCGCCGCTCTGGTAGTTGCCGGTGAATCCGTTCAAAGCCGGGGTGACCTCCTTGTCGAAGAGGCCCACCGCGAACAGGTACTCGTGGAAGGTTGCGTTCTTGCCGACGAGGCCGGATTCGTTCGCGAGTCCATCGGGGAACAGCGGGGACTTCGACATCAGCATCAGCCGCGCGCTCTCGATCGCCCCGAGGGCGAGGACTACGACGCGGGCACGCTGTTCGTGCTCGACCCCGTTCTCGTCGATGTAGATCACCCCGGTCGCCTTGCCGTCGCGTCCGACGGTGACCTCCTTCACGAAGCTGTCTGCCCGGACCTCGAAGTTTCCCGTCGCGAGCGCGTCGGGGATGTACGTGGTCGCGACCGTCGAGCGCGTCTCGGTGGGGTCGCCGTACTGATTCCAGAAGCTCGTGCGGTTCACGGCTTTGCGGCCGAGTTCGTTTCGCTCCGTCAGGTGGCTCATGGGCAGCGGCATCGCGTTGATGCCCAGCTTGCGGCAGCCCTCATAGAACTTGAGGCCGAACTTGGTCGGCCCGAGGGGGCCGCTGGGGAAGGGGCGGGATCGGAATCCCGCGCCGGGCTCCGCGCCGTCCAGGCCCGAGATGCCGTAGCTCCACTCGACCTTGGTGAGGTACGGCTCGAGGTGCTCGTACCGGTAGGGCCAGTCGGCCAGGCTCGCACCGTCAATGTCGCCGTGGAGTGATCGCATGATGAAGTCCGACGGACGCGGTCGAGGTGTCCAACCCGCCATGTGGGTAGTTCCGCCTCCCACAGCCGAGGGCACGGGAGAGAAGTTGAAGATCCGGCTCTCAGAGTTCTCGTCACTGCGCACCGTGCGCGGCATGAGGTCGACGTCGGGCCACAGATAGCTGCGGTTCTGAAACTTCAGCTCGTCCCCCGAGTAGTGCTCCTTGTTGCGCAGCCAGGGGCCCTTGTCGAATCCGACTACCGAGTAGCCGGCTTCCGCCAGCACCTTGGCGGCCGGCCCGCCGCCGGCACCGAGTCCGACGATCACCACGTCAACGTGGTCGAAGTGCTTCACCATGTTCGTAAATCTCCTTGTCTGAGGGGAACAGGGTGCCGTGCCAGGCCCGGCACCCTGTCGCCGGTGTTACTAGTAGCTGCCCGGTCCTGCCATCGCGTCCGCGATCAGACCTTCGGCCCAGTCGACGTTCGCCTTGTCGACGACCGTCGTGGGGATGCGGATGAACTGAGCGACCGACATCCCCAGCACCTCGTGCTGGAAGAGGGTGTCGATCATGGTGATGCCCATCTGGACCGAGTTGACGTCCACGGTCGCGGTGAGCTGACCCTCGCGGATCGAATCCATGCCCGAGATGAGGCCATCGGCACCGATCGTGATTATGCCCTCCGAGCCGTCCCAGTGCTTGAGTCCAGCCAGATCGATGGCCTGGGACGCCCCCAGCGCCATGTCCTCGTTCTCGCCGTAGATCGCGCTGATCTCGGGGAACTTCGTCAGGAGGTCCTGCGCCGCGGTCAGACCCTTGTCGCGCACGTACCCGCCATCGGCCGATCCGACGATCTGCATGCCAGGGAATTCAGCGATCGCCGCTTCGAACCCCTGCTGGCGGAGCTTGGTCCAGTCCGAACCCGACGGGCCGAGGATCTGGACGATCTGTCCCTCCCCCTTCAGCAGCTTGGCGAGGTACTGGCCGGCGATATAGCCCGACTGCCAGCGGTCGTCGTATCCGATGTTCGAGATCGTGTGGAGGCCGCCGGTCGGGTCGTCCGCCTGAGACGGGTTCTCCAACTCCTCGGTCGAATTGAACTGGTAGAAGTCCACGCCCTCGGCGGAACCCTGCGCGTAGATCTCCTGCATGGTCGCGTGGGGCGCGGCGGAGCAGACGAAGACGGCATCGAACCCGTTGGAGATGAAGTTCTCGACGATGCCGACGGCCTCGACGCCCGAGTGGGCGTCGTTGAGGGCACCTTGACGGGACCACTCCCACTTGATGCCGTAGCACTCCTCGAGCTGCTGCATGCGGTTGTGGGCGGACTTCTCCACCTGCGTGTAGAACTCCGAGAGGATCGGCGGGGTGTAGCCGATCTTGATGGTGCGACCGGCGACCGCTGCGGTGATTGCCGCCTGCGTTTCGGCGCTGCCGCAGTCGGATCCGCCGGAGCCCCCGGAGGCGCCTTCGACACTCGGGCTGACCGTTGTGCAACCCGCGAGGGCGATCGCCGCGGCGCCGATTACCGCCGCCGTGGATAGGCGCCGCCAGGCGCCGAAACGGCCCTCGGTCGTTGCTGTGGTTCGGTTGAACATGAGCATTCCTCTCATTATTTTTGCCCGCGAGATCCTTGGGCTTCTCGGTGAACTCAAGCGACGTTGCTTGAGAAATGTGTGGCGCGACGGCGCAGGGCGGCGGATCGCACCCTGTCACTCACGAAGTTGGCGAAGACGGCGAGCAGCAGGATCGCGCCGATCACGATCTTCTGGAAGCTCGAAGGCACGCCGACCAGATTGATGATGTTGATCGCGAGCGCCAGTGTGATCGCGCCGAGGACCGCCCCGAGCACGCGCCCGCGGCCGCCCATCAGCGAGGCACCGCCGATGATCGCCGCGGAGATCGCCTGGATCTCGTACCCCGTCCCGAGGTCGGCCGGGACGTTGTTGTTGCGACCCGCGAGGATGATGCCCGCGATCGCGGCGCACGTTCCGCTGAGCATGTATGCCTGCGTCTTCACCCAGCGGACCCGGATGCCCGACTGACGCGCCGCGACCGGATTGCTGCCGACGGCGAAGTAGCGCGTGCCGAGGCTCGTGCTGCTGAGCACCCACCCCACGATCAGGGCGAGCGCAAGAGCGATGATCATCGGAAGGGTCACTTGCCCGAAGACGGGCTGGAGGCCACCGACGAGGCGGAACTCAGGGGTCATGTAACCGATGATCGGAACGCCCTGCGTCCAGATGTAGAGCACCCCGCTTGCAAATCCTAGGGTCGCCAAGGTGGCGATGAAGTCGGGCAGTCCTACTCGGGTGACGAGCAATCCGTTGACGACGCCAGCAAGGATTCCGACGAGGATCGCGGCTCCGAAGGCGGCGAACACGGGCAGCCCCAACCGCATCGAGGTCGCCGCAGCTCCCGCGCTGAGCGCCATGACCGCACCGACCGAGAGGTCGATGCCCCCGGAGATCAGCACGACGGTGACGCCGATCGCGAGGATCATGACGGTGATCGAACTCCCGACCAGGTTGAGGAGGTTGTTCCCGGCGTAGAAGACGGGAAGCAGGATGGCCGCGCCGACCGCGAAGATGACCAGCAGCGCCAGCACTCCCAAGGTCGGATCGATGAGGATCCGGTGGACGATCGCGTGACCGTTCATGCGGCCCGAGTGCCGATCGGACATCAGCGCACCTCCTCTTTCGACTCGCGGCCAGCAGAGGCGGGCGCTGAACTTGCATCACGATCGACGAGCGCCGCCGCTGTGCGAGCGAGCGCTCCGCGGAGCAGGACCCGACGCACCTGACGGTCGAAGATCACGCCGAACACGATCGCGAGGGCGGTAACGATGCTGAAGTAGACCGGATCGACGTTGTTGAGCCGCAGACCCTGCTGGACGGTCGCGAGGAACAGGCCGCCGATCAACGCCGCCCACACGCTTCCAGCACCACCGGCGAGCGCGATACCGCCCACCACGGCACCGGCTATCGCCGTGAACTCGTAGCCGATCCCCAGGAAGGCCTGCACCGCCCCGAGCCGGGACGCTAGGAACACACCCGCGACACCGGCGAGCAGCCCCGAAATTACGAACGTGAACATGCGCGACCGGGCCACGCTCACTCCGGCGACATTGGCCGCCTCGGCCGAGATGCCAATCGCGTACATCCGGCGTCCGGTCACCGTCTTCGAGATGAGCAGATGCGCGAGAACGAAGATGCCCGCTGCGACCACGAACGAGATGGGGATGCCGAACACGTCACCGCGGGTGAGGGCCGCAAACCCCTCGTCGGTGACGCCCTGGAGGAGGGTGGCCTGCGAGAGCACGACGAGCAATCCCGCTGCGATGTTCAACGTCGCGAGAGTGGCGATGAAGTCATTGATTCGGAAGACCGCGACGAGAATGCCGTTGAGCAGCCCGAAGCCGAGCCCGGTGACGCATCCGACAAGGATGCCTACCCACAGCGGCGCCCCGGCGACCAGGGCCCACATCGTGGTACCCGCGCTGAGACCGGCCACCGTGCCCACTGAGAGGTCGATCCCTCCGCCGATGATCACGATGGCGGAGCCGAGTGTCAGCAGGAGGATGGGCATTGCGTTCGTGAGGTAGCTGGAGAGTGCTCCGGGGGTCAAGAAGATCGGGTTGAGCAACTGGAACACGATCACGGCGACGATCAGGATGATGGTCATCGGCAGCCCCGGGGTACCCATGAGTCGCGATACGGCGGTCGAGGTCTTCATGCTGCAGACCCCGCGGCGCTGAGGGCGAGGACCTTTGACTTGATCTCGGCGAAGTGTCCCGCCGCGATCGACTTGGGAATGTCCCGGATCTCACCCACGATGCGGCCCTTCTTGAGCACGAGTACCCGATGGCTGAGCTCTAGGAGCTCCTCGAGCTCGGAGGCGATCAGGATCGCCGCTCCCCCGTCCGCCGCATGGTGGCGGATCAGGGCGTGGACATCCACCTTTGCCGAGACGTCGATGCCCTGGGTGGGCTCGTCGAAGATCAGCAGACGCGGGGAGGTGTTCAGGCATCGAGCCACGATCGCCTTCTGCTGATTGCCGCCGCTCAGGTTGCCGATGCGAGCCGTGACAGTTGGCGTCTTGATGCCGAGGCGCGTGCGATAGCGCTCGGCGAGCGCGCGCTCACGGCGAGCGCTGACCCAGAAGCGCGCCCAGGTGACGGTGCGCAACCGGGAGAGCGAGATGTTCGCGGCGATCGACAGATCGGCGAGGATCCCGAGCTGCTTCCGGTCCTCCGGTAGCATCGCGAGGCCGGCGCGGTACGCGGCCGTCGATGATCGCGGCGTGATGCGACGCCCGTCCACCTCGATCGTGCCGGACGTCAGCCGGTCGAGGCCCATCAGGGTGCGAACGACCTCGGTGCGACCGGCACCGGCCAGACCAGCGAGGCCGATGACCTCACCCTCGTGGACGTCGAACGAGACATCCCGAACCACGGAACCGCGATTGAGCCCGCGCGCCGACAGCACGATAGGCGCATCGTCGAGCGGGGTGAGCCGGTTGAGGTGACGGGTGTCGCCGGCGCCGAACTCGTCGCGCTGGTCGCCGAACATGTAGGTGAGGAACTGGTCGATCGAGGTGTTCGCCACCTCGACGGTGCCCGCGTTCCGGCCATCCCGGAAGATCGTGGCCCGGTCGGCCAATCCGACAAGTTCCTCGAGGTGGTGTGTCACCCACACGAGACCGACATTCCGCTCGCGCAGGGTGCGCATGTACTCGAACAGGGACACACGCTCGGCATCCTCGAGGCCCGACGTGGGTTCATCCAGAATCAGGACCTTGGGGTCGAAGGCCAGTGCCTTGACGATCTCGATCGACCGCTTCTTCAGTGCGCCGAATTCCGAGACAGGCGTGTGGAGTTCGTGTGACGCAATGCCGAAGTCGCTCGCGAGTTCGCGGACGGTCTCTTCCATGCGGCGCCGGTCGGACACCACCGAGATCCCCAGGACGCGACGGTGGAGCTCACGTCCGAGGAAGATGTTGTCGAGAGCGGAGAGCGCGGGGACCAGGGAGAGCTCCTGGTAGATCGTGGAAACTCCCGCCAGAATCGTGGCCTGGGGTCCGGCCGCGGTGATCGGCTCGCCGTCCAGCAGGATGGTGCCGAGGTCGGCCTTGTTGGCGCCAGAGATGATGCCGATGAGGGTGGACTTGCCGGCCCCATTTCCGCCCAGCAACGCATGGATCTCGCCTCGCTGCACAGAGAGATGCGCGTCGTCCAACGCCGTGACGCCGTCGTAGTGCTTGGTAACTCCGCGGGCCTCGAGGACGGGCACAACGTCTGCAGATGGCAGATTCGGGTCGTCAGCCATACCAAGCTCCTTTGCTGGTGATCCTGCGGGTGTCGGAGGACTTAGGTATAAATAATCCACACTCCCGCGTAAATAGCAAGCAATCCCTCCAAATGGGTTGATGAGAAAACCGTGCAAATTCTCGCCGAAACAGAAAAAAAGCCGGTCAAACGCTACAATGCGCGCGATGAAGATTGCTCGCCCTCCCGCGCTAACTGAGGAGGTCGGGTTTCTGCGGGGTAAGAATAAATTGTGGCCGCAGCGGAATGTCACCCGAAGAATGTCTTCCGGAACCACTACCTCGGGGATGATTCGACCTTCGAACCCGCTGTCGGGGTGAGGGTGCGGGGTACTACGCGTCTTCGCGCTGTCGATCCACCCAGATCTTGATGAGGCTCGCGATCGTCGCGACAGCCATCGAGGCGAGGATGACGGAGAGCGACGTCCACGTCGAGATCTCCGGGGCCCACTCGACGCCCTTGCCGCCGTTGATGAACGGCAGTTCGTTCTCGTGCAGCGCGTGGAAGACGAGCTTCACGCCGATGAACGCGAGGATGAAGGCGATTCCGTAGTGCAGGTAGACCAGCTTGTCGATGAGGTCGCCGAGCAGGAAGTACAGCTGGCGCAGGCCCATCAGGGCGAAGATGTTCGCCGTGAAGACGAGGAA